>DGIT01000124.1:8437-40552 GCA_002386465.1 Burkholderiales bacterium UBA4615 | reverse complement strand
ATCCACCGCTTCTCGGCGGCACGACCAGCCTTGGCCCAAGCGTTTCCCACTGACGATATCTTTTTCGATATCCGGCTGGAGCCCTATCTGGTGGCCACAGCCCGCCGACACCCGGACCTGTCCGAAGCGTTGCAACAGCTGGTGGAGGTCACGCGTACAACGCGATGTGCTCTGGTGCACGGCGATGTCAGCCCAAAAAATATCCTGATCGGGCCTGAGGGGCCCGTGCTGCTTGATGCGGAATGCGCATGGTGGGGCGATCCGGCGTTTGATCTGGCGTTCTGTCTGAATCACCTGCTGCTCAAATGCCTATGGAACGGGTCTGCGCGCGAAGACTTTCTGTCGGCCTTTGATGTGCTGTCTCAGGGCTATCTCGGCCTTGTGGACTGGGAGCCCGGCGAGTCGATCGAGGCGCGCGCAGCCGCCCTGTTGCCCGGGCTTTTGCTTGCGCGTGTAGATGGCAAGTCGCCGGTTGAGTATGTAACTGATGCATCGCTCAAGGCAATGGTTCGGCGTGTCGCGACGGGCTTGCTGCGCGGCCCCGTCAGACAATTGCGTGATGTCCGGGACAGCTGGCGAGAAGCGCTGCTGACGGGCCAGCCTTTCTGATCCAGGAGTCAGACTGCGATGAGACCAACAACAATTCGATCGGTGCATGCGCGACGTGTGTGGGACAGTCGAGGGCGACCTACGGTGGAAGCTGAGGTCAAGCTGGCAGACGGCGCCACGGGTTGCGCCATCGTGCCGGCGGGTGCCTCCCGCGGCACGCGCGAGGCGCTCGAGCTGCGCGATGGCGGCCTGACACAAGGAGGGTTGGATGTGCTTCGGGCGGTTGCCAACGTGAATGGTGAAATCGCCCAAGCGGTATGCGGCATGCCAGCTGATCAGCAGGCACAGCTTGATGAGCGGCTGATCGCACTCGACGGCACCGAGAGCAAGTCGCGCCTGGGTGCCAATGCGACGCTTGCAGTGTCCATGGCGGCAGCGCATGCGGCGGCGGCGAGCCATGCCGTGCCCTTGTACGCATACCTGGGTGGTACCCGGGCGTATTTGCTGCCCATGCCTCAGATTCAGATTTTCGGTGGCGGTGCACACGCCGGGCGTCGGGTGGATGTGCAGGACTTTATGGTGGTGTGCCCTGGTGCACACAGCTTTGCTCAGGCCTTGGAGTGGACCGCCGAGGTGTACCGCGCCGCAGGTGAGCTGATGGCTGTGCGCGGGTCGCGCATGGGGGTGGCCGATGAAGGCGGCTGGTGGCCTGACTTCACCACCAATGAACAGGCACTCGAAACCCTGGTGGCAGCCATCGAGCGTGCCGGCTATATCCCAGGCGAGCAGGTGGCGATCGCGCTGGATATTGCCGCATCCGAATTTGGTCGGGCAGGGCGCTACACGCTGGGTCTTGAAGCTCGCACACTCGACTCTGATGGTTTGAGCGAGCTGCTGTTGCGCTGGCTCGATCGCTACCCGATCGCCTCCATTGAAGATCCGCTCGCCGAGGACGATCCCGCTGGCTTTGCCCGCTTCACACAGGCAGCCGGCACGCGTGTGCAGGTGGTGGGCGATGACTTCCTCGTGTCGCACGCATCGCTTGTGAAGGAGGCGGCGCAGGCGGGCGCAGCCAATACGGTGCTGCTTAAACCGAACCAGCGCGGCACGCTCACCGAGACCCTGCAGGCCTGGCGGGCGGCGCAGGCGGCAGGCTATGCGGCCATTGTGTCGGCACGTTCAGGCGAGACAGAGGACGTGAGCATCGTGCACCTGGCGATCGGCTGGCAGGTGGGTCAGTTGAAGGTGGGATCGTTTGCGCGCAGTGAGCGCATGGCCAAGTGGAACGAGGCGCTGCGCATCGAGGAGCGACTGGGCGATCGCGCGGTCTTTGCAGGTGCCCGCGCCTTTGGTCGAAATCCTGGCCGGCCCTGACGAGCGGGCCATGACCCGCTCAGATTTTGCCCAGGGCTCAGGGGGTGAGCACCACCTTGATGGCCTCATTGGCCTGCATCTGCGTTTCATAGGCCTGTGAGGCCTCTTCCAAGGCGAATCGATGGGTGATCAGAGGCTTGCGGTCGATTTTGCCGCTGCTGATCAGTTTCATCGACTGCACAAAATCCGCAGGCGTCCAGGCCCATGAGCCCAGGAGTTGCACGCCTTTGCGCACCACAGCGTTGACGTCGAGTTCGATCTTGCGTTCAAACACGGCCACCACCACTACTTTGCCGTTCTGACGCACCAGACTGATTGCCTGCTCCAGCACGGTGGTGCCCTGGAAGCGCGCCGTGGCGCCCGCGCAATCAAAGACTGTATCAATGCCGCTTTCGGCGGTGTCGAGCAGGCTGAGTGCACTGTCGCCATACAGGGCCTTGAGCCGCGCCACAGCGTCCTCTTGCGATGCATTGATGGTGAGATGCGCGCCCAGCTCACGCGCCAGCTGCAGGCGGCGGGCAGAAAGATCGACCACGATCACCCGTGCGTTCGATCGGGCCCGAATGCATTGCAGCACGCCCAGACCGATGATCCCGGCGCCCATCACCACCACAACCTGATCGTCTTACGGATCGGCCAGTTCAACCGCGTGCAAGGACGTGGCGAGGGGCTCGGTGGTGGCAGCCTCCTCGAAGCTCAGATGGTCTGGAATGGGGATCATCCGGCTGGCAATCTGCGGTGTGATGCGCAAGAACTCGGCATTGCCGCCCACACTCACGGTGGTGTAGCGCCTGCCCACCTGTACATCGGGCATCTCACCACAGACTTCGACGATTTCGCCGCTGAATTCATGGCCCAGGATGCGGCCCTGTTCCAGTGGCAGCCCCAACTGCAGGAACAGGCCTTCACGATAGGTGTGCAGGTCGGATCCGCAAATACCGCAGGCCCGAATGCGCATGAGCGCTTCGCCCTCGTTGAGCACCGGCCTTGGGACATCCTCGAAGCGAATGTCGCGTGGGCCATGGAAGACGGCAGCTTTCATGAGGGCGGGCTCCTGCGCTGATCGGGATGCGGTGCGTGCGGGGCGGATTACTTGGCCGGACGGTGCAGGGCGCAGAGCTTGTTGCCGTCGGGGTCGCGCAGATAGGCGAGAAAAATCTTGCCAGCGGGTCCTTCGCGATAGCCCGGCGGGTCTTCGCAGGTGGTGCCGCCATTGGCCACACCGGCGGCATGAAAGGCATCGGCCTGCTCGGGCGAGGCCATGGAGAACCCGAGCGTGCTGCCATTGCCATAGGTGGCTGGCTGGCCGTTGATCGGCGTGGAAATTGCGAAGGTGCCACCCGGGCTGCGATAGAAGTAGCGGTTCTTGTTGGCCACGCCGGGCCCAAGACCCAGTGTGCCTAGGAGCGCATCGTAGAACTTGCGTGACACTTCAAGGTCGCTCACACCGAGCATGACGTGACTGAACATGGGGGTCTCCTGATGGATTGTGAGTGGGGCCCGTACTGCTCGGGGCAGGCAGGCCGGCCGATCTTACTGGATGGTGGCCTGACTAGGCCGCGGCGACCTGGACCAGGCGTTTGCCCATCGCTTCGCCTTGCATCATGCCGATCAGTGCAGCCGGGGCCTGTTCGATGCCGTGCACAATGTCTTCGTGAAACTGCATGGCCCCTGAGCGAAACCATTGCGCTGCACGCTGCTGATAGGCAGGCAGTTTGTGCACATGGTCGTTGATGATGTATCCGGTCATGCGGATGCGCTTGGACACCATCAGCTGCATGCCGCGAATCCCGGGGTCGGTCGTTTCGTTGTAGCGCGAGATCATGCCGCAGATCGGGAAGCGCGCGCCGACGTTGGCATGGCGCAGGGCGGCTTCAAGCGTTGTGCCGCCCACATTGTCCAGATACACATCGATCCCGTTGGGAGCCAGTTCCTGGAGGGCTTCGTCCATGTTGCGGGTCTTGTAGTTGAACGCCGCGTCATAGCCGCAGTGCTTCACCACGAAATCGCGCTTGTCATCGCTGCCCACCGAGCCGATCACCCGCGCACCGGTCTGTTTGGCAAACTGGCCGGCGAGTTGTCCGATCGTGCCTGCGGCAGAGGAGATATAAACCGTGTCGCCCGGCGTAGGCTTGCCGAGTTCAATCGCGCCAACCCACGCGGTCAGGCCAGGCATGCCGAGTGCTGAAATCGCCAGGCTAGGACGCCCCAGGGCCGGATCGATCCGATACAGACCTTCGCCGCGCGGCACCACCATGCGCAAGGCCCAGTCCAGAAAACCCCAGACATAGTCGCCTTCACGATAGCGGTCGTTGCGCGACGCGATGACCCGCGCCACCACGCGCGACACGATCGGCTTGCCCAGCACGAACCCTGGCGCGTAGGACGTGCCTGCATTCATCCGACCCCGCAGATACGGGTCCAGCGACAGCCACAATGCTTGCACCACCACGTCCTGCGCGCCGCATTCGGGCTCGGGGCACGCTTCAGTCTGAAAGCAGGACGCGTCCGGCCAGCCATCGGGGCGCTTGACGAACAGAATGCGGGTGTTGGGCGAGGAGGGGTGGGTGGTCTGGCTCACGGTGGGTCTCCCTGGGGATGGTCGGCGCTTGGTTTGACTCGGATCATGAATGCGCTGGCATTATCCCGGATCCCATGGATCGCTAAGGGACACGGGTTCTTCGAGGAGTCTGCGTGGCTGATCATCGCTCCAAGCGTTTTTCGCAACGTCGCACGTGCTTGCAGTGGCCTCTGGGATTCGGGGTGACGTCGGTCATAACCCCGGTTGTATGGGGGCAAGCACAGCGTGACGAGGCGGTGGATGCAGCCATCACGCAGGCGTATTGGTACGCTTTTGCGGTGCATGATCTGGCCCGCGTGCGATGGTGGGCCACGGCAGGGGGTTCGGTCTCAGGACGCTTGCCTGTGAATACGCTTGGGCATGCACGTTCGCTGCTCACCGCCCGTGATCGCGGGGTCACGCGCCCCAACAATGACACGCTCTACACCAGCGCCTGGTTGGATCTTTCCGCCGGGCCGGTACTCCTGTCCTTGCCTGCGTTTGGCGAGCGGTACTGGAGCCTGGCCTGCATGAATCCGTTTACCGACAACGAGGCCTGTCTGTCACGGCGCACCTCAGGGGGCGGTGCGCGCACGCTCTGGATTGCATCGCAGCGTTGGGCAGGCGAACCTCCCGCAGGCGTGGAACCGCTGCGGCTCGCCTGTGATGATGTCTGGATGCTGGCACGCGTCCTGGTCGACGGACCTGACGACGTGGCCGCGGTCAGGGTGCTTCAGGACGCGATGCAGTTGCGCGCGCCGCTGGTCAGGCGGCCCTGGGCCACCAGGCCGAATGAACAGGATCCACAGCGATTCCTGGCCTTTGTCAACGAGGCGCTCGGTCGCAATCCAGTCCTTGCGCGTGACGCTGAACTTCAGGAGAAGCTGAAATTCGTGGGCCTGTCGCCTGGCGAGTCCGATAGCTGGGCGCGGCTGGATGGACCGGTGCAGTCTGCCTGGCGGCGCTTGTTGCCCGTCTTGCGCCAATCCCTGCAGACGCCCAACCCGGCGTATCGCCGCCTGATCGGCCCCGGTTGGATGTCGGGCCTGGACCATATCGGTCGCTTTGGTAGCGATCACGCCTATCGCGCACGCATTGCGCTCGGGGGATTGGGCGCATTGCCGCGGGAAGAGGCGATTTACGCGTCGGCGTATATCGATGATCAAGGGGCACGCCTGTCTGGCAGTGCGAGCTATCGGTTGCGCGTGCCGGCCGATCTGCCTGTGTCGGGCTTCTGGTCGCTCTCGATGTATGAGGACATGCCGGATGGCCGCGCATTTTTCGTGGAAAACCCAGCGCAGCGCTACAAAGTGGGTGACCGCACGCCAGGGCTGCACAGGGACACTGATGGCAGTGTGACCATTGCTTTGCAGGCGCACGCCCCAACGCGGCCTTCCGAACGGGCTAATTGGTTGCCCGCGCCCGAAGGGCCGTTCTCGCTTAGCTGGAGACTCTATGAGCCAGGCGCGGCGTTAATCGGGCGACGCTACAGCCTGCCTGGGGTTCAACGCATTGCGTGATACCGGCGACGCTGATTGGCGCGGCCTGCGAGGCTTTGGAACGGGGGGCTGCGCGGGTTCTGTGCGCCGGACGGTGCAGAGGGGTAAGCTCAGGGTATTCCATTGACCAAGTGCGATAGAGGGGGCTACATGGCGGACTACGATCTCATCATCCGGGGCGGCAGCGTGCATGACGGGTTGGGCAACCCACCGAAGGCAGCCGACGTGGCGGTGAAAGACGGGCGGATTGCAGCGATTGGCCAGGTGAGCGGCACGGCGACTCAGGAAATCGATGCCAAGGGCCTGCTGGTGACGCCCGGTTTTGTGGACGTCCATACCCACTACGACGGGCAGTCGACCTGGGAAAATCGTCTTGCGCCATCGTCGTTTCACGGCGTGACCTCTGTGGTGATGGGTAATTGCGGGGTGGGGTTTGCGCCGTGCAAGCCGGACCAGCGCGACATTCTGGTCAAGGTCATGGAGGGCGTTGAGGACGTTCCTGAGGTCGTGATGACCGAAGGCCTGCCCTGGAATTGGGAGACCTTTCCGCAATATCTCGATGCGCTCGATCAGCGTCAGTTCGATCTGGATGTGGCGGCCCAATTGCCGCATTCGGCGCTGCGTGTGTTCGTGATGGGTGAGCGTGCGGCGGCACAGGAGCCGCCTTCAGCCGACGATCTGGCACAGATGCGTGCATTGACCACCGAGGCGATTCGGGCCGGCGCGCTGGGCGTCACCACCTCACGCAACATGCTGCACCGTACGAAGGCCGGAGAGCTCGCGCCAAGCCTCTTTTCTGAGGAAGACGAGTTGGCTGCCCTGGCCGAAGGCCTGAAAGACGCAGGAAAAGGCGTGTTTCAGATCATTCCTGCGCCCATGGGCGATGCCGCCTCCGAGTTTGCACTCATGCGTCGCTTGGCCGAGCGCAGTGGACGGCCCCTCTCGTACACGCTGATTCAGATGCCTGCGGGCGATGAAACCGCCTGGCGCACATCGCTTGATGCGCTGAGCGATGCCACGCAGGCGGGCCTGCAGATGCGTGCACAAGTGGCCCCGCGCCCGGTGGGCATGTTTTATGGCCTCGATCTGAGTTTTCATCCGTTTGCGTATCACCCGAGCTACAAGGCGATTGCGCATCTGCCCCTGGCTGAGCGCGTGGCACGCATGAAAGACCCGGTCATGCGCGAGCAGTTGCTCTGCGAGCAGGCCGAGGACACCAATCCGGTGAACCTGAAGACCGTACGGGCCTTTCAGTTCTGCTACGTGTGGGGCGAGGAGCCCGATTACGAGCCGCGCATTGAAGATCGGATCGACAATCTGGCCAAGGCGGCAGGCCAGTCGGTGGAAGCGTTCTCGTACGATTTGCTGCTGGAGCGCGAGGGCCGGGCCATCTTTTATCAGCCTGGCGCCAATTACCGCGACCGCAATCTGAATGCGGTGCGAGCCATGCTCGGTCATCCTGATTCAGTGGTTGGTCTGGCCGACGGCGGTGCCCACTACGGCATGATTTGCGACGCCAGTTTCCCCACGTATTTTCTGACGCGTTGGGCGCGCGATGCGCAAGGGTCTGATCGGATTGATCTGCCCAAAGCCATCGCAGCGCTCACCAGCGAGCCTGCGGCTTTGGCTGGTCTGAACGATCGCGGTCGATTGCTCGTCGGCCACAAGGCCGACATCAACGTGATCGACCTTGCGCGTCTGAAGGTGCACGTACCCACCGTGGCTTATGACCTGCCTGCGGGTGGGCGCCGCCTGCGGCAGCTTGCTGACGGCTATGTGGCCACGATCGTCTCCGGTCAGGTGACCTATCGCAACGGGCTCGCGACGGGCGCCTTGCCGGGTCGCCTGGTACGCGGGCAACAGCAGGCGCCGGTCAGCGCATAGGAGCCGATCATGCCCGTTCGCGTCATTGGCATGATCGGGGTCGATCCACCGAAGGGCAATACGCTGCATGTCATCGCCGGCGGTATTTCCCCTGGTTTTCTCGCGCAATTTGCCCGGGCGCATGAGGCGGCAGGGTTCGATCTGGTGCTGGTGGGCTACTACTCGAGCTCGGCCGATGGCTTTAGTGTGGCGGCGTATGCGGCGGCACACACGCAACGCCTGGGCTATTTGATCGCGCATCGGCCAGGTGTGGTGGTGCCAACGCTCGCCGCCCGAACGGTGGCCACTTTCGATGCCTTGTGGGGCGGGCGGCTGGCGCTGCACATCATCGCGGGCGTGTCGGATGAGGACATGCAGCGTGACGGCGATTTCACGCCTAAGGACGAGCGCTACGAGCGCGCAGCCGAATACCTCGAAGTGATGCGCAAGGTCTGGACGTCGACCGAGCCTTTTGATCATGCCGGGCGCTTTTACCAGTTCAAGGATGTGCGCACCGATGCGCGTCCGGTGCAGCAACCGTATCCGCCGCTGTTCTTCGGGGGATCGTCGCCGGGTGCGCTCCTCATGGGCGCACAGCATTGCGATGTGTTCGCGATGTATGGCGAGCCGCTTGCCGAGACACGCGTGCGGATGGCCGAATTTCGCGCGATGGCTTCTGCTGCAGGCCGCCCTGCGCCAGGCTTCAACATGTCCTTTCGCCCGATCATCGGACGGACCGAGGGCGAGGCCTGGGACAAAGCTGCGAAAGTGCTCCAGGACCTGAAGGCAGGGGGGGCGTTGCCGACCCGCGCCCTCGATGCGTCGGCAGAGCGGCTGGTGGACATTGCCTCTCGGGGTGATGTGCATGATGAGAGACTGTGGATGCCGGTGGCGGCACTGGCGGGCGGTCGTGGCAACTCGACCTGCCTTGTGGGAACCCCCGAACAGGTTGCGCAGGCGATGTTGAAGTACTACCGGCTTGGCATCGGTTCGTTTCTGATTCGCGGCTTTGATCCCGTGGCAGATGTGAGCGATTTTGGGCGTGAGCTGATACCCCGTCTAAAGCAAGGGGCGCTGGAGATTGACCAGGAGCGTTTGACGACCGTTTAAATTTGTTCGATTAAATGTGATCTGACCCCAATTAAGGTTACTGCGACCGGCTGACCCCAGGCGTATTGCGACTCAAGTCGATCGCGGGCGCTTCGCTCGCAGCCCCCAGCGCGAGCCTGCAACCATGCTCAGCGCTCCAAGCATTGTGACTGCCGCTGCGATGATCATGCCTGGTCCATAGCCGCCGAAGCCGTCGCGCATGAAGCCGTAGACGGCAGGGCCCATCGCCGACGTGAACTGAATGAGCGTGGCCGCCGACCCGTAAGTGCGGGCAAATGCCTGGGCACCGAACTCACGGCGAACAACCACCGGCCCCAGCGTGGTGACATGACCCACGCAATAGCCGTAAAACAGACTGGCCACGATGAGCACCTGAACCGTGGGCCACAGCGCAATGGCAAGCAGGGCCAGCGACTGCACCACCATGGCTGCGGCCGCGAGGATCCTGACGGGCACGTGATCCACGATGCGCGCAAGCACCAGCCGACCGATGAAGGCGGTCAACCCGGTTGCACTGACCAGCAACCCTGCATCGCGCGTGCTCATGAGGGGCAATGCCAGCGCCACATGATGCGTGGCGAAACCGATCTGCATCATCAGTCCCAGCGCAAATCCACTGGCAGCGGTCCAGAGCAGGATGTGCGGACGCCCGGATGCCGCCACCGGCAAGATCGCCGCTTTCGATGGCACGGTCTCATCCGCAGGCAATCCGCCATCTCGCTCAAGACCGAGTTGCTCGGGTCCCCTGAACCGCAACACATAGAGAATCAGCGGCAGCAGAATCAGCGCAGCCATCAGCGCTGCAGCGGCCAATCCACGCGACAGACCCAGGGTGCCCACTGCATGCAACAGCGCTGGAACACCAAGCATGGCACCGATGCTTGCGCCCATGATGGCGAGCGTCATGGAGCGCCCCTGGTGACGCTCGAACCACGGGGCGACCGTAGCGCTCAGGCCGGTGGTCGACAGCGTGGCCCAGCCGATGCCCACAAACACAAAGCAGCCGTACAACTGCCAGGGATGGGACACCTGACCAATCAGCGCGACACCGCAACACATGCACAGGGCGCCGATCGTGAGCACCGGCCGCGGCCCACGCCGTTCAATCTGCGCAGCCACTGTGCGCTGAAGCGCTGCGCTCGTGAGATAGAACACCGTGATGGCCGAGGCCACTGTGGAGATGGCCCATCCATGTTCTGCTGTGACCGCCTGCAGATAGACACTCGCACCAAAGAGGCCGAGCGACCAGGTGACCGAAGCGATCACAAAACAGGCCGCGACGACACGCCATCCGTGGAATGCCCAGGCGTGCATCAGGCGGCCCGATTCCCGCAGGGTCGGCTGCAGGCTCCTATACTCGGCCTTTGCCCACGACCTTGCAGACCGAGATCTTCATGTCCGATCCATCCTCGCTTCACACCCCGCCTCCAGGCGCCTTGCAGGCCCGCTATGGCAACGATGCTCCGCGTGCGCCCGTGCCGTCCACGGCGGTGCTCGACGCCATGCTGGCGCACCGAACCGTCCGCGCCTTCGATTCCCGCCCATTGCCCGCAGGTACCCTCGAGGCCATGGTCGCCGCAGCGCAGTCTGCTCCCACGTCCTCGAACCTTCAGACATGGAGCGTGATTGCGGTGAAAGACGCCGATCGGCGTGACCGCTTGTCCAAACTCTCTGGAAATCAGGCACAAATTCGCGAGTGTCCGCTGTTGCTGGTGTTTCTGGCTGATCTGTCGCGGATTGACCGTCTCGCCGAACGCAAGGGAGAGCCCGCCGGGGCGAACCGATACATGGAAATGTTCCTGGTCTCGGCCATCGATGCCGCGCTGGCGGCACAGAATGCTCTGGTGGCGGCCGAAGCGATGGGCCTGGGCACCTGCTACATCGGCGCCATGCGCAACCATCCCGAAGACGTGGCGCGCGAATTGAACCTTCCGGCTGATGTGGGTGCGGTCTTCGGGCTGTGCGTGGGTTGGCCCGATGCGACCCGTCCGGCGTCGGTCAAGCCGCGCCTGCCCCAGGAGGCGGTACTGTTTCATGAGCGCTATGACGCAGCCGCTGAGGTGAGTGCCATCGAGCGCTACGAGTCCGAGATGCGCACCTTCCAGGTTTCGCAGCGTATCGCCGAGGTTGGCTGGTCCAAGACCGTGCTCGCACGCTCCAAAGGAATCGAAGGCCTGTCGGGCCGTCACGTGCTCAAGCAGACACTGAAGCGCATGGGGTTCGGACTCGAGTGAGCGCATGAGATGAGCCTGCCTCACTCAGCTGTTGGGGCAGGGTAGTCATACAGGGTATTGATCCAGATCGGCGAGCGCGGCAGATCGATAAATGTGCGCTCGTCCTCGAGCATGGCGCGGCCCGCGGCGCGCGCTTCCGGGGCCTGCATCGAGGCATCGAGGTCAGCACGGCTCGCCCACCACATTTGCGCAATGCCGTCGTAGGGCACCGGGGCGTTGCGAATGCGCGCGACCGCCTCGCCCACAGGATCTTGCAGCGCATGCAACTGCATGTAGCGTACTGCGCGGATGGCTTTCAGGTGGCTGCGTACCAGCGGGCCGTGAGATTCGAGCCAGTAGCGCTGGAATTCGGCTGGTTCCAGATGCGGCAGTCGGCGCAGGCAAAAGGTGAGGACGATCATCGTTCACCGCCCGCCGCGGGCATCGAGCAGTGCGCCGGTGACGAAGGATGACTCCTCCTCACAGGCCAGGAACACGATCGAGCGCGCGATATCGTCTGGCGTGCCGATCCGGCCCAGCGGAACGCTGCGGATGATCTCGGCCAGCTGGCCTGGTGGGCGTGATGCATGAATTTCAGTGTCGACAACGCCTGGGCGCACCGCATTGACGCGGATGCCTTCGGCTGCCACTTCCTTGGACAGGCCGATCGTCATGCTGTCGAGCGCGCCTTTTGTCGCAGCGTAGTGCACCCAGGTGCCAGGGCTGCCCTGAACTGATGCACCGGACCCGATATTCACGATAGATCCGCCGCGTCCACCGCGCTTGGTCGACATGCGCAAAATAGCTTCGCGCGCACACAGGAATGGGGCAGTGACGTTGACGCGCAGGACTTCGTCGAGTTGAGCCCCAGTGACGGCATCGACGCGTGAGACGCCGCCGCTGATGCCGGCGTTATTGACCAGTGCAGTGAGCTGGCCGAGACCATCTGCAGCCTTGAAGGCGCGCACGATATCGGCCTCCTGGGCCACATCTGCCTGGATGGCGAGCGCGCGACCGCCTGTGGAGGTGATGTCCTGCACCACTGCGGCGGCCTGTTCGGCTCGATCACGATAGACGATGGCAATAGCCCAGCCGTTCTGGGCGGCGAGGCGCGCCGTGGCTGCTCCGATGCCACGGCTCCCGCCTGTGATCAGCATGACGCCGCGGTCTGTGGTCGATGAAGGTGACATGGTCTGAACCACTCCATTCAAAGGGTGCGAGGTGCCGGACGGATCGTCCAGGTGAATTGAAATTGCTCGTGTACTCGCACGATCTGCGTGTGCAGCATCAGCCGATGATTGTGCGCCGCCAGCGCGCCTTGCATGAGTCCATTCCAGGCATGGGCAATGGCCAGGTGCGGCCGCTCGAGGTCATCCATGAGTCGCCATCCGGTTTGATTCACCTCGATGCCGTCATTGTGATGGCGCACCGAGCAGGCATCGCCCTGCGCCGTGATCAGCGCGTGCATGAAGTCTGCGAACGTCTGTGCCGTGCCGCCCGGCACCACGCCCAGTCGGTGAGCGGTCTCATGAAAAAACTGCATGCCCACCAGGCGGGCGGTGAGTCCCATCAGGTCGGTTGCCTCGCTCGCGCCCCAGAGGTCAACCGCCGCCGGCAACGCTGTGCGAACGTATTCCATCGCGTAGTTGCGATGCGCCTTGGCCAGTCGTTCGGCAGGCCAGGTCGTGGTGGGTAACTGCGGGGCGCGGGCCGGATCAAAGTCAGGGGCGTCTTCGTGGCGCGCAAACCGCAGACGTTCTGGGGGTGCCAGATCGCGGTCGTATTCGAAGTAATAGCCTTCGAGCCCTGAGTCACCGTCAACCGCCTGCTTGGTGCAGACAAAGCCCAGACGCGGGTTGCCCAGCGTCACACCATTCTGGGCATGCCAGCCCAGCAGCATGGCTCGTGACACTTCGGTGGGGATGGCGCACAGGGCCGTGCCTGTCCAGGCCCAGCGAGGCACTGGATAGCGTATCCAGGCCTTGCGGTCCGACTCGTACATGTATTGCACCGGCACACCGCCGATGTCATTGGACAGATAGTGGTACTGCGCAGCGGCGACTGCATGGGGCAGTTGGTCCAGACCAAGCTTGCGCAGTCCCGGCAGGAACCGTTCGGCCCGCTGGCGGCTGAAAATCTCGTGGACCAGCTCGGTGGCGCGCGGGGTGCCGCGGCGTGCCACAGTGGACAGCACGAGGCCTGTGAAGTAGGCGCGGTACCAGTCCGCGACCGCGCGCCACGCGGCGACCTCCGGCGTTGTGACGCTCATGTCAGGTGTCTCCTTGCTGAGTTTGCTATGGTCGCAGCATCACAGCCTTTGAGCCACCGGACCTCTCCATGACCGTTCCGACTTCAGCCCCTGCGCCCAAAGCGGCCACGACAGACTTTGACCCGGCCGCGCATCATATGTGCGCGCAGCGCTGGTTCGAGGACTTCACCGTGGGCGAGCGTTTCGTGCTGCCTTCGCGCACCATGACCGAAGCGATGTTTGCCGCGTTTGCGTTGGCCAGCGGTGATAACCATCCGATCCACTATGACGTGGAATATTGTCGCCGACGCGGCATGCCACATCTGCTCGCTCACGGCTTTCAGGTGCTGATCCAGACGGCAGCGGGAGCCGGCCAGTTTCCTCATGTGGTCAGCGATTCGCTCAAGGCGTTTCTGGATCAGAGCAGCCGTTTTCTTGCGCCTGTTTATGCCGGAGATACGCTTTACAGCGCCTTGCAAGTCACGGCATTGGAACCTGGCAGGACCACGGGAGTGCTCACCATGGCCTCGACTGTCTACAACCAGAGAAAGGAACTGGTCATGGATGGCACGCAGCGCTATCTGATCCGAAAGCGCGCATGAGTGCCCAGGCGAGTCTGATCGGATCAGGCGATCTGGACGCCTTGCGCAGCGGGATCAAGGTCTGCATGTTCGACCAGTACGGCACCGTGGTCGACATGCAGGCTGGGCTGACCGGGTACGTGACGCCGTTTCTGCGTGACAAGGGCTGGGCCGGGCGACCGGATGCATTTGTTACCTGGTGGCGTCGCACGCATTTCGAGAATTCGATGATCGATGCCTTGCTGCACACGACCCATACCAGCTATCGACAGATAGGCGAGCGGGCGGTCGCCTACACCATGGAGCGCGCCGGCATTGCACACACAGCAGATGAGGTGTCGGATCTGGTCGAGGCGATCGTGCGGCTGCAACCCTTTCCGGATGTGCCCCAAGCACTGGAACGTTTGCGCAGTGCGTATCGCCTGGCGGTGCTGTCCAACGGTGACCCCGACATGCTCGAAGCAGCCAAGGCGCATCATCGGATCAAATTCGATGCGGTGATCTCGGTGGCAGAGGCCGGCTCATTCAAGCCGCACGTAGTGACCTACCGCAAAGCGGCTGAACTCTGTGGCGTAGAGATGCATGAGGTGCTGTTCATTGCCAATCACGCCTTTGACTGCATTGGCGCCAAGGCTGCTGGCATGCGCACCGCATTCATTGACCGACGTGCCAGGCCCTTTGGTGGCACGCCTCATCAACCCGATGTGGTGGTCCCTGATATGGCTGCTCTGGCGCGGCTGATGGTGCCCGACTGACTTTGCGGCCGGGCACCGTCTTTCACACGGGACAATCCGCTCTGTAATGAGCGGCGGGTCAATCAGTCGTCGATATCGGCGGTCTCGAGCACTTCCAGCATCTGGCGCGCTTCGATCTTGCGACCGTCACGACCGAAGTGCGAGTGCTTGGTTCCCTGTGGTGTCGAGCGATACCAGCGCTGCATGCGCTGCGCTGCGGCCAGCGCTTCAGCCGGATCGAGGATAGCCGTCAGTGTGCTCGGCACGTCGCGCTGCGCGCCGTCGTCTGCATCGTCATGATCGGCAACAAAAGCAACGTGGTCTTCGTAAGCAAGTTCCATGATCGGGTCCTCTGTATGAAAGCGCGTTGTGCGCAGGACTCAATCTAATGGCCGTGCTGGAGCTTGACTATGCCTGTGCGACCCATAAGCGCTGTGTGGCGCGCCAAGGCCGATGACTGGTACGCAATGCGTGTCAGACGCCACAACTGCGGCTTAGTCAGTCGCCGTACATCGGCCCGGATTGACCGTCCGGGTCGACGTGGCTGACGGCCGCAACGGCTGTTCAGTCAATCAGCGCTTTGGCAACGATGCCTGCCTGTATTTCCGCAGCGCCTTCGAAGACGTTGAGGATGCGTGCGTCCACCAGCACGCGGCTGATCCGGTATTCCATGGCGTAGCCGTTGCCGCCGTGCACTTGGGCTGCATTGTCGGCGCTGGCCCAGGCAACCCGTGCAGCCAGCAATTTGGCCATCCCGGCTTCGACGTCACAGCGCCGATCGGCATCCTTCTGGCGTGCCGCAAACAGCGTAAGTTGGCGGGCAATCATGATCTCGACCGCCATCCAGGCGAGCTTGTCGGCTACGCGCGGAAACGCAACGATCGGGCGTCCGAACTGCTTGCGCTCGCAGGCATAGGTCAGGCCGAGTTCCAGCGCGCTTTGTGCGACACCTACCGCACGAGCGGCGGTTTGAATCCGTGCGCTCTCGAAGGTCCGCATGAGCTGTTTGAAGCCGTTGCCCGGTGCGCCGCCCAGCAGGGCATTGTCGGGAATGGCATAACCGTCGAAACCGATCTCGTATTCCTTCATGCCGCGGTAGCCGAGAACTTCGATTTCGCTGCCGCTCATGCCCTCAGCTGGAAACGGCTGCGAGTCCGTGCCGCGCGGCTTGGGCACCAGGAACATGGAAAGACCCCGGTAGCCGGGTACATCTTTCTCGCTACGTGCGAGCAGCGTCATGAGGTCGCTGCGTGCCCCGTGAGTTGTCCAGGTCTTGTTCCCGTGGATCAGCCAGACCGGTTCGCCCGATGCGCCGGTTGCGCGTTCGGCACGCGTGCGCAACGAGGCCAGATCGGAACCGGTATCGGGCTCCGTGAACGACGCGGTGGGAATGATGGCGCCAGAAATGATGCCAGGCAGCAGGCGGTGCTTTTGCTCTTCGGTGCCGTTGAGCAGGATCAGTTCACAGGCGATTTCAGTGCGTGTGCCCAGTGATCCGAGGCCGATCCAGCCGCGCGACAATTCTTCAGTCACGACGCACATGGCGGTCTTACTGAGCCCCGAGCCGCCCCAGGATTCGGGAACGGTCAGCCCGAAGACGCCCAGTTCGCCGAGTTCGGTGATGATTTCGTCGGGGATGAGTGCGTTGCGCAGGTGCCATTGATGGGCCGCCTGTGCATGGTCGTCTGACCAGCGGCCGAATTGACTTCGGATTTCGACCAGAGCGGGGTCCTCGAAGCCTGAATCACCGAACGCGCGTGTATTTCGGCCAGCCGCGATGAGTTCGGCGATGCGGGCGCGTACCGGTGGCGTAAAGCCTTGGGTACGCAAGCGGTGGACCGCCATGTCGCCATTGAAGGCCGCCAGGGCTGCAGTGCTGCCCTCCAGGGTCTCAGGGCGAAAGATTTCGCCCTGACTCATCGGCACTCCGCCTGAAAGCTGCGCGAGGTATTCGCCAAAGGCCGACTGCAGGATCAGCGTTTCGAGTTCGCCCAGCTGATCAATCGCCTGCAGCCTGCGCGACCATGCCAGCATTTCGTGAAGGGAGCGGACATACGTCGCAGCCCAGGCAAAACCATGGGCACGCGCTTGTTCGCGATTCAGGCCATCGCCGTTCGGGTCCAGTGCAATCTGGGCACGCAAGGCCGTACGCAGCGCGTCAAGCAGATGGTCTGCCGCCGCGAGCGATTGCTCGCAGCAGTCATCCAGATCGTGCAGTACGAGTGGCGACAGGGCTGCGGGGTTACGGGGTAAGGTTTCAGGTTTGTTCATAGTCAGCTGCGTGAAGGTGGACCGCCTACGACCTGGTTCGCTTGCAGGCGTGCGGTGTGGGTGGCATCGATTCCAAGTACATCGGCTAGGACATCGGCGGTCTGTGCGCCAATCAGCGAGGCGGGTTGCGGGGGCAGGCGAGAGGATTCGCTGAATCCGATTGGCGAGCCTGTGGTCAGAAAGCGGCCATAGCCAGGATGGTCGATCCGCTGAAACATCGGATTGGCTTCCGAAACGCGGGGGTCTTCGGTAACCATTTGCTCGAAACTGCGATACGGCCCCCAGAGCAGCGATTTGTCGGTGAAGGCCACGGCAACCTCGGCCAGGGTGCGCGCTGCAAACCAGGGGCGAAACACGGCCGAGATGAATTCGCGGGCTTTCCAGCGATGCTCTTCGGTATCCAGTCGATACCCCAGGAGCTCGGCAGCCTTGGAGAGCCCTGCTTCCAGGCCCACGGCACGCACCAGTGCTTTCCATTGACGGTCGCTGATGGCCACGACCATCACATGCCGCCCGTCGCAAGTCCCGAAAGCATCGCCGTAGGCGCCGTACAGAAAGTTGCCGTCGGCGACGCGGCGGCTGGCATTGACTTCGACATCGGCCACATAACCCAGGGTGGCCGCAGTCGAGAACGCCACATCTGCCAAGGTCAGACGAACCAGTTGGCCTTGACCGGTGAGCCTGCGGTGGCGCTCCGCTGCGAGGATGGCCGTGGCCAGGGTCATGCCGGCGAGCATGTCCCACGCCGGCAGCGTGTGATTGGTGGGGCGGGCGCCATCGCCAGTGATGAGCGGAAAGCCGGCTGCGCAGTTGACGGTGTAGTCGACGGCATTGGCTCCATCGGGTGAGCCGGTCAACTGGACCATGATCAGGTCCGGTCGCAGCGCGCGCAGTGCGTCGTAGCCCAGGTCGCCGTCCACCCCGAGATTAGTCAGGAAGATGCCGGCAGAATCGCCGTGCGCAGTGATCAGCGACTGCATCAGCTGCTTGCCCTCCGGGTGCCGCGGGTCGATCTCGACCGATCGCTTGCCATGGTTGAGCGACGCCCAGTACAGGCTCAGACCCGCATCGTTGAGGGGCAGCCGCTTGGCATCGATGTTGCCACCGAGTGGATCAATGCGAATGACATCTGCGCCGAGCTGCGACAGCGCCAGACCGCACGAGGGGGCGGCGACGAACGCAGAAAACTCGATGATCCGCAGGCCTTGCAGCGGCGGTGCACTGGCACTTGGCTTGCGTGCCGAGGATTGAGCAACGGGTGCCATGGTCAGAACAGTTGATAGGCCAGCGACACGAATCCCGTGACCGTGGTGCGGTCACGCACGATCGGCGAATCGGCGGCATCACCCAACAGATGGCTGAACCCGACACCGCCGATGGCAAACCACCGCCCTGCGAAGAAGTGGTTGACGCTGACACCCGCATGCAGGCTGCGCATTCCGGCCCCTGGCGAATAGACCGGATAGCCTGAGGCCAATGACTGACCCGCGTCGACGCCGAACCAGGTCTGCTGCGACTTGGCATTGCCCGCCGTGCCGAAGCCGAAGACGCTCGCTCGGGTGGTGCGGGCCAGCATCATGTCGTAGCGTGCGCCAGCGTCGATCTCGCCGCCTCGTCCACCCGCGCGGATGTTGGCCCCGATCACCCAGTTGGGGGTCAGGCGCTGGGTGGCATAGGCGCTGGCTTCGACTCCCCAACCGAGATCACCCATTCCGCGTAACGCTGAGGAGTCTGCTTCCCGCCGCGGGAGTTGCGGGATCAGTCGCACACCAACGTGTGTGACCTGTGAGTTGATGAAGGAATACCCAATGCCGCTGCCGCTGCTGGCGAAGAACCCGTTGACATGCGCGTAGTCGATCAGTGGCAGCAGCATGATGCTGCGGTCTGATGAGCCATGGTATGCGGGTCGGAACAGGGTCGAACCGCCAATCAGAAGCCGGCTTTCTCCCGGGCCGACCGGTGGCAGGCTGACGATGCCCTGGTATTGAGCTGCGGCTGGCAGGGCAGCGCACAGTGCGCAAGCCGCGACCGTCTGGACGGTGAGGCGTTGAAGTGGGTGCATCAGGATTCCTGAAAAATGAAGGGGTCGCGCGGGCAATCTCGCGGGCCAGTCGACAATTCCATCACAAAGCGGGCCTCAGTGTTGCCGTAGCATTGTGAAGGGCCCCGGTACTCGAGGCCTGCCCGATTCCGGAAACATTCGCCCGTGACCGATACTGAACGATTTGCCTTGTTCGCCGAGACGCGGGAGCGGATCGGGCAGGCGTTCGTGCGCGAACTCGCCGAGGCGATTGTCGCACTGGCCGATACGATCGATCGGCCCACCGATCCGCAAGCGACCGATGCGCTGGCCTGTGATGCGCCCAAGGCTGCAACCATGCTGCGCGAGCAGGCCCCGACCCGTGCGCAGCGCGGTCTGAGCAGCCTGAATGACCTGACCTTCCGCCTGCTGGAACTGAACCAGACTCAAACCCGCGCGGATGATTCTTCGCTGCTGAGCCTGTTGCCTGCGCGCAGCATCGATCTGCAGATTCTTGCCGATGAGCTGGCCCATGCGATTCGCGATTTGCTCGGCCCGGCTTATGCGGGCTGGCTCGGGCGTGTCGATGCACTCACGCGGATTTCCGCCACGGAAACGCGCGCTCCTTTCGGTGCCGGCACGCTTGCGGCCGCAGCCATCGAAGGGCTCGACTCCTTGTGTTCGGATCGTGCGCTACGCCCGGCGATGCGTATTGCCGTGCTCGAGCAGCTTGCGCCACGCCTGGCGCGCGTGCTGCTCAATGCAGATCAGTGGCTCGCCTTGCGCCTGGGACAACCCCTATCGTCCACAGCACTGGTGCAGCCACCGATATCGACGGCTGGCGCATCGCAACGGGCACTGGGACGGCTTGCACAGGAACTTAACCCCGCCGTGAAAGCGTCTGAGCCCCAGCCAGAGCCACCCGAAGCGGCGCCAGCCGCGCCCCCCGTGCCTGCACGCCAATTAGGTTTGACCGACTCGCTGGCGTACCACCTCGATCTGGCCGAGTCACTGGGCTGGTCGCCCATGGCCTCATCCGCACAGGAGCCTGCACCGCTTGCACGAGCGGCTGTGCTGCCTCGGCCTGACGAATTTGAGCAGGACGCCGTCAAGTTTGCGCGAGCCCATCAGGTCGAACCTTTCGGTCGGCAGGCGCGTCAACTCTTCTTTGCGCAGCCGCGGCGGCGCATGCTGCAGCTTGGGGCATCGCCGGGCCAGGTGGCGGCGCTTGATCTCGTGGCAGGTCTGTTCGATTACGTCTGTGATGACCGGCGTCTGCCTGCGGCAGCGCGTCCGCTCATGTGGCGCTTGCAGCAGCCGGTCGCAGCCCTGGCCACGCTGGATGTTGGATTTTTGGGTGACGACCCGCGCTCTGTGCGCAGGATGGTGGAGTCGATCGCCGCGTTGGCGGTCGCGCACAGCGACGAAGTCGCCCGTCACGGCGAGGCGTACCGCCGACTGGAAACCAGCGTGCGCGCGATCGAAGTGATCGCCCATGCTTTGCAGACCCGCTCAGCCGTGCTGGGTGATCGCATTCGGCATGAATACCGTCGCGCGGAGCAAGGCGTGGGGACCCTGGTTTCACGGCTGGCGCGGGAGCGCGATCTGCTGGATGTTGCTCCTGAGCGTCGCAATCGGCGCAATCTGTCGCGTCGACCGTCGCGCGAAACCGAACGTGCGGTCACGCGCAAGCTCGAAACCATGCTGCGTGATCGCCTGGCACGCTGCGATGTGCCAGAACCGGTTCAGGAGTTCCTGCTGGCGGTGTGGTTGCGCCACTTGCGTACTTCTTTGCTGCGTGACGGTGAAGACAGTGCTGCGTTCAAGCTGGCCATGCAGGTCGTGGATGATTTGCTGTGGAGTCTGGATGCCTCTGGGCCTGGCCTCAGTCGCAGGCAGCTGGCGCAGCGCATCCCGCCGCTGATTCGTACGCTCACGCAGGGTGTGACCGCGATTGGCGCGCAACAGGAGGAGTATCAGCCTTTCCTGGACGCGCTCTTTCTGATGCATCTGCGCAAGATGCAGAAAATGCCGCGCGATGCGCAGTCGGATGATTCGCCCGCGGATGACCTGGCTGCGCACGCCTCGTCGCCCGAGAATGTTTGGCAACCGACCCATGTCATGCCTGAGCCCTTGCACGAATCGTACGAGGGCAAGCCCGCAGGATCAGCCGAGAGCCCGCCCCATCAGGTGCAAGGATCGGCCGCTGAAGCCTGGGATCAACCGGCACAAACCGTGTTGGCCGCCGAAGAGTCCATGGTTGCTTCGGACGGTGATACGCCCGCCTCCGCGGTCCACGATGAGCAATTGTCGAATGTCCTTGCGGCCATCGATCTGAACGATTTGCCCCTTGCGCCGCGTCGGCTCGCCTTGCGCCCTGACGAGTCGGTGGACAGTCTGCGCGTAGGTGACTGGCTCGAGATGGCTGGGCGGGGAGGGGAGCCGCAGCAAGTGAAAGTGGCCTGGATCAACCCGGCCCGCACCGTGCTGCTTCTGGTGCGTCGGGATGACCGGCGGGTGATTTCCTTGCGTGCGAGCGAATTGCATCAGCGCTTCGCGCAGCACAAGGCGGTACTGATCGTCTGAAGCCTGTCGCGCGCGGGCTGCGTCACTCGATGGCGAAAGTCACGATATGGTCTGCGGCAAATCGGATGCCGATCGGCATGCCGATGCGGTGATCATGATGGCTGGGCACGAGCGCCAGTAGCTTGCTGCCACTGGGCAGTTCAAGCGTGTAGAGGAACTGCGCCCCACGAAACGCTTTGCGCCGCACCACGGCCTGGATGGGGCTGTCGTCGTCATGGACCACGTCATCGGGGCGCAGCAGCACCAGAAGCTGCCCGAGTGCGTTGGCCTGCGTTCTGGCCTGATCCCGCTCGGCGGCCTCTGTGATCGGCAGCAGACCCAATTCAACCTCGACCTGCTCGTGGCCAGGCGCGCCACGCAGTTGCCCCGGCAGAAACACACCCAGGCCTACAAAATCGGCCACGCTTCGACTGTCCGGGTGGTGATACAGCCGATACGCCTCATCCCACTGCGCAATGCGCCCCTGTTCCATCACGCCGATCACGTCGGCCATGGCAAAAGCTTCGTACTGGTCATGCGTGACCAGCAGCGTGGTGGTGCCGTGGCCCTTGAGGATATCGCGCAGTTCGAGTGCTAATTGTTCACGCAGATCCGGGTCCAGGTTGGAAAACGGTTCATCGAGCAACAGTACCGATGGC
This sequence comes from Burkholderiales bacterium UBA4615, assembly GCA_002386465.1. Lineage (GTDB taxonomy): Bacteria > Pseudomonadota > Gammaproteobacteria > Burkholderiales > Burkholderiaceae_E > UBA4615. The sequence goes on along the minus strand of DGIT01000124.1, from coordinate 18,306 downwards.
CCGGGCGCCAGGGCGCGGGCAAGCGCCACGCGCTGCTGCTGACCGCCCGACAGCTCGTGTGGAAAGCGCCTCTGAGCCGACTTCAGCCCGACCAGCTCCAGCATCTGCTGGGTCCTCTGCTCGCGATTGCTTGGGCTCAATCCTCGCAAGCCGAATGCAACGTTGTCTGCGACGCTCAGGTGCGGAAAAAGCGCGTAGTCCTGAAAGACGACACCGATGCCACGCCGCTCGGGGGCCACCAGCAGGCCCGGTGCTGACAACAGGTTACCGGCAGCCCGAATGCTGCCTCGATCTGGCGCCACAAAACCTGCGACAGCTCGCAACGCTGTGGTCTTGCCGCAGCCTGAACTACCGAGCAGGCAGCCGATTTCGCCTGCGGCGAGTGAGAAATGCAGGTCCTGCAGGACAGCCAGCCGGGTACCGCCCGTGTTGAACGAAACGCTGAGGTCATCGACCTGCAGGGCCGAAGCCTGCTGTGCAGGCGAGTCGGCTGGAGTGGCCGGGGCGGAAAGCGGCAGGTTCAAGGCAGACCGTCTTGGTGTGGCAGTGAATGTAAATGACTATAATTCGCATCTAGATGAGGTCCGATTCTAGCCTGCTCCCGTCCGGGTCGTCCGATGCCGAGACCTCTGCGCCCCGCTGGCGGGGGGTATCGCGCGCCCGATTGAGCGGGCTGGATGCATTCGTGCTGGCGGTGGCCTTAGCCATCCTGGCGCCCCTTGTGGCGCTGTTGTTTGTGGCCGGACAGAACGGGCCCGACGATGCGCTCGCCCATCTTGTGGCTACGGTGCTTCCGCATTACGCCTTGACATCGGTGCTGCTCGTCCTGATGGTGGGCGTGAATGTGGTGTTGCTGGGCGTGGGGGCAGGATGGATGGTTGCGGCCTACGATTTTCCAGGGCGACGCGCATTGCAGGTGGCGCTTATTCTGCCCCTGGCCATGCCCGCGTTTGTGCTGGCTTATGCCTACACGGATTTTCTGGATACCAGCGGCCCGGTGCAGGGCTGGCTGCGCGACGTAACAGGTTGGTCGATCGGCGACTACTGGTTTCCGCAAGTGCGCTCACTGCCTGGCGCAGCGCTGTTTTTGTCACTTGCGTTGTACCCGTATGTCTACATGCTTGCGCGCAATGCATTTGCCGAGCGCAGCCTGACGCTGGCTGAGGCGGCCCGATCGCTTGGCGAGCCAGCCGCTCGGGTCTGGTGGCGCATCACCTGGCCCATGGCACGCCCGGCCGTCGTGGCGGGGGTCACGCTCGTGGCGATGGAAACACTGGCCGACTTCGGGACGGTGAGTTTTTTTGCGGTCGACACGTTCACCGCCGGCATCTACCGTGCGTGGCAGGGGCTGGGGGATCGGGCCACCGCAGCACGCCTGGCCGTGGGGCTGCTTGTTGTGGTCTTGTGCCTGGTCTGGATGGAACGGCGTCAGCGCGGACGCATGGCCTTCCATGGACGCAGTGCCCGACCCGCTGCGACACGCAGGCTCACTGGCACCGCGGCCTGGGGCGCGACGCTGGCCTGTGCAACGCCCGTCGTGCTTGGCTTTGTGCTCCCTGCGGGCCTGCTGTTGCGGGCAGCCTGGTCAGGCCAAGCTGAGCTTGATCCGCGCATCGGCGCCTGGGCGCTTCACACGGCGGGCCTGTCGCTGCTGGCGGTGCTTGTCGTGGTGCCGCTGGCACTTGGGTTGGCCTATGCGGTCCGTCTGACAGCACATCCGCTGATTCGAGCGCTTGCAGGCGCGGCCGGTGCTGGCTATGCGGTGCCGGGCCTGGTGCTGGGCGTTGGGTTGCTGGCGGTGGTGGGGGGAATTGATCGACTGATCCATGGCGTGTGGGGAGTGGGCCTGGTGCTGGGCGGCACAGCGGTCGCCGTGGTGTATGCGTACTGCGTGCGGTTTCTGGCGGTGGCTCAGCAGGGGCTCGATGCCTCGCTCAAACGGATCAGTCCGTCGATGGATGCAAGTGCCCGCACGCTGGGTGCAGGCCCCACGGAGGTGCTGCGCCGCGTGCATTGGCCGCTGCTGCGTCCGAGTCTGGCCACTGCGGCCTTGCTGGTGTTTGTCGATTGCCTGAAGGAGCTGCCTGCCACCCTGGTGCTCAGACCCTTCAATTACGACACGCTCGCAGTCGTGGCCTATCAGTTTGCGTCGGACGAGCGACTGGCCGAAGCGGCCGTACCGTCGCTTGCGATCGTCGCGGTGGGTTTGCTGCCAGTGGTGATCTTGGCGCGCAGTTTTCGCAGGCATTGACGCGTCGCTTAACGTCCTGCGCGTAGCCCCCTCGTGCGCTCATGCACTTGTGTGCTGCGTCGTCAGCGCACCCACCAGGCCCAGAGCACCGTGCCCCAGGTGAGGGCGGTCAGCAGGAGGCTAAGCAGCACTGCCGCACTGCCCAGGTCTTTGGCTCGTCCCGACAATTCATGGCGCTCAAGCCCGATCCGATCCACCGTGGCTTCAACGGCTGAGTTCAGAATTTCCACGATCAGCACCAGCAGCAGGCTTGCGATCAGCAGCAGACGCTCGATCGGACTGACCGGCATCCACAGCGCCAGCGGCACCAGCGCAATACAGGCCGCCACCTCCTGTCGAAAGCCTGACTCGTGTTGCCAGACTGCCCGCAGCCCGTGCATGGACGCCCGCCAGGCGCCCGCCAGGCGCCGGACACCGGAGGGATTCTTGGACCATGCAGGGTCAGGCTGTGCCATGTGTCGGCTCGCATTCGAAGAGACATCAATCTTTGCTATCATCACCGACTTGCAGGCGCGTAGCTCAGCTGGTTAGAGCACCACCTTGACATGGTGGGGGTCGTTGGTTCGAGTCCAATCGCGCCTACCAATTCCCGGAATGCATGCGGGCCGGGAGGATTCCCCGGTTCCCTGAGTTTCCCTCGGGAGTTGGTTGTCCAGCCTGCTGCGCCGTAGCCTTTGCGTCTTTGCTGCGACGTCGACTGGAACCCAACTTGATCCGAATCTCCCTGCCGGACGGCTCCGTCCGCGAATACCCCGCTCCGCTCACCGTCGCTGAGGTGGCTGCTTCGATCGGCTCCGGCCTGGCCAAGGCAGCGCTCGCCGGCAAGGTCAACGGAGAACTGGTCGACACATCCCATCGCCTCGATGCCGATGCCAGTCTGGCCATCGTGACCGACAAGGATGCCGACGGGCTGGAGGTCATTCGCCATTCCACTGCACACCTGCTCGCTTACGCCGTGAAGGACCTCTTTCCGGACGCCCAGGTGACCATCGGCCCGGTGATCGATGACGGTTTCTATTACGACTTTTCCTACTCACGTCCCTTCACACCTGAGGATTTGCAGGCGATTGAAGCGCGCATGGCCGAGTTGGCCCGCAAGGACGAGCCGGTCTTGCGCGAGGTCTGGAACCGCGACGACGCGGTGGCCTTCTTCAAGTCGATCGGCGAGCACTACAAGGCCGAGATCATTGCGTCCATTCCGGCCACTGACGATATCCGCCTGTATCGCGAAGGCGCATTCGTCGACCTGTGCCGCGGCCCGCACGTCCCATCCACCGGCAAGCTCAAGGTCTTCAAGCTGATGAAGCTGGCGGGGGCCTACTGGCGCGGTGACTCCCGCAACGAAATGCTGCAGCGCATTTACGGCACCGCCTGGGCCAAAAAGGAAGACCAGGACGCCTACCTGCACATGCTCGAAGAGGCGGAAAAGCGAGACCACCGCAAGCTTGGGCGCGCCCTCGATCTTTTTCATCTGCAAGACGATGCGCCGGGCATGGTGTTCTGGCATCCCAAGGGTTGGGCGCTGTGGCAGCAGGTCGAGCAGTACATGCGGCGGGTCTATCAGGACAACGGCTATCAGGAGATCCGCTGCCCGCAGATCCTGGATCGCACGCTGTGGGAGCGCTCAGGGCACTGGGAAAACTACAAGGACCATATGTTCTCGACGGCCTCGGAGAACCGCGATTACGCGGTCAAGCCGATGAACTGCCCGGGGCACCTTCAGGTCTTCAACAGCGACTTGCGCAGCTATCGCGATTTGCCGCTGCGCTACGGTGAATTCGGTCAGTGCCACCGCAACGAGCCCTCGGGCGCCCTGCACGGGATCATGCGGGTGCGGGGCTTTGTGCAGGACGACGGGCATATCTTCTGCACCGAGGATCAGATCCTGGATGAATGCACGGCCTACACCGAGTTGCTGCACAACGTGTATCGCGATTTCGGCTTCACCGACATTCTCTACAAGGTGGCCACCCGGCCTGAAAAGCGGGTGGGCGCCGACGAGTTGTGGGACAAGGCCGAATACGCGCTGATGGAGTCGCTGCGCCGCTCAGGCTGCGAATTTGTCATTGCGCCTGGCGACGGTGCCTTCTATGGCCCGAAGATCGAGTACACCCTGCGCGATGCACTGGGCCGGCACTGGCAGTGCGGCACCATGCAGGTCGACTTCAACATGCCGCAGCGCCTGGGCGCCGAGTATGTGGCCGATGACAACAGTCGCCGGCATCCGGTCATGCTGCACCGGGCGATTGTCGGATCGCTCGAGCGATTCATCGGCATCCTGATCGAGAATCACGCAGGTGCCTTTCCAGCCTGGCTGTCGCCTCTCCAAGCGGTGGTGCTCAGCATTACCGAGGGGCAGTCGGAGTATGCCGCGAGCGTTGCACAAACATTGAAAAAACAAGGGTTTAGAGTTCAAACCGATTTGCGGAACGAGAAGATCTCTTATAAAATCCGCGAGCACAGCCTGCAGAAAATGCCTTACTTGTTGGTGGTGGGTGACAAGGAGCGTCAGGCTGGTCAAGTGGCAGTAAGGGCACGCGGTGGCGTCGACCTCGGGGTGATGAGCCTTGATGCATTCGCCTCCCGGCTGACCGATGAGGTGGCTCATCCTCGCGGAACATCGCATTGATGGGATGTTCCTTTCGGTCAGCTTGCGCACCCTCGAGCTGCCTGAACCGATACCCGCCGACTTCGGAGAAACCAGCATCGCTACTGCGAACGAACGCGAACGTGCACACCGGCTGAACGCCGAAATCAACGTTCCTGAATTGCGTCTGATGGGGATCGAGAACGAACCGCTTGGCATCGTGTCCACGCGGGAGGCCCTCAGAATGGCCGAAGAGGCCGACGTCGACCTGGTCGAAATTGCTCCCACCGCGCAGCCACCCGTGGCGCGCCTGATGGACTACGGCAAGTTCAAGTATCAGGAACAGAAGCGCGCCCATGAGGCCCGCCTCAAGCAGAAGATCATCCAGGTCAAGGAAGTCAAATTTCGCCCGGGTACCGACGACAATGACTATGGCGTGAAGCTGCGCAACCTCAACCGGTTCCTGGAAGAGGGCGACAAGGCGAAGATCACCCTGCGGTTTCGTGGTCGCGAAATGGCCCACCAGGAATTCGGCGTGCGGCTGTTGGAGCGTATCCGCACCGACCTCGAAGCGGTGGGTCAGGTCGAGTCCATGCCCAAACTTGAAGGGCGCCAGATGATCATGATCATCGCGCCCAAGAAGAAGAAGTAAGCCGTCGCAGGGGCTGAGCGCGTCCAGGCTTGAGCGCCTGGCCTCGCTCCTGCTACAATCGAAGGCTTCGCAAGGTCGTCTGACCGGCGAACAAGAAGCCGCTCGGGTTCCCTAAGTGCCTGAACCGGATCGTCTCGCTGCGTCAGCGGGGCGATACCAGGCCACCTGGCAGCGGTGCATGACGGAGCATTTTCATGCCCAAGATGAAGACCAAGAAAAGCGCGGCCAAGCGCTTTCGGGTGCGCGCAGGCGGCTCGATCAAGCGTGGCCAGGCGTTCAAGCGCCACATCCTCACCAAGAAGACCACCAAGAACAAGCGCCATCTGCGCGGCGCCGTTCAGGTTCATGAGTCCGACGTCGTGAGCGTGCGGGCCATGATGCCCTACGCATAACGGGAGGCTGACATGCCACGAGTGAAACGCGGTGTCACCGCCCGAGCCCGCCACAAGAAGGTGCTCGCCCTGGCCAAAGGATTCCGAGGCCGTCGTAACAACGTCTACCGCATTGCCAAGCAGGCAGTCATGCGCGCCGGGCAGTACGCCTACCGCGACCGCCGCACCCGTAAGCGTGTGTTCCGTGCGCTCTGGATCACCCGGATCAATGCGGCTGCACGCGAGCATGGCATCAGCTACAGCCGCTTCATTGCCGGGCTGAACAAGTCGGCCATTGGTCTCGATCGCAAAGTGCTGGCCGAGCTCGCTGTGAACGACAAGCCGGCGTTTGCGGCCATCGTGGCGCGCGTCAAGGCCTCGATCGGCGCCTGAGCGGGGCCTCGACTGTGAAAGCCCCGGCGCACTGCACAGTGCCTGGGTGCTTTCCCGAATCAGACAACGGGGCCCGGCGCGCCCCGTTTTTCATGTGGGCATGTCCATGGATGACTCCGCACAACAGCTGATCGATCAAGCCCGCGAGGCGGTCGGCGTCGCATCTGACGCCAATGCGCTGGCGGTCGTGAAGGCCCGGTTCCTGGGTAAGGACGGGCTGCTTACGGCGCGCATGAAGGCCCTGGGCGGCATGTCGCCACAGGATCGTGCGCAGGCCGGTAAGTCACTCAACGTCATCAAGCAGTCGATTGAATCGCTGCTGACCGACCGTCAACGTGCGCTAGAGGAGGCTGAGCTGCAGGTGCGGTTGGCCGAAGAATCCATTGACGTCACGCTGCCTGGGCGCGGGCTGGGCCAGGGTGGTCTGCATCCGGTTACGCTGACGATCGAGCGCATCGAAACCATCTTTCGTTCGATCGGATTCGAAGTGGCCGACGGCCCGGAAATTGAAGAAGACTTCTTCAATTTCACCGCACTCAATACACCGCACAACCATCCTGCCCGCTCGATGCACGACACCTTCTACGTTGAAGGTGAAGATGATGCCGGCCGCCCGCTGCTGCTGCGCACGCATACCAGCCCGATGCAGATTCGCTATGCGCGCATGCATGCCCCGCCGATCAAGGTGATTGCGCCGGGCAAGACCTATCGGGTCGATTCCGACGCAACGCACTCTCCGATGTTTCACCAGATCGAAGGCCTGTGGATCGACGAGGACGTGTCCTTCACCGACCTGAAAAACGTGTACACCTCGTTTTTGAGGCGTTTTTTCGAGCGTGACGATATCGATGTGCGGTTTCGCCCGTCGTATTTCCCGTTCACCGAACCATCGGCCGAAATTGACATGCGCTTTGCCGACGGCCCTCTGGCCGGACGATGGCTGGAAGTTTCAGGAGCCGGTCAGGTGCATCCCGGGGTGGTGCGCAACATCGGGCTCGATCCTGAACGCTATATCGGGTTCGCGTTTGGCTCGGGTATCGAGCGCCTGGCCATGCTGCGGTATGGCGTCGGCGATTTGCGTCTTTTCTACGAAAACGATCTGCGTTTTCTCGAACAATTTCGGGACTGAAGGCGATGCGATTTTCCGAGCGGTGGTTGCGGGCCTATGTGAATCCGGCCTGGTCGAGCGAAGAGATGGCCCATGCCCTCACCATGGCAGGGCTGGAAGTTGAAGAGCGCGAGCCGGCTGCGCCACCCTTTGAGCAGGTGGTGGTCGCGCAGGTGCGCTCCGTCACGCGTCATCCGAATGCCGACAAGCTCAATGTGTGCGAAGTTGACGTCGGCGGGACAGAACTTGCGCAGATCGTGTGCGGCGCGCCGAACGTGGTTGCTGGCATGAAAGCGCCCTGTGCACTGCCGGGCGCTGTGCTCCCGGGTGGTATGAAGATCGGTGTGGCCAAGATGCGCGGGGTGGAAAGCAGCGGCATGCTGTGCTCAGCCCGGGAACTGGGCTTGTCCGAGGACCACGGCGGACTGCTGGTGCTGCCCGAGTCCGCCCCGATCGGACAGTCTCTGCGCGAGGCGCTGGCGCTGGACGATCACGTCTGGATGCTCAAGCTCACGCCCAACCTTGCGCACTGCATGTCGGTCACCGGGGTGGCCCGCGAGGTTGCTGCGATCAGCGGGGCTACGCTGATGCTTCCCGCCCATGAAGCGGTTGTCGCCACCATTTCCGATCGCCTGCCGGTACACATCGCTGCGCCTGATCTGTGCGGGCGATTCAGCGGTCGCATCATCCGGGGCGTCAATGCCCACGCGCCCACGCCCGACTGGATCAGGCAGCGCCTGGAGCGCAGTGGACAGCGCAGCATTTCGGCGCTGGTCGATCTCTCCAATTACGTCATGCTCGAGTTGGGTCGGCCCACGCACGTGTTCGACCTGGCCAAGATTCATGGTGACCTGCAGGTCCGGTGGGGGCAGGTCGGCGAGTCGCTCAAGCTGCTCAACGGGCAAACCATTACCTTGGAGCCCGATCACCAGGGGCTCGCGGTCGGTGTGATCGCCGATGCGCAGCAGGTGGAGAGTCTGGCCGGCATCATGGGCGGCGATGCCACGGCGGTCTCGCTCGACACCACCGACATCTATGTCGAAGCAGCCTTCTGGTGGCCGCAGGCTGTAGCCGGGCGGGCACGGCGCTACAACTTTTCGACCGATGCGGCGCAGCGCTTTGAGCGCGGTGTTGATGCCTCGACCACGGTCGAGCATCTGGACTATCTCAGCCGGCTCATCCTCGATGTCTGTGGCGGGCAGGCAGGTCCGATCGATGACCAGATCACCGCGTTGCCGCAGCGCAAGCCAGTCGCGATGCGTTTGTCTCGGGCCCGCAGGCTCATTGGAGCTGACATCGCGCTCGCTGATTGCGAGGGCGCGTTCGAGCGTCTGGGCCTGCCTTGCGTCGTGACCCGGACCGAGGCCGATACGGTGCTGACCGTCACGCCGCCTGCGAGTCGTTTTGACCTGGAAATTGAAGAAGACCTGATCGAAGAGGTGGTTCGGGTCTGGGGTTTCGAGCGCTTGCCGATCCGGCCTGCGCGCATGACGGCAGCCCTGGCAGCAGTACCCGGGGATCGTCGCACCGTGCTCTCGCTCAAGCGCCAGTGGGCCGCACGCGAATGGCAGGAGGTGGTCAATTTTTCGTTCGTCTCAGGACAGATCGAGGCGCTGCTGGGCACGGGGCATGCGCCCATCGCTTTGCGCAACCCGATTGCCGAACATCTCGATGTGATGCGCACCAGCCTGTGGGGTGGGCTGATCGGCAACCTCAAGCACAACCTCAACCGCAAGATGTCGCGTGTGCGCATATTCGAAGTGGGTCGGGTCTTTCTGCGCGACGCCCAGGCTCGCTCTGGACCGTTGGAGGTGGCCGGGATCCGTCAGCCGATTCGCCTAGCGGGTCTGGCATTCGGATCTGCGCTGGGCGAGCAATGGGGCGCGCCCTCGCGGACGGTCGACTTTTTCGATGTCAAAGCGGATGTCGAGGCGATTGCCGGTCGTGCTCTAAGCTGGACCGGCGCCCATCACTCGGCGCTGCACCCCGGTCAGTCTGCGTCCATCGCCGATGACTCCGGTCAGCACATCGGTTGGGCTGGCGTGATGCACCCGCAATTGATGCGTGCGCTGGATCTCGCCCAGGCGCCGGTGCTGTTCGAGTTGGAACTTGCGCCCTTGTTGAGCCAGCGGGTGCCCCAGTACCAGGAACTGTCGAAGTTTCCGCCTGTGATCCGGGATCTGGCGTTTGTCGTATCACAGGCCGTACCGGCAGCTGAACTGCTCGAACAGATTCGGAATTTGCAGCAAACCGACAGCAGCCTGGCGCCGCTCCAGGATGTCATCCTGTTTGACGAATATCGCGGTAAGGGATTGGAAAATAAGGAAAAAAGCCTTGCATTCAGGTTTCGCATGCAAGATACTCGAATGACCTTGTCCGATGCGCAGGCCGATGCTGCCATGGCCGCCGTCGCCGCCCGACTGGCCGCCTCACATGGCGCAAGACTAAGGTCTGCCTGAGTTCAGAGTCTGAGCTGATCATGACCCCGAGTAACTTGTCGAACCTGA
>DGIT01000124.1:0-8312 GCA_002386465.1 Burkholderiales bacterium UBA4615 | reverse complement strand
GCCGAAATGCTCTTCGAGCGCGTAGGCCTGAACAAGCGCGAATCCAAAGACATGGTCGAGACCTTCTTCCAGGAAATTCGTGACGCACTGGAGCGCGGCGACAGCGTCAAGCTTTCCGGTTTCGGTAATTTCCAGTTGCGTGACAAGCCACAGCGCCCGGGGCGCAATCCCAAGACCGGCGAGGCGATTCCCATCTCGGCACGCCGGGTGGTCACCTTCCATGCCAGCCAGAAGCTCAAGGCGCTGATTGAGCGCCTGCCCCAGCAGTCCTGATCCGCATGGCCACCGCTGCCACACAGACTGAGCGTTCGCCATTGCCGGCTGCGCTGCCCTCCATTCCGGCCAAGCGCTATTTCACGATTGGCGAGGTCAGCGAACTGTGCGGAGTCAAACCGCATGTGCTGCGCTACTGGGAGCAGGAGTTCACACAACTGCGCCCGATGAAGCGTCGGGGTAATCGGCGCTACTACCAGCACCATGAGGTGCTCCTGGTGCGTCGTATTCGCGATCTGCTCTACGAGCAAGGCTTCACCATCAGTGGTGCCCGCAACAGGCTGGGCGATGCCGCCGGCACGCAGCGACGTCGGGACGTGTCGGACCCGCCACATGCAGCCGCGGTCTCCATGGCCTCTGCCACGGAGTTGCTCACGCCTGATCTGACCGATCCCTTGCCGGGCATTCGCCAGGACCTGCTCGACGCGTTGAAGTGGCTGGAACCCGGCACCGGGCCAACCGAGTGAGACACGGCGTCGCCACGCCAGGGTATTCAAGCCTGTTATACTTAAAGGCTTCGGGGCGTAGCGCAGCCTGGTAGCGCACCTGCATGGGGTGCAGGGGGTCGAGAGTTCAAATCCCTCCGTCCCGACCATTTAAGCAAACGGAAAATCAAAGGGTTACTGCTCACAAGGCGGTAGCCCTTTTTCCTAGGCGGGCCGCCGGGCGGCGTGAATGCGCGCCGATGCCATCCGGCAGATGACTTCGGTTCAAGGGCGTTTCGTCCGATTGGTTGCTCCACGCTAGAACTGACCCGAGGTGGCTCGACAGTTGGATGACGAGCCTCCCCGGTTGACGCAGACAGAGTCGTTGCGCATGAATGACCGCAGTAGGAACACCAAGGGTTGGGGCGCGTGCGGCATCGGTTTTTTTCCCTTTGGGGAAGCTTGCCCGTGTTCTGCCTCCTTTAAGCTTACGCGGCTTGAAGCTGCGCACATGCTCGCAGAGAAACATCGTTCCCGATCTACCGGCTTGACCCCTTTATTGACAGGCAAGTTCCCATGACATCGAAAAATTCTCTCAGCCCACTGTCATCGCGTCTCTCTGGTCGCGTTGCTTTCAGTGCCGCACTGGCCCTTGCAATACCCGCATCAGTGGCTGCGCAATCCATCTCCAGTTCTGCGCAAACCTCGTTCGGCCAGCCCAATGCCGCCAGCACGGCCGCATCAGCATCCGAATGGCGCTTCAGGCTGACGCCGTATGTGTGGCTGCCGACCATCAACGCGCGGATCGACTATCCGGTCTCCGGCTTGCCTGGCGGCGGCACAGGGGGAGGTGGTGGCATTGGCGGCGGGGGAAGCGGCAGCGGTGACAGTGGCGGTTTGCTGGACGGTGTGATCGAGTCCGAAATCGGCCCTAACAAGTACCTCACCAAACTCAACTTTGCGCTGATGCTCAATGCCGAAGCGCGGCGTGGCCCGTGGCTGGTGATGGGGGACTTCATCGGTATTCGTGCTTCCGGTCTGGCGAGCGGGGTCACGGGCTTCAAACCCAACTTCGGCGTCCGTCCTGACGCTGGGCTGGGTGCCACGCTCAGCGCAGGCACTGACAGCCGCATCACGACCGGGCTGGCCACGCTCATGGGCGGCTATCAATGGATCGCCACACCGCAGTGGGAGCTGGATCTCCTGGGTGGCGTGCGCACAGGACGGCTATCGGCCGAGATGGACTGGACCCTGAATGCGGCGGTCACGCTGCCTAACGGCACGCCAGCTCTGGCGCGCACCGGTACGGCGAGCGCCTCCAAGACGCCTGTCGATGCCGTGGTGGGCGTCAAGGGTCACTATCGGATCACTGAACGCTGGTCGGTGCCTTACTACTTCGACATCGGCGCCGGCACGTCCAATCTCACCTGGCAGGCATTCGGCGGCGTGAGCTATGCCTTCGACTGGGGCAATGTGGTGGTGGCTTATCGCCATCTGCACATGGAGAACGACACGCGTGACATCTTCAAGCGGTTCACGCTGAGTGGTCCGATGATTGGGGCATCGTTCAGGTTCTGAGGCGTCTGACCCGCCCCACTCTGGTTGCAGGCACGCATTCTGCTCCCCATGAGGTGTCGGGCAGGCAGCCTGCTGTCCGACCCGTTTCTGTCGCCCGGCAGGCGACTGTCTGGCCCGTCGTTCAGACGGACCGAGTGGGAGGACTATCCGTGAATCGAACCATCACCCTTGCTGCCCTGATCGCCGTGTTGCTGGCCGGGTGCGCTGGCACTGGCGCGCCACCGGCGGCGCCCAATCCGACCGACGTGTATCAGGGAGGTCCGAGCAGTTGCGCTGACTGTCGCAAGTGAGCCGTGTAGAGCGTTCGCGTCAGGCTGCCAGGCGCCCGCTCTTCATGTGCGGGCGTTCGATCGTCTCTAGCCATTGGCCGAGTTGATTGAACGCCGCGCGGCATTGCGAAGCGAGCGCACCGAGCTCGATGCTGATCGGAGTGCTGCCGGTGCGAGTGCCATGGTCAAGACAGGCGCTGATCACATGATCAGGCACGCCCACATCACGCATCAAAGCTGCTGCAGTGCGTCGCAGGTCCAGAGGCGTCCACGCGCCACCAGAAAGTAGCAGTTCTTTGGTCGCGGCTGAGCGGCCACGGATCTGAGTGCCGCGCTGGCGGTCTCGAATCTGTTTGCCCAAGGCCTTTGGCGACAGCGGCTCCGCGCCGTCGCGACCAGGGAACACCCAGTCCGAACCACTGCGCAGGCCGGTGTCAGATTGCAGATGACGCAGAGCAAAGGCTGAGAGCGGGATCAGGTGCGCATGCCCACTGTGGCTGAACTCAGCGGGTATCGTCCAGGTGCTCGCCTGCACATCAATATCACGCCAGCGTGCGTTGGCCAGTTCGCCAATCCGCGCGCCCGTGGCCAGCATGAGCCAGGTCGCTCGACGAATGTGACGGGCCAGACCTGCAGCCCCCATGCGTTCTGACAACTCTTTCACTTCTTCATGGCTGAGTGTGCGCGAGCGTGGTTGTTGCACGCCGCACAGTTCAACCTTGCGCAAGGTTGAGGTCGGATCATCATCAATCCAGCCTTCATCCAGCGCCCAGCGGAACATCTGCCTGAGGTCCGAGAGGACGCACCCTGCCTGACGCGCCGAACCGCGGTCAACGATCCGTTGCAGCATGTCCTCGATGTGCTGACTGTGCACTGCAACCAGATGCATCGTGCCGATATGCGGCAGCACATCCTTGTTCATGCTGCGGTGAACCGATTCGCCAGCATCCTTGCGAGCACTGAGTTTGACGCGATGCCAGTGCTCGAACAGTTCGGTGACCGTCAGATTGGCATCAGCCGGCAGTGCCATGGTGCCCGGGACGGGTACCGATGTATGAGAACCAGTCTGAGCACTGCGCAGGGCCGCAATCGCCGGGCGTTGAGCCTTGCCAGTGACCACAGCGCTGTCCCCGCGCAGCTTGACCGCGCGCGAGCAGATCGCTGCCAGACTTTGATCAGGCCAGGTGCCGATACGCCTCGGCGCCCTGGAAGCATCGGTCGACACGCTGAAATCGACCACGATTCGCGGACTCGGGTGCGCCTCAAGGCGTACCGTGCCAGTCAGGTCGTCGCGCGCATTCAGCGTGCGACCGATATCAGTTTCAGACAGTAATTCCAGTTCCCGGACAGACAGCATTCCCGCTCCTGTGGCAGCGAAGCTTATGACCGGCCGATCATGCTTGGCCGTCATCGTGGCCGTGCGGCTAAGCGGTTGAACTGTCGGTGTTGCCCGCCAGACGGTACTGGGTGTTCTGTCTGCCAGACGCTTCGCCTATCATCGGGGCTTATGGCTGCCGACTTATTGCCGCAGATCCTGCTCGCAGGCGGCGGTCATACCCATCTGGCTGCGCTAGGCGCGCTGGCCCAGCGTGTGCGCGGACGAGCCCGCATGGTGCTGCTGTCCGAGACTTCGCAGTTGTTGTACTCCGGCATGATGCCGGGCTGGCTCGCGGGTCGTTACCCGCTTGAGGACTGTGCGATCGATCTGCGCGGGTTGGCCCAAAGGGCCGATGTGCAATGGGTCACCGACACGCTGGTGGACATCGATTTCCAGAACCGTCAGGCAGTGGGCCAGCAGGGAAGCCGCTACCGCTGGGATCTGCTGTCACTCAATGTCGGGACGGCTGTCGAGACCGGGGTCATCCATGACGAGTCGCTCACCGTCCTTGCCGTCAAACCTTTTGGCCACTTCGTGCAGCGCTGGCAGGCCTGGCTTGAGAGCGCGCCACGTCGACCGCGATGTGTTGTGATCGGTGGTGGCGCAGCAGCCTTTGAGGTGGCCTGTGCGCTCATGGCGCGCTGTGCAGGGCACGGACCCATGCAGGGAGGCTCGGTCCGGGTGATCAGCGCTGCGCCCCGCATGCTGTTCGATCAGGGGCGATACAACGGCTGGCTGGCTGCGCGATCCTTGCAGGCCAGAGGCATCGCGTTGCAATGCGGCTGGCGGTTTGTTGGTGTGCGTGGCCAGGAGGTCGTGTGTGTGCCAGGCGCCTCAAGAGGCAGGCTGGCAACAGCCCGCTTCGATTCCGACGAACATAGCGCGATCAGGGGCAACCAGGCCCCTGACGAAGCCGAGATGCAAACCCGTGGCGGCGATCCTGGCGATGGCCATGGCGTAACCGATGCCGGGAGCTGTCGGTTTGCAGCAGATCTGGTGATCGTGGCGACCGGTGCACAGGCGCCGCGCTGGCTCAGTCATGCAGCCCTGCGGGATGGTCTGAGCGTGGGAGCGGGCGGCGGGATTGCAGTGAACGCGACCCTGCGGTCTGTCAGTACGCCGCAGGTTTATGCCTCGGGTGACTGCGCCGATTTCGGGAGTCTGCGCGTGCCCAAGTCGGGCGTTCACGCGCTCAGGCAAGCGCCCGCACTTGTGGATGCCCTGACGGCAGGCCTGGATGCCCTGACCGGCACGATATCGCGGCAACCTCCAGCGCCCTATCGGCCACAGCGCCGCGCGCTTGCATTGCTCGATCGCTGCGACGGATCAGCGCTCGCCACCTGGGGAGGGTTGGGTATGTCGGGTGAGATGCTCTCGCACTGGAAGACCCGGATCGATCGGTCATTCATCGAGGCCATGAACGGCGGGCCACACGCCTCACGGTAAGCTGTGAGGTCTGATGCGTCGGCGCATGCCCGATGCACCTCCCGGAACTCGCACTTGAGGAGAGCACTCGTGCACGATGTCCTGCCGCGGCTGACCAAGACTGATTTCCCTGCGATCCGGCGACGCGGTGTGTCGACCCTGCAGGTCAACCTGGGTTATGTGTGCAACCAGACGTGTCAGCACTGCCATGTCAATGCCGGTCCGAACCGTACCGAGTCGATGGACGGGCCCACTATCGACGCAGTCATTGCTGCGCTCGGAGCGCTCAAGGCCACTGCCCTCGATCTGACCGGTGGTGCCCCTGAGCTCAATCCGCATTTTCGTCGTCTGGTGAGTGCTGCGCGCGCCGCAGGTGTCCGAGTAATTGATCGCTGCAACCTGACCGTCCTCAGTGAACCGGGGCAGGAGGATCTGGCGCAATTCCTGGCCGACGAGCAAGTGGAAATCACCGCATCCTTGCCCTGCTACCTCGAAGAGAATGTGGATGGTCAGCGGGGGCAGGGTGTGTATCAGCGCAGCATCGACGCGCTTCAGAGGCTGAACGCTCTGGGTTATGGCCTGGGTCAGGGCAGGGTGCTCAATCTGGTCTACAACCCGGTGGGCCCGTTTTTGCCGCCGCCCCAGGCCGCGCTGGAGGCCGACTACCGCAAGATGCTGGGCGAACGCTTTGACATCCGGTTCGACCATCTGCTCACGATCACCAACATGCCGATTCAGCGCTTCGGTTCCATGCTCGTCTCCAAGGGTGGCTTCGATGGTTACATGCAGCTCTTGCGGCAAGCGCATCGCCCCGACAATCTGGATGCGGTGATGTGCAAGGACCTGGTCAGCATCGACTGGCAGGGCATGGTCTTCGATTGCGACTTCAATCAGATGCTGGGGCTGCCACTGCGTGTGGCCGGGCGCGCGCCCTTGCATGTCAGCGAGCTGTCGAGCACGCCCCTGCAGGGCGCGCCGATTGTGGTGCGTGACCATTGCTATGGATGCACTGCTGGGCAGGGCAGCTCGTGCGCGGGAGCGCTTGCCGCATGAATGCGCGCGAATCACTGAGTGTGCCGGCGCATGAGGCCATCCAGGCTGAAGGCCCGGGGCGCATGTGCCCGCTCGACTACCGTTACAACGGCGAGGCTCTGGCCAGTGCGCCAGCCGTGCCGGCAGCTCAGGTTCTTTGGATCGTTGGCGGGCTGTATGGCAACGTCGAAGCGATGCATCGCATCAATGCGATGGTGGCTTGCGAGCCAGCGGGGATCGCGCAGGTTGTGGCCAATGGCGACTTCCATTGGTTTGATGCGGAGGTGAACGACTTTCTCGCCATTGAGCAGGGCACCCGTCACTGGCATCGGCTGCGCGGCAATGTGGAAACTGAACTCTCACGCATCGTGCAGCCAGGGCAGCCTGATGCAGGCTGTGGCTGCGGATATCCTGCGTCGGTTCCGCAGGAAGACGTCGAGCGCTCCAATCTCATCTTGCAGCAGTTGCGCAGTACCTGTTTGGCAGCAGGGCACACCGAAGCGCTAGCCGCTCTTCCCATGTTGCTGCGCGCGCAGGTCGGGAGTCTGCGGGTGGGAATCGTCCATGGTGACGATCAGTCTCTGGCGGGTTGGCGCCTGTCACACGATGCTTTGGCGAGCAGTGCGCGTCACGGTCTGACGGCTTTTTTTGAAGCGGCGCAGATCGACCTGATTGCCTCAAGCCATACCTGCCTTCCAGTGGCCAGTACCTTTGAGAGCGCGACCGGCCCGAACGCGATCGGCCTCATCAACAACGGTGCAGCCGGCATGGCCAACTTCGGGGGATGTACCGATGGTGTGGTGACCCGCATCGCGCGGATCGGCACACCGCCTGCGCCTGGTGCCCGCGTGCTCTATCGCGCGCAGATGGCAGACTGCGAGGTGTCAGCGATTGCAGTCGACTTCGACTGGCCAGCCTTCATGGCCCGTTTCGATCGGACCTGGCCTGCCGGCTCTGCTGCGGCGCAGTCCTATCGCCACAGAATCGTCCACGGTCCGGACTATGCGCTTGATGCTGCGCCGCGGGGCGCTTTTCAGCGCTGCGTCTGATGTGCTGATGCCCTCTGATGACCGGATGCGATGAAGCCGTGGCTCCTCGCGCTTCGGCACTGATGGCGTCAGCAGATTCGTCTGCGCTTGCTTCAGTATCTACCGGGACAGCGCCTACCGAGCCGCGCACCTGCAGGCTGGGCATCGTCATACCGGTGCTCAATGAGTCGCGGACCATCGCCGATGCGGTGGCAGCCGCACGCGCTCAGAGCGATACCTGCATCGTGGTCGATGGCGGCAGCACCGATGACACGGTCAGCCAGGCGCAACGGGCTGGTGCCCAAGTGGTGCGCGCCAAGCGTGGACGTGCGCTGCAAATGAATGCCGGTGCTCAGGTGGCCGATTGCGACGTCTTATTGTTTCTGCATGCCGACTGCCGATTGCCAATCGGGGCAGGTGAGCTGATTCGAACGCACACGGCGCGCGGTGCAATATGGGGGCGCTTTGATGTGCGCCTGGATTCGCCGCGTCTGGCGCTTGCGATCATTGCCTGGATGATGAATCTGCGCTCTCGCCTGACCGGCATTGCAACGGGTGATCAGGGTATTTTCGTCGCCCGCCAGGCGTTCGAGGCACAGGGTGGCTTTCCCGCCATTGCCCTGATGGAAGACATCGCTTTCAGCCGGTCCATGCGACGCATCGCACCTCCGGTATGTCTGCGAACCACCATGCTGGTGTCAGCACGACGCTGGGAGCATCGCGGGGTGGTACGCACGGTCGTCCAAATGTGGGGCCTGCGTGCGGCATATTTCTTCGGCGCTTCACCCGATTGGCTGCATCGCCAGTATTACGGACGCCCTCCTCAAGGAGACATCGATGACTGAAGTCGGTATGCGTGGATCCACGCAACGCCTGATCGTTTTTGCCCGTTTGCCGCAGCTTG
>DGIT01000060.1 GCA_002386465.1 Burkholderiales bacterium UBA4615 | reverse complement strand
GGTCGGCTGCCAGACACTCATCTGCGAAGGGCAAGCGAGGTCTCGATCACCTCGTCGATCAGATACAAAGCTTCGTCGAGCTTGATCCCCAGGGCTTTGGCACGGTTGCGGTTCACCAGATACGGCCCGCGCTCAGGCGTGCGAACTGCCATGCGCGCCGGATTGAGTCCGCGCTCAAGAATGTTGAAGGCCATCTCGAAGGCCAGGTGTCCCTGATTGAAGCCCGAGTCATTGGCGGTGAGCAGCATGCCCTCCATCACGAACTGATCCTCATGGGAGGCCTCGGGGATCTTGATGTTCGTCAGGTACCAGCGTCCCACATCCAGCATGTCGACATGGTTGCCCTTCGCGTCACGCAGGGTGTCATGGTTGAGGACGACGAACGCGTCAACCCGCTTGGACAACTCGAGTGCCCGAGTCTTGAACTCATCCAGAGAGTTGGTGAGCACCCGATCGACCAATTGCATGGGCAATTCGCCACGTTGCGCCAGTTGTTCGATCATCTTGACGTTCGGACGCGAGGACTCGGAGTCGCAGGCCAGGATGGCGAAGGTCTTGGCCTTGGGCACCAGCCGCTTGAGCAGGTCCAGGCTCTCCTTGTGGTACCCGGACTGCCAGACGCCCGTGATGTTTCGTCCGGGCGCATCCATACTTTCGACCAGACCGTATTTAAGCGGCAAGCCGTTGATGCCCCAAAACACGACTGGCGTACGTGTGTCGAGCAGCTGGGCGCCGATGTAGCGTGCCGCGTTGTCGTCGCCAAGCAATACAAGGTCGGGTTTGAATGCAGTGAGTGCGCCCATGATGCGCGTTGTGGCAGTGGCCAGATCGGTGCGGCTGTCCTTGCGCTTGGAGTTCATCCACTCCTTGCGGATCACCGCTCGCGAGCTCTCCACCATGTCATCGCGCACCAGCTGCGCCGCCTGCTGATCGTTATCCAGGTAGCCGTACTTGCGCATTGCGGCGTTGACGCCTTTTTGCGTGGATTGCGACCAGATATACCCGCGGTCATAGCTGCTGACGATGAAGATGCGCTTGCGGGTAGGCGTATTGGCCAACCCATGCCCAGTCGCCCCAGCCAGGATTCCCGTGGCGGCTATCTGTGCAAGGACGGAACGTCTGCCGCGTTTCGCAATGAGCTGCGCGGGCACTTGAGCCACCCCGGTCATACCTTGCGCCTCGCACGCCACTTGTCGAAGATCTGCTTCGATTGCTTTGAGTACATGTCCAGGGCCTCTTCCGGCTTCAGCCTGCCCGAAGCGGCATCGGCGAACATCCTGGGCAGGAGCCATTCTTTCCAGATTTCGTCGACCGCTGCGTTCGAATAGCCGGGGTACCCGACGTTGACCGTCCATTTATCCGCATCGGAAAAAATAGCGTATTTGTCTTCCGGGACGGCCTTGGGGTCGCGCGCGATAAGTTGATTCAGATCGGGGACCAACTGAGGGAAGGTCGGAAAGTTGTAAAAGCCGCTCGCCAGGAAGGCTTCGCGTGACTGACCCGCCAGGTCAACCAGAAATTTTTTGGCGCCGTCGATGTTGCGTGCGAATTTCCAGATCACATACGCATTCATCAGATGCATGACACCCAGTTGCGCCGCAGGTCCGCTGGCCGGTTTGGCCAGATGGATTTTGTTGGCGATCGCAATTTTTTCACTCTCACCTGTGCGTGTCACCGAGATCGCGTTCAGTGTCAGAGAGCCCTTGCCCGCGAGCATCAGACGGTTGTTGGACGATGCATCCCACGAGAAAATCTCATCGGTCATCGTTTCGGTGTACAGCGCCTTGGCGAACTTGAGTGCCTCGAGCGCCTGGCGTGAATTCAGTGTTGGTTGACCTTCAGCATTCTGTTCGGCGGCGCCGAAGGAGTGCAGGATCGAGCGCAGCGCCATACTGCTGTCGAGTTCGTTCGACATCCCGATACCGACCGGAATGCCGTGTTTTTGCTTGATCTTCCTGCCGCCTTCAAGGATGGCCAGCCAGGATGTCGGGGCTACGCCGACATCGTCCCAGAGGTCTTTACGGTAGTTGACCGGGTCGGGCACATAACTGTCAGAAAAACCGAAGTACTTCTTCGTGATCGGGTTGAACGTGCTTTTGATGGCGATACCCAGCGGTTTGCCGTATTTGCGCTCGCACTCGGCGTAAATATCCTTGTGGTCAATCACATTGTCTTCGTAGGAAGCGGGCGGGCTCAGGAACATGCACAAGTCGTGGCCCTGCTTCTTCGAAATTTCCGCTGCGGCGCGCCCTGCGATGCTGGTCATGCCCACGTTGGTCACAATGACCTCCGTGTTGTTCTTCTCGCCCCATTCCCGAGTGAACTTCTTGTTGAACCATTCGTCGAAGGCCGGCACAAAATGGTTCCACTGCATGATCTTCAGCACCTTCGGTGCGGCGCGCGCCGGTCGAATCCAGGCCGGGTTGAGTTGGCCCGCAATCGTTGCCGCCCCTGCGGCGCTGACTATACGTCGTCGGCCCGAGCCGGGGGCGGATTGCGTCGTGTTAGGCGAGGCGGTTAGAGCGGTTTTTTGAGGGCGCGATTGATTCATGCTGGCATCCTGTTGGTGGCGGGCTTGTATCGTCCGCGACACATGCTAGATATCATGATGTCGAGCGCCTTGCAAAGTCTTGCCCCGCACACTTCTTCATTCGGCCTCGCATGAGGGGCTGGATCTCAGGCGCGCGACCCATTGTCGTTGACGGTGCCCGGGATGTATCCGAGGGGCCCACTTCCACGACATGTACATCTGATTTGACAGTCGGTGACCCAGACCTGAGCATCACCAGCCGGAGAGGTTCCGCACCAGAGAGCCCCGAGGCTGGAGACATGACATGACCGACACCGCGGCGCAGACGCTGGCGATCTCAGTGGACGCCGGAATGATGGTGGTGACCTTGAATCGCCCTGACCGCCTCAATGCGTACACCGCGCAAATGGGTCGCGAGCTCACCGCAGCCTTCCGTCGCGCTGACGCGGACGATGCCGTGCGGGCCATCATCGTCACCGGTGCGGGTCGGGGTTTTTGCGCCGGCGCCGATATCTCGTCAGGTGCCGACAGTTTTGGCGAGTCACAGGCCGACAACATGTTCAGTCGCGCGCAGTCTGCTGCCGATGCGCGGCCGGACAGCTTCATCGCGGCAATGTACGAGTGTCGCAAGCCTTCCATTGCCGCGATCAATGGTGCAGCGGTCGGGGTCGGGCTGACCCTGACCCTGCCGATGGATGTCCGGCTTGCTTCGAGCGCAGCACGCTTCGGCGCGGTCTTTGCGCGCCGCGGGCTGGTGCCGGAGGCCGCCAGCGCCTGGTTCTTGCCGCGCATCGTCGGGATGCCACAGGCCCTGCGCTGGTGCTATTCGGGTCGGGTGTTCGATGCGCAGGAGGCCTTGCGGGGCGGTCTGGTCGAGGCAGTTGTGCCGCCGGAGGAGCTGCTTGAGCAGGCCCGGGTGATCGCGCGGGAGATCGTTGATCACACAGCGCCGGTGTCCATTGCGCTCACGCGTCAGATGCTGTGGCGATTCAGTGCACAGCCTGATCCCTCCGGTGTCATGCAGGTGGACGCCTTGCTGAATCAGCAATTGGGCGCCGGGCCCGATGTACGCGAGGGCGTGGCGGCTTTTCTTGAAAAGCGCAATCCGGTCTTTCCGGGCAAAGTCTCGGCCGACATGCCGCCGGCCTATCCCTGGTGGGACCGCACCTGAACTGATGCAGTTGCTGCACACAGGACCTTTGCATGACCTTGCCCAATGAAGCGTTTCACGCCCGGCTGCAGGCGGCGGCCTGCCGTGCCCTGCCGGGAGCCGAACGGATCGAGGGGCTGGTGCGACTGTCGGCAGGCGCGACCCTGGAAACCTGGTCGTTTGATGCAGTCGGTGCAACACGGCGCTGGCCACTGATCCTGCGTCGGTCACCTGGCGGCCTGCGCGCCGCACGCACGTTGCCATTGGCTGATGAAGCCGCCCTCGTGAGAGCCCTGCGTGCAGGCGGCGCGATGGTCGCCGAAGTGGTGCATACCCTCGTGCCGGACGATGATCTGGGCGACGGGTTCGTCATGATTCGCATCCCGGGCGAAACCATTCCGCGCAAAATTTTGCGCAATGCCGAGTTTGATGCGATCCGCCCGCAATTGGTGGGCCAATTGGCCGCCATCGCTGCCGCCATTCACGCCACGGACGTCGCGACGCTGCCGGGGTCTTTGCCGGTCAGTGGCGTGCGCAAAACGATCGCCGATCTGCAGGCTCGATATGAAGCGTCGGGTGAATCACGACCGGTCTTCGATCTGGCTATTCGCTGGTTGACTGATCATGCGCCGACCGAGGTGGAGCCGGCTCGCCTGGTGCATGGCGACTACCGCCATGGCAATGTGATCGTAGGCCCCGATGGCGTGCGTGCTGTACTGGACTGGGAGATCGCACATCTTGGCGACCCGATCGAGGATCTTGCCTGGCTGTGTCTGCCGCCTTGGCGTTTCGGGCATCTGGACTTGCCTGCTGGCGGGCTGGGCACGCGCGAAGCGTTGCTGCAGGCCTATGGGCAGGCCAGTGGTCGCGAGGTCGATCCCATGCGGTTTCGCTTCTGGGAGATGTTGGGCAGCCTGCGCTGGGGCGTGAGTTGTGCAGGCATGCTGCAGTGGTTTCGCAGCGGGCGCGATCGCACCGTGGAGCGCGCCATGATCGCCCGCCGTGCTTCGGAGAATGAAATGGATCTGATCCGCCTGTTGGCCAGGAGTGCATGAGATGCTCGACCAACCGACTCCTGTCGAGATGCTCGATGTCCTGGCCGCTTACATCCGCGACCAGCTCGCGCCCCAGCTGCCTGCCGCCGCCGTGTTTCATGCCCGAGTGGCCGCCAACGCCATGGACCTTGTCCGCCGCCAGCTCGAGTCCGGCGAGGCGCTGGAGGCCGAGTCGCTTGCGCGCTTACGCAGCCTGCTGGACGAGGAGGGCGATGCAGCCACGCTGGAACGCAGCTTGAGTCTGCGCATTAGGGACGGCTCGATCAATTCAAGTACCCCCGGTCTGCTTGATCATCTGATGGCCAGTACATTGGCCAAGATGTCGATTGATCAGCCGACCTATGCCAGTTACCGGCGTGCCCTTGACGAGCAGGCCAAAGCTTGATGAACACATCCCACACCAAGGAGTGATGCGTGGATTTCAACTTACCGCAGGACCTTGTCGATTACCTGGGCAAGCTCGACGCCTTTATCGACGCGGAGATCAAACCGCTTCAGGCGCAGGACGATAACGAACGCTTCTTCGATCATCGACGGGAGTGGGCCCGCACCGATTTCGACAAAGGCGGGCTGCCGCGCCCTGAGTGGGAAGACCTGCTCAAGGAGGCCAAGAAGCGAGCCGACAAGGCAGGGTTCTTTCGGTTCTCGTTGCCCAAGGAATTCGGTGGGCAGGGCGGGGGCAATCTCTGGATGGCCGTGATTCGCGACCACTTTGCCTGCAAGGGCTTGGGTTTGCACAACGATCTGCAAAACGAGCACTCGATCGTCGGAAATTTCCCGGTGATCGTGATGCTGCGGGATTTCGGTTCGCCGGCGCAAAAAGAACAGTTCATCAAGGGCTCGCTCGAGTTCAAGTACCGCATCACCTTCGGTCTGACTGAGCCCAACCATGGCTCCGATGCCACCCACATGGAAACCAAGGCTGTCCGCGAGACCCGTAACGGTGTTTCGGGCTGGCGCATTGACGGCGAGAAGATGTGGACCACCGGCATGCACGTGGCCACGCATTGCTCACTGTTCGCACGAACCAGTGGCAAGGCAGGCGACGCACGCGGTATTACCGCTTTTCTGGTGCCAACCGACACACCCGGCGTCAAGATCGAGGAATACCTGTGGACATTCAACATGCCCACCGACCACCCTCGGGTCAGCTTCACGAATGTGTGGGTGCCCGATGAAGCGATGTTCGGCTCCGAAGGCGCAGGACTGGCACTGGCGCAGGCCTTCGTGCATGAAAACCGTATCCGTCAGGCCGCGTCCAGCCTTGGCGCCGCTCAGTTCTGTGTCAACGAGAGCGTCAAGTACGCACGCCAGCGCAAACCGTTCGGCGAGGACCTGGCCCGCAATCAGGGCATTCAATTCCCGCTGGTGGAACTGGCGACACAGTGCGAAATGCTGCGCCTGCTGATTCGGAAAACCGCCTGGGAAATGGACCAGATGCCGCACCCCGAGGTCGAGCGCAAGTTGTCGGACAAGGTGTCGATGTGCAACTACTGGGCCAACCGTCTGGTCTGCGAGGCGGCGGACCGTGCCATGCAAGTGCACGGTGGCATCGGCTATTCACGGCACAAGCCTTTCGAGCATATCTATCGACACCATCGGCGCTATCGCATCACAGAAGGCTCGGAGGAAATCCAGATGCGCAAAGTGGCCGGGTTCCTGTTCGGGTACATGGGCCCGAACAAATTCTGAAGATCGCGTGATGGACCCATCGGCGTTGCGATTTCCCGGGCTGGAGGGCCGTGTGGCCGTGGTGACCGGCCATCGCGGCGGGATCGGGTCGGCCGTGGCCGCGATGCTGCAGGCCCAGGGCTGCCGTGTGGTGGGCCTGGATCTGCCGGATATTGACCTGGGTGATAGTGCGGGGTTGGAGGCGCGCGCGCACAGGCTGGTTGCAGAGCATGGGCCGGTGCGCATCCTGGTGAACTGTGCGGGCACCACCTTCATCGGCACCGTGGTGGAAACACCCTTGCAGACGCTTCAGGAGGTATTCGCCGTCAATCTGTACGCCCCGTTCCTGCTGATGAAAGCCTTCATTCCTCACATGGTGGCAGCCGGTGGCGGCTCGATCGTCAACATTGCGTCTGATCAGGCTCTGGTGGGCAAGCCTGCCAGTGCGGCGTATGGAGCCAGCAAGGCGGCGCTGGGACAGCTCACACGCAGTGCAGCCATTGATTGGGGGCGCGACAAGGTGCGCATCAATTGCTTGGCGCCGGGGAGCACTGACACAGCCATGCTGCGTCAGGTGATGTCGGATCTGCAGGCACGCAGCGGCCAGCCTGCCGGCAGTGGACAGGCCGGGTTTGCCTCGTCCAGCGTACCGCTCGGCCGCATGGCACATCCGGATGAAATTGCGGCAGCCGTCGTGTTTCTGGCCTCCGAGGCGGCTTCGTACATCACAGGAACCGTGTTCCCGGTCGACGGCGGGTTCACGACCGCATGAAGGTGGCAGTTGTCACCGGCGGCACCCGGGGCATCGGCTTGGCGACCTGCCAGGCCTTGCAGCATGCGGGCTATCGGGTGTTTGCGCTGGGGCGATCGGGGCTGCCTGCGATGCAGGATGCATCGATCGCATACATCTGTTGCGATGTCGCCAACGATGCGTCGGTGAAGCACGCCTTCGATACGATCCATGCGCAGGCCCAGCGGATTGATGTGCTGGTCAACAATGCGGGCCTCGCAGGTGCCGATCGGCTGGATGATCCAGACGACGACACCTGGCACCGCGTGATCGAGGTCAATCTGGGGGGGGCGTTTCGCTGCACCCGCGCGGGCCTGCCACTGTTGCAGGACTCGGGTGGACGAGTCGTGTGCATGTCGAGCTTTCTGGGCCTGCGCGCAGTGCCGGATCAGGTGGCCTATACCGCTGCCAAACATGGGGTGGTGGGACTGGTGAAAGCCTTCGCACTGGCGCTGGCGCCGCGCGGCATCACAGTCAATGCGATCTGTCCGGGATGGGTGGATACCGATATGGCGCGACAGCGCTTCACTGAGTTGGGCATTGATGCGCAGCAGGCGAGCCGTGGCGTGCCCACCGGGCTGATCGTGACACCACAGGAAGTGGCGGACATGGTCTTGTACCTGTGCAGCCCTGCCGCTCGCAACATCACAGGTCAGGCGCTGGCCCTGGATGGCGGCAGCAGCATCTGAGCGGCTGAACCCCCTCGATCAGAATTTTTCGAATTCGGTCAGCAGTCGCCATTGACCGACTGGGAGCGCCCCAAGCGGGATGCGACCGATTCGCACGCGGCGCAGGCCGGTGACTGTAAGCCCGACCAGTTCGCACATGCGTCGAATCTGACGCTGGCGGCCCTCGCGCAACACAAAGCGCAGCTGATCTTCGTTCTGCCAGGACACCTTTGCGGGGCGCAGCGCGCGGCCATCCAGGCTGAGTCCGTGGTTCAGCAAGGCCAGGCCTGCCGCATCAAGACGACCCTGCACCCGCACCAGATACTCTTTCTCGATCGTGGTGTCGTCGGCAATCAGTTGCCGCGCGATGCGCCCGTCCTGCGTGAGCACGAGCATGCCGGTGGAATCGATATCCAGACGCCCTGCAGGCGCGAGGCCTCGCGTATCGATGCGCGCGCCCCGTTTGTTGCTGCCTGTGCGACCCGTCTGCGCGTTCGGGTTGCGCGCCGGGCCTGCGGTGCGCGCATCGACCCACTGACGGTCAGCGGTCACAAGCGTCACCGCGGGCGGATAGCGGCCATCGTCATCGGCATGCGAGACGTGACCGATCGGCTTGTTCAGGATGACCGTGATGCGCTGGGCCTGCTGCAGCCGCGCTCCCTCGGCCAGTGAGACCGTCTGGCTCGGGTGCGCGCGGCTGCCCAGTGTCGTGACCGGGCGGCCATCCAGCAGCACCAGGCCTTGCTGGATGTACAGATCGGCCTCACGGCGTGAGCACAGTCCGCGTTCGGCCAGCAGCTTGGAGATGCGCACGGTGCCGTCGCCGGTCGGCTCGCTCATGGACGTGTTCATCGACTCGGTCATGCACGCCGCTCCGCGGCACGCAGGTCATAACCCAGTCGGGGAAAATGAACCACCACCGTTCCGACGACTGGATCGGTTCGCCGCACGGCGATCTCATCGGTGCCCAGATAAACCAGCTCGCCTTCGATGGCATCGCGTCCGTAGTCATCGGCGCGCACGCGCACCAGCGCACCCAGCCCAGGATCCTCCGGCTCAGGCGAGGACGGCGCACAGGGTGCCGGTTCGGCTTTGCGCGCGATCTCCAGCGCAACCTGGGCGGACAGGGGGGCAGGCGAGCCGTGGCCGAACGCGCGCACACGCTGCATCCACTGCGCCATACGCACATAGGGATGGAGTTCGTGGGCCAGTCGCTGCGTGCGGGCCGTGAAGAACCACAGCGGGTGATACATCGCCAGATCGGCCACGGTGGGCTGATCGCCAAGCAACCAGGTGCGCCCGTCAGCCAGCATGCTTTCGATCTGCGGCAACTGTGTGCGCACCAGCGGGGCGTTACGCAGCGCGGCGCGGCGCATGGTGAGGTCATCGGGAGGTGGGAGGCCACGCATGAGCGAGCGATCGGCCTGCAACCCGGTTGGCAACTGATCGACATTCATGCCGGACACGTACAGCGTAATCGGGCGCATCAGTCGATTTTCCGCCCAATAGGCCAGCGCGTCGGCTGCAGCCGCATGGGCCGGTGCAAAGAGCGTCGGGGAGGGCGCACGTCGCTCGAGCTCGCGCACAATCAGGCGCGTGTCGCAGTAGATATCTGCACCGACCTGCAGCACTGGCGTGCGCCGATAGCCGCCCGTCAGTGGGATCAGGTCAGGCTTGGGTGCAATGGGCGGGATGATGACCGAGTGCCATGCCAGGCCTTTGTACCCCAGCGTCAGTCGCACTTTCTCGGCGAAATTCGAGAAGTCGTAGTGATGCAAGACCAGTTCGGACATGAGGCGTTTCGCAGCGGCGCGATGTGGTCGGGGACAGGTGTCGATTGTAGGGGTGCGGCGCACGGGTGCAGCGACCTAAAGTGATACCGTCAGTCCTTTGCGCTGCCTGGGTTCCACAATGGACACGCTTGTTCGCCGTACCACGGGGCTTCCGGTCAACCTCGCCTACCTCGACGCGGGGTCGGGCCCCCC
Source organism: Burkholderiales bacterium UBA4615 (assembly GCA_002386465.1). Taxonomy (GTDB): domain Bacteria; phylum Pseudomonadota; class Gammaproteobacteria; order Burkholderiales; family Burkholderiaceae_E; genus UBA4615. The sequence continues at coordinate 15,826 of DGIT01000060.1, read as the reverse complement.
GGTGATCTTCGTACATGAATTTGCAGGGGATTTGCGCAGCTGGCTGCCTCAAGTCAACGCGCTGTCGCGCCGCTACCGTTGCATTGCCTACAGTGCGCGCGGCTACACGCCTTCGGATGTGCCGACCGACCCCAAGGCCTACGGTTGGGAGTTTGCGGTCTCGGACCTGATCGCACTGATGGATTTTCTGAAGATTGATCAGGCCCACGTGGTCGGTCTGTCGATGGGTGGGTATGCAGTGGTCACGGCCGGCTGGATGCATCCGCAGCGGATTGTCTCGATCAGTGCCTGCAGCGCGGGTTCCGGGTCGGTCTCGAAGGGCCGCGAAGAGATGATCGCCTCGAGTCGGGCACTTGCCGATCAGATCGAGCGCGATGGCATTCGCGGCGGCATTGCCGAGTACGCCCGTGCTGCCTCGCGGATCCCGTTTCTTGAAAAGGACCCGGTCGGCTTCGATACGTTTTTCGAGCAATTTGCCGGCCACGATGCCCTTGGGTCAGCGCTGACATTGCGTGGTTTTCAGGCTGCGCGCCCCTCTTTGCTCGACAAGGGCAAGGAGCTTGCGAAGGTGCGTGCGCCCGTGATGATGATGCTGGGTGATCGCGACAGCGGTTGTGTGGAGCCGACCTTGTTTATGTGGCAGACCATTCCCGGCGCCACCTTGGCCGTGCTGCCAAACTCAGGTCATTGCATCAATCTTGAAGAGCCGGAGGTCTTCAACCGGCTGCTGCTTGATTTTCTCGATCGCGTCGAGAGCCAACGATCCGTGAGGCCGTGATTGCAGACCAGTGTTGCCCTGCCATGCTTTGAACGCAACGACGAAACGTTGGTCGTACTGATGCTGTTCCCCTTGCTGTGAGCGGTCCGTCCGCTGTGGTCTCTGCGCCGTCGGGTGCGCTGGTGGGTGCGGTGTGCTACTTGCTGGCCTGCCTGTTCTGGGGCCTGAACATTCCGCTCACCGCGACGCTGTTCGCCACGTTCGATGCGTTCTGGCTGGCCTGCCTGAGGCTGTCGATTGCCACGGTGATCCTGGCTGTGTGGGTCGGTGTCACGCTGGGGCCAGCGCGCTTGCGGCCGTCGATTCCATGGTGGCGCATCCTGGTGATGAGCGGATGCGTGAGCCTGTTCTTCGTGCTCTACAACCTTGGATTGCTCTACACCAACACCATTACCGCTGCGGCGATCATGGCCGGCTCCCCTGTATACGGAGCGGTGGTGTTTCGCATGATGACGCGCGCACCTCTGGAAAAAGGCTTCTGGGGCGCCGCATTGCTTACCGTCATCGGAGCGATCATCGCCATTTATGGTCGCGCAGGAGAGACGGGGCAGTCGGTTGCGCTCGGCGGGGGCGAGCTCTTCATCGTGCTGTCTTTCGTTGCCTGGGCGGTCTATTCGATTCTGGCTGTGCGCTGGTTCCCTGCCGAGACACCGCAACTGAGCCGCACCTTTCTCACCTCCTTGTGCGCGATCCCCTGGTTGCTGCTGTGGTGGATGCTGGCCCGCGCGGCAGGGCTTGCTGGTGCACCGAATCTGAATCCGAATCCGACGGCGCTGGCTTATCTGCTGATCACCGCGGTCTTTTCCACCACCCTGGGCAATGTGCTCTGGAATATCGGGGTGGCTCGGCTTGGAGTGAATGCCGGCATGATGTGGCAGAACACTGTCCCGGTTTTTGCCGTGCTGATTTCTCTGGTCTTTTTCGGGGTCATCCCGCTCTTTGAGCAGGTGCTGGGCGGCGCCCTGGTGCTGTCAGGGGTGCTCTTCATGCAATGGCACCGGATGCGCGAGCAGCGGGCGCTAGCCGGCTGAGCGGGCGCGCAGGGAGGGCGTAGGCAGGCGCCTGCAGTCGGGGCTTTAGCGGGTCTCCAGTGCCCGCAGAAATTCCAGTCGCAAGGTGTCGCTGTCCCGAAAGCTGCCGGTAAACGCCTGGGTGCGGACACGCTCGTCGCCCCGCCGATCTTCGCCCAGCAGCAGGCACAGTTGCTCGGCTTCGATCACGCAGGCTGCGCCCCGCGCCTTGCCATGGACGACCAGGGCTTGCGCGATATCGCGGGTCATCCATTCCTGATAGGTGAAGCGATGGCCGATCGCATCGACCATGCGGGCGATTCGCCCAAAACCGTGCAGTCTGCCGCCCGGAATGTAGGCGACATGGGCCACGCCGCGAAAAGGTACGAGGTGATGCGGGCACACGCCATGGACCGCGATCCCGCGGATGATCACCATGTCATCGCGCTCATCCTCGAATCCGTCGCCGATCGCCTCGGCCGGATCGATACCGTAACCGCCAAGCAGGCGCTGCTCCCACAGATCACGCACCCGGCGGGCCGTGCGCCCGGTATGCACCGAGTCGGTGGCAACGCCGCAGGCCTTCAGCATGGCCTGCACCGCTGATTCGAAGGCGACCGGGTCGAAGCGGCCCACCCGCGCAATCCCGATGTCCCCGGAGTCGGGTGGGGTGGAGGGGTGGTGATCACAGCATTCGCTCATCGGGTGCATCCTGTGGAACGGCATGAGAGTGGCGGGGGCGCGCTGAGCTTGTAGGCCTCAGGGACGCCCGTCATACTGAGCACGATGATCGCCTACAAATGTCTCGTCAACGGTGCAATCGATGCGGCAACGCGTGAACGTGTGGTCGCCGGGCTGGCGCGCATCTATGCTGCGCGCTTCAATGTGCCGACCACCCAAATGCGTGTCGAGTTTACGGAAGTCGCGCCGGGCCTGTGGTTTACCGGCGGACAGCCGTCCCGCGCCTCGATGGTGCTAGGCAGCGTACCCGCAGGCACGTCGCAGGCGGTGCGGGTTCAGGTCATGGAAGAAGTCTGCCGAATGTTCAGCGATGTGACCGGGGCGCCTTACCACGATGTCATGGTGGTGGCCGCCGATCCCAAAGCCGCCGGCTAAGCCCGCTTGTATTGCGCCCCATCAGAGGAGAACCCGACATGCCGCTCTACCGCTGCACCAGCCCTCAGGGTGTGCTCAACGATACCCAGCGCGAGTCGCTTGCGCGTGCGTTCACGGACATTCACTGTGATCTGACGGGTGCCCCGCGCACTTTCGTGCATGTGCAGTTTCTGCATCGCCCTGAAGCGTCGGGCGCCGCGCGCTTCGAGTTGCATGCGGGCATTCGGGCCGGCCGCGACCGAGCGCTCGCCGAGGCGATCATCGCCCGCTGCAAACAGGCGGTCGCAGACCAGACCGGCGCGCCATTGGATGTGATCAGCATGCGCACCTCGTCCGCACCCGCCTCATGGATCCTGGAAGGCGGCCGAGTGTTGCCGGAACCGGGTGAAGAGGCGCAGTGGGAGGCTGAGCGCCCCCATCACGCCTGAGTTTTCAACGCGTAGTCGCCGGTGCCTTGGCCCGCTCCAGGGCCTGCAGGCGCGCGTCCGGCAGCGATTCGGTCGCATCAAAATCCAGCTCCACGCGAGCGCCGTTCGGATCGCTGAAAAAGAGCTGCCACAAGCCTGAGCCGGGCAGGCGACGCAGGTCGTAGCGCATTGAGCGCGCGTCGAGCCGATCCAGTGTGTCTGCCAAGCCTGTGGCGCTAAAGGCCATGTGATCGAGCACGCCCGCCGGGTCTGCCGGGACTGGCCGGCCAGCCACGATGTGCAGCACGGCGCGGGGTCCGCAATACAGCCAGGCTCCTGGAAATTTGAACGGGGGCCGCTCACCCGATCGCAATCCAAGCAGGTCACCGTAGAACGCGACGGTCTCGTCCAGGCGCTCGGTCAGCACCGTGAAGTGATCCATTCCAATCGCAGGCATGCAGGGCTCCGCAAAGAGATGCTCGGGCTGTCCCGGGCGTGTCGATCAGTGTACCGGGGCAGGTGTCTGTGTCCACTCCGAGGGCTTGCGGCCTTGTGGCTCACCCCGGGCTGCAACGGCAGTGCGCCGGTTGAGTGCGCTCAAGAGGGGCGTGCCTGGACCTGATCAAGATGGATCGTTCTGCGTTCCAGAGGGGTGGGTGGCCTATGAAATTGCCTGTGCAGGTTGTGTTCCGGGATATGCCGTCTTCGCCCTGGTTGCAGGATCTGATCGAGCGGCGGGTTGAAAAGCTCGAGCAGTTCGCGCCTGATCTGATGAGCTGTCATGTGGCCATCGAGACCACCGGCAATCATCATCGCCAGGGTCACATCTATCAGGTGCGCATCGATTTACGGCTGACCGGCGAAGAACTGTTTGCCGGCGATCGTCACGGCGATGAGGATGTTGCGATTGCGGTGCGAGACGCCTTCGATGCGATCAGCCGACGTGTCGAGGCGCATGTGCAGCGGCGCCGCGATGAAGTCAGGCGCGTGCGGCGTGAGCGCGGAGCGAGGCCAGGTGTGATGCCCGCTGAACCTGACCTGGATACAGCGCAGGCCCCCCTGGATGACCTGGCCTCAGCGTCGGATGAAGGGGAGGATGAAGCGTCGAGGGCTTAGACGTAGCGGTCCTGGAGCAGGTCTGCCGCGGAGGCGTCGAGCAGGTCTGCCCGGCGGACATCTTCAAAACGGGCCAGCAGATCGTCGGGTCGCAAGCGGCGTTTTTGTGCGCCGCTGAGGTCGGCGATGATGCGACCGCGATGCATCATGATCAGTCGGTCGCCCAGACTGACTGCCTGCGCCATCGAGTGGGTGACCATGAGCGTGGTGAGCCGGTCGCGGGTGACCACCCGATCCGTGATGCGAATCACCTGATCGGCGCTCTTGGGGTCGAGGGCCGCTGTGTGTTCGTCCAGCATAAGCAGCCGGGGTTTCACCAGGGTGGCCATCAGCAAGGTGATGGCCTGGCGCTGCCCGCCAGACAGGCTGCCGATGATGTTGTCGAGCCGGTCTTCAAGTCCCATGCCCAAGCCGGCGACGACATCGCGCATGGCCTTTCGCTGTCTTGAACCCAGCGCGTGACTCAGTCCACGAGACAGACCGCGGCGGGCGGCCAGGGCCAGGTTCTCGGCGATGGTGAGGTTGGCTGCGGTGCCGCTGAAGGGGTTCTGAAATACACGCCCGATGAACTGCGCACGCTTATGCTCAGGCCAGCGGGTCATGTCGTGATTGTCCAGGCGGATGCTGCCCGTATCGATCATGAAGCTGCCAGCCACCGCATTGAGCAGTGTCGATTTTCCGGATCCGTTGGTGCCCAGCACCATCACGAACGAGCCTTCCTCCACGCTCAGGCTCACACCCTGCAAGGAGCGCATTTCGTTGACCGTGCCGGCATTGAAGGTCTTGTGAAGATCGCGCAACTCAAGCATGGGCTGCTCCCGGTGCCCGCTTCGCGCGCAGGCGCTTGAGCAGCATGGGTGACACCAGCGCCAGCAGGACGAAGAGCGCCGTGATGAGCTTGAGGTCATTGGGCTCAAGTCCCACGCGCAGTGCCACCGCGACTAGCAGACGAAAGAGCAGGGCGCCCAGCAGCGTGCCGATGATGAAGTGGCTCAGCTTGCGTCCGCCCACCAGCGCCTCGCCCAGAATGACGGCGGCAAGACCTGACACCAGCATGCCAATGCCCATCTGCACATCGCAAAAGCCCTGGAATTGCGCCATGAGCGAGCCAGCCAGGGCAGCCAGTGCGTTGGACAGCGCAAGACCGATGGTCTGCATCGCGCCGTCGCTGACGCCCAGGGCCCGGATCATCTGGCTGTTGTCGCCAGTGGCGCGCATGGCCAGGCCCGCGTGCGTGGCGAAGAAGGCGAGCAGGATCGCGGTGACGGCCACGACCATCACCAGAACTGCCAGCAACACACAGATGTCATGGACCAGTGCGGTGCGGCCCAGAATCTGGATACGCTCTGCGTCGCCGAAGAAGGTCTTGCCCAGGTCGCTGGCGGCATCCGCGAACGTGTGGACCTTGGTCAGCGGCAGGTTACTGCTCCCCATGACCCGAAGGTTCACGGAGTAGAGCGCGGTCATCACCAGGATGCCTGCGAGCAGGGCGTTGATGTTCAGCCGGGTATGAATGAGGCCGGTCAGCATGCCGGCGACCGCCCCGGCGCACATGCCGGCGAGAGTCGCTGGCAGCGCCCCCCATCCTGCGATGAGCAGCACTGCACTGACCGCAGCCCCGAGTGTGAAGCTGCCCTCACAGCTCATGTCAGGAAAGCTGAAAATCCTGAAGCTGATATAGACCGCGACCCCCAGCAGGGAGAGGATCAGTCCGATTGTCAGTGCACCGATCAGCAGGCTCATCCTGGATATCTCTCTTGCGTCACCATCGCTCAGCCACCTCAGTTCAGCGCTGCAGCCCAGCAGGCTCCGCGCACAAAACGGCTGTCTTCGATCTGATCCGGATTGCGGTCATCGCATAGCAGGTGCATGACGGTCGCCGCGGTTTCGCTGTCAAAGAGCGGGCGTAACGAGGCAGCCAGCTCGATGACGCCCCGAGGCAGCGGTCGATGCTTGAATGGCGCGCCATGGACATGACCGACGAGCCCTGAATGTGCGCCCATCGGACGCAGGAACGGGGCAAGTGCCTCGGGGATGCGGGTCGGATCCCCGACAACACCGACCGCGACCACCGTCGAGCCTGCATCCAGGCGTTCAGTGGAAAACGACAACCACTCGCGCACGCCCGGGAACTCGAAGAGCGCGTCGCTGTTGCCTGGCTCGGCCGGTGAGCGGCGCAGGCTTGCGCCGATGAGTCCGGCCGATTCGGCGATCAGGACAATGCAGGCGCAGGTGTTGCCGGTGAGGGCGAGTGCCTGACGGGCGAGCTCACTCAAATCGATTCCGTGAGTGCTGGCCCCGTCCAAGGAGTGTGCATCCGAGGAGGGGGGATCGAAGCGGATGAGATGGCTGAACCTGCCGGTGCACGTGAGACTGTAAAGCGTGTGTACCTCGGGCAGATAGTGGCCTTGAGCAACCAGCACATCGCAACTCGCACCGCGCTGAGCGGGTTGACTCACGGCTGCACCGCACACGGCCAGGTACTCCCCGAAGAAACTCTCACAGTCCTCGAAACTGTTCCCGAAGGCGCCCAGTCCGAGCGAGACCGTTTGTGGTCCGATGGTCGTGACTTGCGCATCGCGTGCTGTGTAGCGCGCATGCGCCAGGGACTGCGGGTGCCCTTGGGGGACGCAGGTCATGGTGGCCGCTGCCAGCGTATGGATGTCGAGCGTGGCCGAATCGAGCATCAGGTGCCGTGGCCCTTCAGCGTGCGCGCCTGGCGCGGGAGCAATCGGCGCCGCCAGGGGGGCTGCGTGCGTCACAGGTGCTGACGCATCTGCGGGTGCCGAGACCGGTGCGGATGTCTCAGACGCCGCAGCAGGGTCCAGGCGCACCAGCATGCTTCGCAGGCCGACCATCGACAGGACTTTGTCGACCGGCTCGGAGAGGCTCACCACCGTGAGCGTTCCGTTGACTGCGCTCAGTTGTCTCTGCGCCGACACCAGCGCACGGATGCCCGCCGAGCTCAGGAAGTCGACGGTCGACAGATCGAGCGCCAGTCGGTGCCGGCCTGCACGCACCAGCTCGCTGACATGACGATCCAGATGGTCTGACCACTGCCCGTCCAGACGACCGGTCAGGCTGAGCAGCGTGCGTGAATCCTGATGTTCGGTACGAATGTCCATGGTGTGTGAGGAGCCAGTACGTGGGCTGTCAGCGCACGCTGCGCTCGCCGTCCTTATCGATCACCCGGTTGGCGCGGCTCAACAGGTCGGGCGGCAGTCGCCAGGTGTCGCGCAGCCCTTCGAGTGCCATGACATTGAGATTCAGCGAGGGGGGCGCCTTATTCAGGACCGGCAGTTTTGCGATTTCCGCGCCATCAAGCACGGCAGCAGCCAGATCACCGACTTCTGCGCCAATGCCGGCATAGTCGGCGCCGAGGTCGAATAACGCGCCTTTGCGAAAGTTGGGTGTCACGACTGAAATGACTGGAATCCGTCCAGCCCGTGCAGCTTTGATCAACTGATCGGCTGCCGTGATGACCATGACGTCGCCTGTCAGCAGCAGGGCATCGACCTGGCGTGACACCAGCGACTGCGCGGCGGGGCCAACCTCGCTGGTCGAGTCTGCATTCGCCTCGATCAGTTCGATGCCTAGCGCCTTGGCGGCATTGCGGGCATCGGCCGTCTGCACTTGTGAACTGACCTCAGCGGTGTGCCAGACCAGCCCCACCTTGCGCAGCCCCGGGTTGAACTCGCGAGCCAGATCAAGCGCGGGGCGGATCGGTACCAGGCTCGTGTAACCAGTCATCCAGGCGGGATGGCCAAGCGGGTCGGTGGCACTGACACCGACACCGGCCGAGGCTGCATTGGTGACCACACCGAACACATGCCGGATGTTGGCTTGCCGGTTGGCGCTTGCTACCGACTGCATGGCAAGTGTCCCGAGACTGATGATCAGATCCGCGCTGCCGTTCGTGACCTGCCGCGCAATGTCATTGGAAGTCGGGACGTCGCCCTGTGCGTTGTAATACTTGATGCGGGCCTTTGCGCCATCGGTGTAGCCGTGCTTGGCCAACGATGCATTGAGCCCCTTAAGTGCCTCATCGAATGCGCCTAAGGAGGCCGGTTGCACGATGGCCAGTCTGACTGGCCCCTGGACGTTGCGCGTTCCACTGTTGTCCATTGCAAGCAGCAGCCCCGACATCAGCAAGATCAGGGTCACCGGCAGCAAAAACGGACGCAGGGCAGAAGTCAGGGCAGGCATCTCGACATTTTGATCGAGTAAATCACTAAAAGTCTATGAAGCAAACGTGCCGGAGTTGTAAGCCGCGCCGGACGCGCCTGCGTCGCACGTATCATTCGCCTCAGGCACCATCCTTGCGCATTCCTATTGCGCTCAGACTTCATGTCAACCATCGACACACCGTTTCGTGGCGGCAGCGCCGTCGTCAAACCCGAATGGATCGATCACAACGGCCACATGAACGTGGGCTACTACCATGTGGTGTTCGATGCTTCATTAGGCCCCTTCTTCCAGTTCATCGGATTGAACAACGAGGTCCGAAAGCAATACGGCGGCTCATCGTTTGCGCTGGAGTCGCATCTGACCTACGTGCATGAAGTGAAGCTCGGCGACCCGCTGCGCTTCGAAGTGCGTTTGCTCGACTTCGACGCCAAGCGCTTTCACTACTTCATGGAGATGTATCACGCCGAGCATGGCTGGCTCGCGGCGACTAACGAATGTCTGTCGGTGTGGGTGGATATGAGTACGCGCCGCACCGCGCCAATGCCCGATGTGATGCAGCAACGCCTGACCGAAGTGCTGGCGGCCCATTCGAGCTTGCCGCGGCCCTGGCAGATCGGACATGTGATTTCCGCACGACCGCGCAAGGGGTGATCCCGCACGGGTTGCTCCGCATGACACGCCAGCTCCATGCGTTGGGCTGGCGAGCCACGAGGGCCTGCTGAGCTCAGGCCTGCACCTTCATCAGATCAACGGCGAGCAGGACTTCGCCACTGAAATGCGCCTTGGCTTGCGCGATCCATTCCGGTTCCGTGCCCGGTTGCGGTGGCGGCACCGGATGATTGAGGATCAGGGTCCGCACGCCGCAGGCCTGCGCGGTCTGCGCTGCCTGCTCAATGTCGGAGTGATAGTCCAGCACGTCGCGAAAGCGCTGCATCGGTGATTGCTCGATCGGCTGGCGCCGGATCACGGTTTGCACGTAGACGTCGGCGCCCTGGCACAGTTGGGTGAGTCCGTCACACGGCACGGTATCGCCTGCAATGACAACGACCTTGCCCTCGGCTTCAATGCGAAAGCCCATTGTGGGATGCACTGGGCTGTGGTCGGTGGCTGCCGCCAATATCCGAATGCCTGCGCGTTCGTAGACCAGCCCTTCCGACACTTCGTGCGCGTTAACCTGGGGTGCATGCTGCAGGTCGGCGTGGTGCGCGATCCGGTAGTGCACATCGGTGTCGAGCATGGTGAGCGTCGCTTGCGTGAAGCGCTTGAAGCCGAGTGGGCCATAGGCGTTCAGCGGATTGGGCTCTGGGCTGCTGATCCACCGAGTGGTGATCACATCGTTGTAGTCAGTGGTGTGGTCGCTGTGCATGTGGGTGACAAACAATGCGGTCAATGCGCGGGCCGTCATGCCGACCGCCGCCCCACGCATCAGCACCGCTCGCCCGCAGTCAAAGAGCAGGTCCGTTTTGCCGATTCGAACCAGCGTTGATGGGCCTGCCCGATCCGGAACGACGAGTGGGGAGCCGCTGCCTAAAATAATGACGTGCATGATGTTCCAGTAGCGAGGGGTTGTGCGGCAGTTAGATGCCGTGAGATGCCGGCCCAGTCGACCATACACGATCGATCAGATCCCTGGGCCGAGCACTGCATTGCGCAATGCACGCCGCCTGCTAAGCGCCCTGAATCCCAGGTGCAATCCTCTGATCGCAGCTGCGCCATGCATGACGCGAGGCATGCCTGCGTCGTATGCTTGCCGAATGAAGCTGTTCGATGACATTGCCGAGCGTCGCATTCAGGCGGCCCAGGATGCCGGGGAGTTCGATCGTCTGCCGGGCATGGGCCGGCCGCTGGTGATCAGCGAAGACTTTTCAATGCCTATTGAGGTGCGGCTTGCCCATCGGCGGCTGATGCGAGCGGCCCAGGAAGACGACCGGTTTTCTCTGGCGGCCCAGATGCGCCTGCGTCGGCTGAGGGCCCTGGTGGAGCAGCGCCGACTCAAACCGCGCCAATCTGATCATTCGACTCCGGGAGATGAGCCATGAGCGAGCGGGAAGCGATCAATGTGGTGCCTGCGGCACCGTTCCGTTCGGCTGTCGTATCGAAGGCGTCGAGATCGCACGAGGGCTGAGTGCCGTGCCCTGGGTGACACCGCGTTTCGCGACATGCACTCGGCGTACGACGATCTGCCCGCCGACCTGCGTGCTCGTCTCGATACCCTTGAGGCAGTGCATGAATTCGAGAAGGTGTGGTCGCAGATGCGTGCGCGCGGCTCCAGGCGCCCTGAATACACCGAGGCCCAGCGGCGCGAAAAGCCGCCCGTGGTGCATCCGGTGGTGATCCGGCATCCCTGGACCGGACGCAAGGCGCGCTTCGTGAACCGCGGGTTGACGTAGCTCATCCTCGGGATGTCTGCCGACGAGAGCGATCGGATGCTCGAGTTTCTGTATGCGCACACCGAAGATCCCCGATATGAGTTCCGGCATGTGTGGCGGGTCGGTGATACGCTCATTTGGGATAACTTCGCTACGATTCATCTGGCGACCGGCGGCTATGGCACCGATACACCGCGGGTGATGATCCGCACGCAGGTGCTGGGCAATGCGCAGCGCTACCGGCAAGCCAATGGCTCTCTGGGCGGCCGCTTGCTGACGAGCTGAGACCCGGCCGACGCACGCGTTCAACAGTCATACGTGACACAACATCAGGAGACATGCATGCGCATCAGCCCCACCCATGAAAGCCAGCCCTCGCTTTTGGGCAGCGTAATCGCTGACCGGACTAATGTACCCAGGCGCCGGCAAGCCCTGCGTGTTGCGGCGCTCGGCGCCTGGTCGTTGTGCTCGGCTCTGTTAGTCAGCAGCCAAGTCGTGGCACAGACCTTTCCCACGAAGGCGGTCAAGGTCATCGTGCCCTACACCGCAGGCGGGCCCACCGACCTCATGGCTCGAGCGGTGGCCAAGGAAATGGCGCAGATCACCGGCCAGCCCTTCGTGGTCGAGAATCGCCCGGGTGCGGGCGGCACGATTGGCACCACAGCCGTCAGCCGCTCGCCTGCCGACGGGTACACCCTGGTGGTGAATGGCGCGCTGGCACATGTGCTCAATCCCATCCTCATGCCCAAGACTGCCGGTTATGTGGCGGACGACCTGGTCTCGATCGGAATGTTTGCCACCAGCCCCATGGTGCTCGTGGTGGCACCAACCCTGGGTGTGAAGTCGGTAAAGGAGCTGATTGCCATGGCCAAGGCCGACCCCGGCAAGCTCACGTTTTCATCTGCAGGGCCTGCGACCAATCCGCATCTGGCTGCCGAACTCTTCAAGGGTCTGGCCGGTGTGGATATGCAGCACATTCCTTACAAGGGGGTGTCTGCAACGGTTCCGGATCTGGTCAGCGGGCGCGTGCCGGTGGCATTCGGCAGCCCTACGCTCGCCGACCCGCTCATCAAGGACAAGCGTGTGATTCCATTGGCCGTCACGTCGCCCAAGCGATTGGCTGAATATCCGGGGCTGCCCACGATGGCCGAAGCAGGCGTGCCCGAGTATTCCTTTGAATCGAGCTACGTGATGCTGGCCCCAGCCAAGACGCCGCCCGAGACCGTAGCGCGGCTCAATGCCTTATTGCAGCAGGCGCTGGCTGCGCCCGAGACGCAAAAGGCGATGAAGGGCCTGGGCCTTGAGACCGTGCTCAACACCACTGCGCAAGCAGACCAGTATGTGAGTGACCTGCAAAAGCGCTGGGACGCAGTGCTCAAGAAAATCGAGATCAAGCTGGAATGAACGATAGAGGCACGCCATTGAATCGCGCGCGCGGCTCGCTCAAGGCGCGAATCCGCGCGCAGGAACGACTGGTCGGGTGCTTTGTGTTCATGCAGGCGCCTGCCGTCGTCGAAATTCTGGCGCTGGCTGGTTTTGATTTCGTGGTGATCGATCTGGAGCATGCGCCCAAGGATTGGGAGACCGTTGAGAACCTGATCCGCGCGGCGGATGTGCATGGCCTGCCGGCACTGGTGCGCGTGCCTGAAATCGCCCCGCAGGGGATCCTGCATGCCCTGGAGCGTGGTGCAGCGGGCATCGTGCTGCCCTTTGTGCAGCATGCCGAAGAGGTGCAGCGTGCAGCGCGTGCAATGTTCTATGCGCCTCTTGCGGAACGCGGCGGCGCTGCTCGCGGTCGAGCCGGGTCTGGATGCGATCTCGGTTGGGCGCTCTGATCCGGCATCGGCCATGGTGATCTACGGGGCCGCCGAAGTGGGCCGCTGGGCGGACGAAGGTTGCTCGATCTTCATTGCGCCCAGCGAATCGACGCTGCTGCATGAAGCCGCGCAGCGTTGGTCGACCGATGTGCTGAAAGGAGTACTCTGATTCCGGACAGCCAATATTGCGTCGGATCTGCAGTGTCCCTGCGGTCCCTAAAAAATCGAGCAGATGACTTTTTTCGCAGGGCAAAACCGCGTCCTTGAGCTTGTTGCAAACGGCGCGCCTCTCACCGATGTGCTCACGCTGATGACGCAGGTCATCGAGGCCGAAGACCCGGACCTGCGCTGCGGGGTGGTGTGGGTCGATCAAGACGGCAGGCAGCTTCATGCAGGTGCGGGCCCCAGCCCCGCGCAGTGGATCGGCGCGCTCGATGGCACGCCCATCGATCCGCTGCGCGATCCGTGCGAAGCTGCTGTGTACAACCGCCGGGTCGTTGTTGTGCCGCACATGGCTTCGGATCATCGCTGGTCGCCCCGGTTTCGTGACCTGGCCATTCGCTACGGTCTGCAGTCTGGCCTTTTCATGCCGATACTCGGCACACAGGGCCAGGCGCTTGGGAGCATAGCGTTGTACCGCTCTCAGGCTGGCGCCGCCGCGCCCTCTGACCATGCGATGGCGCAGGTGGCGTCGCATCTGGTCAGTATCGCGATTGAGCGCACGCTGGTGGACGCAGCCCTGGTCGACGCCAGGCGCAAGCTGGCTGCGCAAAAGCACGCGCAGGACGTGACGGCTACCCAGCTCGCGGAAATCATCGAGTTGGCGCCCGCCTTCAGTGCCGTATTTCGCGGGCCGACCTTGATCATCGAGATGGCCAACGATGCGTATCGCCAACTGGTCGGCCAGCGAGAGCTGATCGGTCTGCCCGTTCGCGAGGCTTTCCCTGAAATCGAGGGCCAGGGATTTTTCGAATTGGTCCAGCATGTCTATGTCAGCGGCGAACCCTGGGTGGGAAGCAGCGTGCCCGTAGTCCTCGACAGACAGGTCGGTGTACCGCCGCAAACCCGCTGGATCGACCTGGTCTACCAGCCACTTCGAGAGGCAGACGGCTCGATCAGTGGCGTTTTCGCGCACGGAATCGATATCACCGAGCGCAAGCTTGCCGAGGAAGCGCTGCGCGAGTCGGCCATACGGGCCGAACAGCGCTCGCGATTATTTGATACCACGCTGTCGGCAATGACCGAGTTTGGCTTCACCTTGGGCTCTGATGGCCGTCTGACCTACGTCAACAAGGCACTCCTCGATCTGTGGGGTTTGCCGCTTGAGCAGGTGGTTGGCAAGAACTTCTGCGAAATCGGGTATCCCGATGCGTTGGCCGAGAAGTTGCAGCGCCAGATCAAAGAAGTATTCGAGAGCGGCTGCGAGGTCAGCGATGAGACGCCCTACATCACCCGAACCGGTACCGAAGGCTATTACGAGTACATCTTGCGTCCGGTGGTTGGTGACCAAGGCACTGTGGATCAGGTTGCCGGCTCAGCGCGCGAAATCACCGCCCGCAAGCGGGCCGAAGATGTGCTCAAGGACGCCGACCGCCGCAAGTCCGAGTTTCTGGCGATCCTGGCGCACGAGTTGTGCAACCCACTCGTGCCGATCCGCAACGCACTGCAGATTCTGCGGCGCGGCGATGGCAACGGCGACAAGGCCCAACCGATCGTTGAGATCATGGAGCGGCAGATCGCGCAGATGGTAAGGCTTTTGGACGACTTGCTGGATGTGAGCCGGATCAGTCACGGCACGATCGAGCTGAGGCGCGAGTGTGTGGAACTGGCCGCGGTCGTGCGTCGGGCTGTCGAAACCGTGCAGCCGCTTTTCGTGAACATGAACCAGGCGCTCGTGATCACTTCGCCAGCGGAGCCCATTTATGTGACGGCTGACCCGGCTCGGCTGACCCAAGTCCTGGGCAATCTGCTGCACAACGCATGCAAGTTCACCGAGCGGGGCGGACGTATTCGTCTGAAGATCGAAACAGATGGCGACCAGGCGGTCATTCGGGTCGAAGACAACGGCGTGGGCATCGCTGCTGCGAACCTGCAGCATGTGTTCGGCATGTTCGCGCAGATCGACAGATCATCGGAGCGTTCAAGCGGTGGGCTGGGCCTGGGCCTGATGCTGGTGAAGACCCTGGTCGAGCTGCACGGCGGCAGCGTCGAAGCTCGCAGTGGCGGATTGGGCCACGGAACCGAGTTTGTGGTGCGAATGAAAAAGCTTGCCGAATTCAGTGGGCTGCCCAAAGTGATCTGAGCGCTGCAACACCTTACTGATCCAGCGCGATGACCGTATCTGTGCTGCCAGGCAGGCAGCCTTCTGCAATGGGCTCCCACCCCTCCCGTACGACGATGCGCCGGTTGGCATGGCAAAACTCGATCCGGCGGGCGCCAGGCACCTGAGCGCGAGCAAAGGCTTCGATCGACGCAGGCATGCTGACCTGAAAGCGCCATGCATCCAGATCGTCCTGGGGATGATCATCACGGTGCAACCAGGGCAGCACGCCTCCGAGCCACATCAGAATCGGGTTGCCAACATCGAAACGG
Source organism: Burkholderiales bacterium UBA4615 (assembly GCA_002386465.1). Lineage (GTDB taxonomy): Bacteria > Pseudomonadota > Gammaproteobacteria > Burkholderiales > Burkholderiaceae_E > UBA4615. The sequence continues at coordinate 433 of DGIT01000060.1, read as the reverse complement.
GTGGGCGTGTAGGCCTGTGCGCGCAGCCACCGCTGGGACTCGGCACGCAGGTCCTGGTCCGGCGGCAGCTCACTGAGCCCACCCCAGGCGACGGCCAGCAATTCGGCCACCCATTGATTGCAGTTCTGATAGCGCAGCGCAAACGGATACGCATTGGCGCTGTAGGTTCCCCCGAGCAGTCGCAGGGCCTGTCGATTGTCCTGAACGATGCGTTCGACTGCGGTTTCGCCGCCTGGCAGCAGCACCACCGAGAAATAGCCAATCGACGGATCGCCCGCGCCCACGACAAATCCGGCAATGCCCTGATCGAAGATGCGGGGCTTGCGCTCATCACAGTCGTAGTACAACTGGCGCACCGACCACGGCCCGTTCGGATTGGCCCGCAGGCTGATGCCCGCGTGGGAATAGCGCATCTGGAAGCGACTCAGGTCCA
>DGIT01000059.1 GCA_002386465.1 Burkholderiales bacterium UBA4615 | reverse complement strand
CGCGCATAGGCCACCGCTTCGGTCGATGAGCGCATCTCGGGTTCGCTCACGATCTCGAGCAGCGGGGTGCCCGCACGGTTCAGGTCGATCCCGGACAGACCGGACAGCTCGCTGCCGCCCAATGCCCGCATGGCGTCTTCGTGCAAGGACTTGCCGGCATCTTCTTCGAGGTGGGCACGGGTGAGATTCACCACCTTGTGCCGTGGCTCGTTGCCTTCCTGCCAGACCAGCGTCAGCGACCCGCCGCTCACCACGGGAATTTCGTACTGGCTGATCTGGTAGCCCTTGGGTGAATCCGGGTAGAAATAATTTTTTCTTGCAAAGACCGACCGCGGTGCGATGTGCGCCCCGACCGCCAGGCCGAAGCGGACTGCACATTCCAGGGCTGCGGCGTTCATGACTGGCAGCACGCCCGGGAGCGCCAGATCTACTGGACTGGCCTGAGTGTTGGGGGCAGCACCAAATGCAGTGGGTGCACCCGAGAAAATTTTCGAGCGGGTGGCGAGCTGGACATGAGTCTCCAGCCCGATGACGACTTCCCAGCCTTTCATCGTGTCCTCTTCATCGGGTGGCACAGCCGCCGGTGCCGGCATCGAACATGACCGGCCAGGCTTCTTCGTAAATGCCAGGTGAGCAATGCTGCTCGCAGCCCGCATGTGCGAGCGTCACACGAGCCGGAACGCGCCAGACCATCAGTCGGCATGCCGAACCGCTGCGCTCGGCCAGTTCAATCGATGGCCGGCTGCGGGTCTGACGAAACTGTTCCAGCTCAAAAGTACAACCGCCCTTCTTTCCGACCCAAAGCTGCCACGACAACTCTCGTACCTGATTGTCGGTGACCACCAGTCGGGCGCGTTCTCGAAAGCCATCCTCTTCGGTCTGCTCGCACTGTGCGGCCAGAGCAATCGGCAGTTCGGGGCCGACAGCCCGGGCGCCCGGCGCAGCCGGCCCTGACGTGGCGGCACAGCCCGCGAGCAGGCACGCGAACGCCCAGACAATGATTCGGGCGCAGGGGCGCATTGCAGGTTACTCCGGCGGCCGACGCAAATGCCAGTCGGTGGCGTTCTGAAACCGATCGGCCACAGCGAGCAGGCGCGATTCGGCGAAGCGCGGTCCGATCAGCTGCAATCCGACTGGGCGGTGCGCATCGTTGAAGCCTGCGGGCATGGACAGCCCAGGCAAGCCCGCAAGCGAAGCGCCCAGGGTGTAGATGTCGGCAAGATAATTGCGCACCGGGTCGTCGACGATCTCGCCCAGGTTCCAGGCTGCAGTGGGTGAGACCGGACCCCCGATGACATCGACCTGGGTGAAGGCGGTGGCGAAATCCTCGGCGATCAGACGACGCAGTTTCTGGGCCTGCAGGTAATACGCGTCGTAGTACCCGTGTGACAGCACGTAGGTGCCCACCATGATCCGACGACGGACCTCGGCTCCGAACCCTTCAGCGCGCGACTTGCGGTACAGGTCGCGCAAATCGGTGTAGTCCTGCGCGCGATGTCCGTAGCGCACGCCATCGAAGCGCGACAGATTGCTCGACGCCTCGGCCGGGGCAATCACGTAGTAGGCGGGAATGGCCAAGCGGGTGCGCGGCAACGTCACCTCGAGCAGCACGGCGCCAAGCGACTCGAGCACCCGCAGACCGCTGCGCACGATACGCTCGACATCAGGCGCCAAACCTTCACCGAAGAACTCGCGCGGCACACCAATACGCAGCCCAGCCAAAGGCGTTGACTCGGACACTCCGGCAGAACGGTCTGCGGGTATGGGCGAAGCCCGCATCCCGCTGCTGAAGTCCTCCGCAGGCTGCTGCAGGCTGGTGGCATCGCGGGGATCGAAGCCCACCATCGGTCCAAGCAAGGCGGCGCAATCCGTCGCCGACGCACCAAATGCTCCGCCCTGGTCAAGGCTGGAGGCGAAGGCGATCATGCCAAAGCGCGAGACACGCCCGTAGGTCGGTTTGATGCCCGTCACACCGCACATGGCAGCAGGCTGGCGCACCGAGCCGCCGGTATCGGTCCCTGTGGCCAGCGGGGCAAGGCCGGCTGCCACGGCAGCGGCAGAGCCGCCGGAAGAACCGCCCGGCACCGCGCTGTGATCCCAGGGATTGCGCACCGCACCGAAATACGAATGCTCGTTGGACGAGCCCATGGCGAACTCGTCGCAATTGGTCTTGCCCAGGCACACCGCACCTGCCACGGACAGGCGCTCGACCACGGTGGCATCAAAGGGGCTGACGTAGTCGGCCAGCATGCGTGAGCCGGCGGTGGACCGCCAGCCGCGCGTGACGAAAATATCCTTGTGCGCGATGGGCAAGCCAAGCAACGGCCCGCGCTCACCACTGGAAAGCCGCTTATCGGCAAGCGTGGCCTGCTCGAGTGTGAGCTCAGGGCGTACGTCGATGAACGCATTCAAGGGACTGGCTTCGATGCGCCCCAGGAAATGCCGGGCGAGTTCGACAGCGCCGACCTGGCGGGTATCCAGTGACTGCCTCAGCTGGCTGACGGACTGCAGGTGCCAGTCACTCACTCGATCACCCTTGGCACCAGATACAAGCCGTGCGACACAGCAGGCGCCGCGCGCTGGTAGTCATCGCGGCGGTCGGGTTCGGTGACGTCATCGGCACGCAGGCGCAGGCTGAGGTCGCCTGCGTGCGTCATGGGTGCGACGCCCTGCGTGTTGACAGCTTGCAGGTCCTCGATGAGACCCAGCACCTGATTGAGTTGCCCGAGCATGCCCGAGGCCTCGGCGGCGTCGAGTTCCAGTCGCGCCAGCTCGGCAATACGGGCGACGTCGGCAGCGGTGAGAGCCAGTGAAAACTCCGAATTTGCGAGAGGTAAATGCGGAATTATAAGGTATGATTTCAGCTGTTTCCGAGGAGTTCCCGGCCCATCGCGGCCGCTGTTTCCGAACCTCAGCACCAGACCATCAACGGCTGGCCGCACTGGGTCCTGACACAGTGGACCTGCCTCGCAGTCGATCCGCCCATTAACGACTCCCAGTCCTCCTTCACCCGGAACCGGCATGTTCGGATTCTTCAGAAAGTATTTCTCCAACGATCTGGCCATCGACCTCGGCACAGCGAACACGCTGATCTATGTTCGGGGCAAGGGCATCGTGCTCAATGAACCTTCAGTGGTCGCGATCCGTCAGGAAGGCGGACCCAACGGTAAGAAGACGATCTCTGCAGTGGGTACAGGCGCCAAGCAGATGCTGGGCAAGGTCCCAGGCAACATCGAAGCGATCCGCCCGATGAAAGACGGCGTCATTGCCGACTTCACCGTCACCGAGCAGATGCTCAAGCAGTTCATTCGCATGGTGCACCCCGGGTCACTGTTTGCCCCCAATCCGCGCATCATCATCTGTGTGCCCTGCGGGTCTACGCAGGTTGAGCGGCGCGCCATTCGGGAATCGGCCCTGGGCGCGGGCGCAGCGCAGGTCTTTCTGATCGAAGAGCCCATGGCCGCAGCGATCGGTGCCGGGTTGCCCGTATCTGACGCCACCGGTTCCATGGTCGTCGACATCGGCGGCGGCACCACCGAGGTCGGCGTGATCTCCCTGGGCGGCATGGTCTATTCCGGCTCGGTGCGGGTGGGTGGCGATAAATTCGACGAAGCGATCATCAATTACATCCGTCGCAACTACGGCATGCTGATCGGTGAGACGACGGCCGAAACAGTCAAGAAAGAAATCGGGTCGGCTTTCCCGGGCTCCGAAGTGCGAGAGATGGAAGTCAAAGGGCGTAATTTGTCCGAGGGCATTCCGCGCGCGTTCACGGTGTCGTCCAACGAAATTCTCGAGGCCCTGACCGATCCGCTCAATCAGATCGTGTCGGCCGTCAAGATCGCCCTGGAGCAAACACCGCCTGAGCTGGGTGCCGATATCGCCGATCGCGGCATGATGTTGACCGGGGGCGGCGCGCTGCTGCGCGACCTCGACCGTCTGCTCATGGAAGAAACCGGGCTGCCGGTGCTGGTGGCCGACGATCCGCTCACGTGTGTGGTGCGCGGATGCGGGTTGGCGCTCGAGCGCATGGACAAGCTCGGAACGATCTTCACAAGCGAATGATCTGAAAGCGGGGTCATGGACCGCAGTCCGCCGCCGTTTTTCAAGCAAGGGCCCTCCGCCGACGTTCGTCTCGCACTGTTCGCGTTGCTGGCCCTGTCGCTGCTCGTGTTCGACGCCCGCACCCAAACCCTCGCTGGCCTGCGTCAAGGGATCGGCACAGTGCTGTACCCCTTGCAGCGGGCCTTGCTCGTCCCCCGTGACGCCTGGACGAACGTCAGCGGCTATTTCGGCGACACCTCGCGTTTGCGTGAAGAAAATGTCGAACTGCGTCGCATCGAAGCAGCCAATGCCCGTCAGCTGCTTCAGGTTGAACAGCTGAACCAGGAGAACCGTCAGCTGCGCGAATTGCTGGGCGCCCGAGACCGCAGCGCGGTGCGCAGCGTGGTCGCGGAAGTGCTCTACGACACCCGTGACCCCTTCAGCCGCAGGATCGTGCTCGACAAGGGTTTGCAGCAGGGCGTGGCCAACGGGCAGCCGGTTATCGACGCACAAGGCGTGGTGGGCCAGATCACACGAGTCTTTCCGCTGTCCTCCGAGCTCACCTTGCTCACCGATCGCCACATCACCGTGCCCGTGCAAATCCAGCGTAACGGTCTGCGCGCCATCGCGTCGGGCAGTGCACGCGCCGGACGCCTCGAACTACGCTACATGGCGGTCAATGCCGATCTCAAGGAGGGCGATATCGTGGTCACCTCCGGGCTGGACAGCCTGTACCCGGTCGGTCTGCCGGTCGGGCGGATTGTGTCGGTCGATCGGACGGGTTCGGGAAACTTTGCGCGGATCAGTCTTGAGCCCGCCAGCAGCGTAGACAGCAGTCGCATGATGCTGGTGCTGCTGGCTGACCGCAGCGCGCTGCCTGCGCCCCCGCCCGCCGAACCGGTTGAGGCCGGGCGCGGCAAGCGTGCACCGCTCGTGCGACGCGACTGAACCTGGCGGACACCCACCATGCGCATGCCCCCCGAGTATCTGCTGCTGCCAGCCAATCGCGCCTTCATTGCGGCCTCGATTGCCGGGGCGCTGGTGCTCAATCTGCTGCCCTGGGGCCGCTCGCTCGGCATGCCTGATTTCCTCGCGGTCGTGCTGGTGTTCTGGAACATCCACCAGCCGCGCAAGGTCGGGATCGGCGTGGCGTTCCTGGTCGGACTGTTGATGGATGTGCATGCGTCAGCATTACTGGGTGAGCGTGCGCTCGCTTACAGCCTGCTTTCCTATGGTGCGATCGCCATTCACCGGCGCGTCGTCTGGTTTGGGCCAGGCGGACAGATGCTCCATGTGCTGCCGCTCTTCCTGTTGGCGCAATGTGTCGTTATAGCCGTGCGCATGGCCATCGGCGGGCCCTTTCCGGGCTTTGGCTGGTTCCTGCAAAGCGCCTCATCAACGCTGCTATGGCCTGTGGCCGAGCTCCTGCTGCTGCTGCCACAGCGGCGGGCCGTTGATCGTGACGACAACCGTCCCCTATGACACCAGCGTGAAGCATGCTTGAAATCGGCAACCCGGAACAGGAAATCCGACGCCTGAGATGGCGGCTGGCGTTCGCTGCCATTGGGGTGGCGCTGCTATTCGGTGTGCTGGCCGCGCGGCTGATCTGGTTGCAGGTCTATCAGCACGAACAGTTCCAGGCGCAGGCTGAGGACAACCGCATCGCGGTGGTGCCCGTGCCGCCGGCGCGCGGCATGATCTACGATCGCAACGGGATTCTGCTGGCCGAAAATGTATCGGCCTATACCCTTGAGCTGTCGCCCCGCCAGATCGACAACCTTGAGCGCACCATCGATGAGCTGGCCAAGCTGATCGAGATTGCGCCGCGCGACCGACGGCGCTTCAAGCGGCTGCAGGACGACACCCGCAATGCCGAATGGCTGCCTCTCAAAACCCGCCTGACCGATGAGGAAGTGGCGCGCATCGCAGCGCAGCGGTTCCGGCTGCCCGGTGTGGAAGTGCGCGCCCGGCTGTTTCGCAATTACCCGCTGGGCGAAACCGCGTCACATGTGATCGGCTACATCGGCCGCATTTCGCCGGAGGACAAAAAGAAGTTCGAGGACAACGGCCTGGCCTCGCAGTACGCGGGCAGCACTCACATGGGCAAGGTCGGTGTGGAGCTCAGCTACGAGAACGCCTTGCGCGGTCAGACCGGATTCGATGAAGTGGAGGTCTCGGCGGGCGGGCGGGCCGTGCGTTCACTCTCGCGCAGCCCCGCGCGGGCCGGAAATAACCTGATGTTGTCGATCGACGTGCGCTTGCAGCGCCTGGTCGAGGAGTGGTACGGCAAACGCAAGGGGGCGTTGGTCGCCATCGAACCTGCAACCGGTGACGTACTCGCGTTTGTCTCTTCGCCGACATTCGATCCGAACCTATTCATCGACGGCATCGACCCGCAGACCTGGCAGTCACTGAACGATGACCCGGACAAGCCGCTGCTCAATCGGCCGCTGCGTGGCACGTACCCGCCCGGCTCGACCTACAAGCCGTTCATGGCGCTTGCAGTCCTGGAGTCCGGCACTCGCAGCCCTCACGCCACGATCATGGACCCTGGCTATTTCATGCTTGGAGGGCATCGCTTTCGCGATTCAAACCCGCGCGGCAATGGTGCGGTGGATCTGAAAAAATCGATCGTCGTCTCGTCTGATACCTATTACTACGGCGCAGCCTATGACATGGGCGTCGACAAGATTCACGACTTCATGAAGCCCTGGGGCTTCGGCCAACTGACCGGGATCGATCTGACCGGCGAGTCCGCCGGCATCCTGCCCTCCTCCGAGTGGAAAATGCGCCGCTACAAGCAGAAGTGGCTGCCTGGCGAAACGCCCTCGATCGGTATCGGGCAGGGCTACAACACGTTCACGATGCTGCAGTTGGCGCATGCCACCGCCATCCTGGCCAACGGTGGGCGGGTCATGAAACCGCATGTGGTCAAGCAGGTGCACGACCCGGTGACAGGCACCCGAACACCAACGGTTCCCGACCAAAGCTACACCATTGCCCTGAAGCCGGAGTACCTCGCGCTGGTCAAGCAAGGCATGGTTGAAGTCAATCGCACGGGGACCGGCCGCGTAGCCTTTGCAGGCGCTGAATATGTCGCAGCAGGCAAGACCGGAACCGCCCAGGTCATCGGGATCAAACAGAACGAACGCTATGACGCACGGCGCATTGCCGAGCGCTTTCGCGATCACTCACTGTTCATGGCGTTCGCACCGGTGGACAACCCGAAGGTTGCGCTGGCGCTGATCGTCGAAAACGGGGGCTTCGGCGCGCAGGCAGCAGCCCCGATTGCCCGCAAGGTGTTCGACTATGTGCTGCTGGGTAAGGTACCCAAGAACTCGGCCAAGCCACTGCCCGGCGTGGCCGAACTCGACGAATCGGAAATGCGTGATGTTCCGGTCGACATGGAACCTGAACCCGTCAGCGGCCCGGCCGCCCCTGCGGGACGCAATTGAGCGCGCTCGGCCCTCGTACCTTCGAGCGGCGCACGCCACTCGAGCTGATCCGCCCGTATGTGCTGGTGTTCGACCGCGCACTGCTCACCGCCACGGCGCTGGTCATGCTGATCAGCATCGCCATTCAATACTCTGCAGGGTTCGATTTTCCCGGCCGGTTTGAAGGCCATGTCCGCAATCTGCTGGCGGCGATCGCGGTCATGTGGATCGCGGCACTGGTGCCACCGAATTTGCTGATGCGTATTGCCGTGCCGCTGTATGCGGTGGGTGTGGCGCTGCTGATTGCGGTGGCCCTGTTCGGCATCACCAACAAAGGTGCGCAGCGCTGGCTCAACATCGGGTTTACCCGGATCCAGCCCTCCGAGGTGCTGAAAATTGCCACGCCCCTGATGCTCGCCTGGTACTTCCAGCAACGCGAAGGCGTGCTGCGCTGGTTCGACTTCCTGATCGCAGCGCTCATCCTGATCATCCCGGTTGGACTGATCGCAAAGCAGCCCGATCTGGGCACATCGATTCTGGTCTTGGCTGCCGGCGTCTACGTGATTTTCTTTGCTGGCCTAAGCTGGAAGATCATGATGGGTCTGGCGGTGGCAGGTGTGGCCGCCATGCCGCTGCTCTGGGTGTCGATGCACGACTATCAGCGCCAGCGTGTCCTCACCTTGATCGACCCCACCGCCGACCCGCTGGGCAAGGGCTTTCACATCATCCAGTCAATCATTGCCGTGGGCTCAGGAGGCTTCTTCGGCAAGGGATGGATGCAGGGTACGCAAACCCACCTGGAATTCATCCCCGAGCGCACCACCGATTTCATCCTCGCAGTCTATGCCGAGGAATTCGGGCTCTTTGGAGTAGGTATTCTGATGTTGCTGTATCTGGCAATCATTTTGCGCGGCCTGACCATTGCTGCCACCGGCGCCTCCACTTTCGGTCGACTGCTCGCAGGTTCAATCACACTCAGCTTCTTCACGTATTGCTTCGTGAACATCGGCATGGTCATCGGCATCCTCCCGGTGGTGGGTGTGCCACTGCCCTGGATGTCCTATGGGGGCACGGCCATGGTCACTCTGGGACTGGGCGCCGGGATGCTCATGAGCATCCAGCGGCATCGCACGCTCGTGCAGGGCTGACACCCGGTCAGCAGGGTGCGGTCAGGCCGGTTTGACCGCCAGCATGATCTTGCCGATGTGCTCGGAGCTTTCCATGAGCGCATGCGCCTGAGCGGCCTGCTCCAACGGAAACACCTTAAAGATTGATGGCAGCAGCTTGCCCTGTTCAAGAAGCGGCCAGATATGCGTGCGCAAATTCTGAGCAATCGCAGCCTTGTTGGCAGCCGAGCGCGGGCGCATGGTGGAGCCCGTGAAGGTCAGACGTTTGGTCATGATCGGCATGAGATCGATCTCGACCCGCGAAGGCTGCAGGAAAGCGATCTGAACGAGTCGGCCCTCCACAGCCAGCAGCTTGATGTTTTTTTCGATGTAGGGCCCGCCCACCATGTCCAGGATCAGGTCGACCCCGCGGCTGCCGCTCAGGCGCATGGTTTCCTGCACGAAGTCCTGGCGCCGGTAGTCGATCGCCGCATCGGCACCCACGGCTCGGCAGGCCTGTGCTTTTTCGGCATTGCCCACGGTGCAGTACACGGTCGCGCCCCAGGCCTTGGCCATCTGGATGGCTGTCATGCCGATGCCCGATGAGCCGCCGTGGATCAGCACCACATCGCCCTTGGCCAGCCGCCCGCCCTCGATCAGATTGGCCCAGACCGTGAAATAGGTTTCGGGCAGCGCAGCCGCCTGCAACAGAGTCAGGCCTTGCGGCACAGGCAGCACCTGCCCTTCAGGCGCAGTCACGTATTCCGCATAGCCGCCGCCATTTGTCAGGGCACACACAGCGTCCCCGACCTTCCAATCGGTCACGCCCTGCCCTACTACGGCAATCCGCCCGGAGACCTCGAGGCCGAGATGCGGGGAGGCGTCCTTGGGCGGCGGATAGCGGCCGCTGCGCTGAATGCAATCAGGCCGATTGACGCCCGCTGCGACCACTTCGATCAGCACTTCGCCGGCGCCAAGCTCCGGCACTTCGCGCGGCGCGACATGCAGCACTTCAGGGCCGCCACCGGCACCGTGTTCGATACCGCGCATGGAAGAAGGAATGGGCATGTTCAGATCCGGGAAGACAACAGGGTTTCAATGTGAGTCTGGACCGCCAGCGCATCTGCAAAGCTGGGCAGCGAATGGGGCTCGCCGTTCAACATCGCGTTCAACTGATCAAGCTGACGCTGATAGGTGGCTTGCCGCGGGTCGTCGGGTAAACCCGGCACAACCTCGCCTGCAGGGCATTGCGGGCCGAATGCCTCCAGGCGATACCAGTCGCTCAGCCGCAGTGTCTGTGTAGCCCCAATGAAGCGCGCTTCAATCAGGTCGGGCGGCTGCCCGCCCACCGCGCCCACGATGCTCACCGGCACACCAGCCGATGACAAGCTGGCGACGAGTGCCGTTTCAGCGAGTTCAGGCGACGGTCCACTGGCGCAGGCACCATGATGCTTCATAGGGCCCAATACACGATGCAGCAGATAGATGAAGTGCGATAACACTTCGCGCGTGAATCCGCCCTGGTCTGACCTTTGAAGCCAGGCCGCGCCTGCCTGCCAGGCGCGCGGCCAGACCTGAAAGTGCGTGCGGATCTCGACCGCTCGCAGGCCAAAGGCCGGATCGCGCACCGCGCGCGCCAGGGCATCGACCGCCGCTGACGAGGCGAACACGAAATTGACGGCCTGCGCCACGCCGCTTCGCGCCACTTCCTCAACCAGTGCACGGCTGTCGGCCAGATCCACGCCCAGGGGCTTCTCACAGAAGACCGCCTTGCCCGCAGCCACTGCGGCCCGGACATAGGTCGCATGGGCAAGGGGCGGTACCGCCACGTACACGACATCGACATCCAGACGCTCGATGGCGTCGGCTGCACTTTGTGCCATGGGGAGGCCCGGGAAATCGGCCACAGCAGCCTGTCGCACGCCAGCAGACAGATCCCAGGCCGACACGATCCGCACCCCGCGGCTGACCTGTGCCTGTTCCAGCATACGCCGCCCGACGACCCCCAGGCCGATCACAGCCATTCCGAATGACTTCATTGGCTTACCCGCACCGCGCCGGAACCATCCGCATCAACACGGGCCGCAAGTCATCGCGCGGCCCCACCGGGTCAGCGCATGAAGCGCTTGATGTAGTCGGCCCCCAGGCCAACCGATTCGAAATGCGCACGGTATTTTTCAATGCGGGTGAATACGTCGTCGTAGCCCACGGCCTGGCCGTGAGGGTCGACGTAAATCAGAGCACCGTGCACGGTGAACAGGGTCACCATGTCCTGACAGTCCTCAGGAACCACCAGCGTGTGGGTCTCACCCGGCGGCTCGTAGATGTAGCTACCCTCTTCGGCCACCCAGTCGTGCTCGAGGTAATGCCATTTGCCGCGAATCACCCAGGCGTGCACATGGCCCGAATGACGGTGGCGCTGCAGCAGACCCGAACGCCGCACCTTGAGCATGTGCACGTAATAGCCCTGGGTCGTGTTCAGATGAAGTGGACGCGACCACAGTCCGGGCCCCAGTGGCACCCACATCCTCTCGTCATGCTCAAGGACATCCGGAATCACCATGTCGGGCGACATGCCCCAGGGCTGCTGGCCCAGGTAAGGCGTGCGGTCTTCAGCGCGAAACGGCAACTCGGTGGGCTTGTTCATGGCGATGCTGCATGGACGAAGTCAGTACAGGCCGCAGGTTACCGCACTTCGCCATCGGGGCTGCTGCAGCGGTTCGCAGGTGAATTGTTACGATATCAGCTATGTCTGATTCATCCGCTGCCACAGGCCAAGTGGCCGATGGCCTCCTGCGGGCTGCACGCGAGCTCTCCGCATCGCTGGGCAGACTGCGCTTTGCCGACCCTGTGGTGCAGGTCTATGACCCGCACGTCTATGCCTGGCAGCCATTTGAAGCCTATGTGCGCCGCTACGGTAACGGTCCCAGGCGCATCATTCTGCTGGGCATGAACCCGGGGCCGTTCGGGATGATGCAGACCGGCGTGCCCTTTGGCGAAATCAATGCGGTACGCGACTGGATGGGCATTGAAGCCCCTGTGCACACGCCAGCCAGCATGCACCCCAAACGCAGGATTGAGGGCTTTGCCTGTCAGCGCTCCGAAGTGAGCGGAAGGCGTTTGTGGGGATGGGCCGCCGCGCGCTGGGGCAGCGCCGAGCAATTCTTCGAACAGTGTTTCGTGCTGAACTACTGCCCGCTGGTCTGGCTCGAGGCGTCGGGGCGCAACCGCACGCCGGTGCAATTGCCTGCGGCAGAATTCGCACCCGTGCAACAGGCCTGCGATCGCCATCTCGCCCAGGCGCTGTCTCTACTTGCACCGCAATGGGCGATTGGCATTGGCGGGTTTGCCGAGCAACGCCTGCGCGCCGTGATGGCCCAGACCAACACGGGCGCGCCCATTGAGCAGACCGTTCGCGATGCACTGCGTATCGGTCAGATTCTGCATCCCAGTCCAGCCAGCCCGGCCGCCAATCGCGGTTGGGCCCAGGCGGTCGATCAGCAATTCGCAGCACTCGGACTGGGCTGATTTCCTCATGCTGCTTCACCTACAGGCACTGTGCCGATGACCCTGCATGCCCTCACGATCGCGCTCTCCGCGTTTCTGCTCTTTCTCGTGCAGCCCATCATTGCCCGACAGATCCTGCCCTGGTTCGGCGGGTCTGCGGCGGTCTGGACCACCTGCATGGTGTTTTTCCAGGTTGTCCTGCTGGCCGGCTATTTCTACTCCGACTTCGTCATCCGCAAGCTCACGCCGCGCAAGCAGGCGATCGTCCACACCACCTTGCTGCTGGCCAGCGCACTGTGTCTGCCGATCACTGCAGCGGAGTCGCTCAAGCCCACTGGTGCAAGCCATCCCATCACCGACATCCTGTGGCTGCTCACGCTGACGATCGGTTTGCCTTATCTGATGCTGGCCACCACCGGGCCACTGGTGCAGGCCTGGTTCACGCGCGAGTTCAGCTCGGCTCGGGTCTATCGACTCTATGCGCTGTCCAATCTGGCATCGATGACGGCGCTGATCGCCTATCCACCGCTGATTGAGCCTTACGCACAGGCCCGGACGCAGTCGATCGGCTGGTCGGTGGCCTATATTGCGTTTGCCGTGCTGGCGATCGCCGCCGCCTGGCGGGGCGCACGACTGCGCGACGCAGCACCTGCATCGCAGCCATCGCACACGACACGCGACGTGCCGGCGAGCACGGTGGCCACCGCACCTCCGGCGGCTGGAGCTCAGGCGATGTGGCTGCTGCTGGCAGGGCTGGGGTCAGTTCTGCTGCTGGCCATCACCACTCATATCACGCAAAACGTCGCATCCATCCCGTTCTTGTGGGTCTTGCCGCTTGCCCTGTACCTGATCACTTTCATTCTGTGTTTCGATGGTGAAGGCTGGTACCGGCCGGCACTCATGCGGCCACTGGCAGTCATCGCCTGCGCAGTGATGCTCGCCGGCCTGACCCTGCGTTTCGGCGACGCAGGTCTGCAGCGCGGGTTGATTCCGATTCGATACGCGGTCCCGCTCTATGCGGTGGGCCTCTTTCTCACGTGCATGTTCGTGCATGGTGAGCTGGTGGCGCGCAAGCCCTCTCCCGCTCACCTGACCCGTTTTTACCTGATGGTGTCGCTGGGCGGTGCGATTGGCGGCTTGCTGGTCGGCATTGCGGCGCCGCTGCTGTTCAGCTGGTACTGGGAGCTGCCCATCGCACTGACCATCGTGGCGGCCCTGGGTGTCACGCTGTCCGCCACCACCACATCGCGACAGACAGGCCGCACGCCCCATCTGGCCATCAAGCTCGTCGGGCTGCTGGCGGTGGTGGGATGCGCAACGCTGCTGGGCGATTATGTGGGCTGGATCCGGGGCGAGATGCGTGAGGTGTCGCGCAACTTCTATGGCACCTTGCGCGTGCGCGCGGTCGAAGGTCAGGGGCCGCTTCAGGCCAGACGACAACTGCTGCATGGCGAGATCCTGCACGGTGAGCAATTCACAGACCCCTCGCGGCGCACCGAACCCACCACCTACTACGGTCCGGAGTCGGGCATCGGAAAACTGATTACGGCGCAACAGGCCGCTCGCGGCAGCACACCCTTGCGTGTCGGGCTCATCGGCGTGGGTATCGGCACCCTGGCCACCTACGGTCGTACCGGCGACGTGTTTCGTCTGTACGAGCTGAACCCTGCCGTCTTTGAACTCGCCCGCAGCCAGTTCACTTATGTGAGCGACTCGGCCGCGCAGATCCAGGAGGTGCTCGGTGATGCACGACTCATGCTTGAGCGCGAGAACCCGCAGCGATTTGATGTGCTGGCGGTGGATGCATTTTCCAGCGACTCGATTCCAGTGCATTTGCTGACACGCGAAGCACTCGCGGTTTATCGTCGCCACCTGGCTGAACAGGGCGCGGTGGCCTTTCATGTGACCAATCGCTACCTCGATCTGAAGGGTGTGGTCCGCCGGCTGGCCGACGAGACAGGCATGCAGGCCGTCCTCATCTCGGATGAGCCTGCAGCAAGCCATCACACCTATCGCTCGGACTGGATCGTATTGACCACTCAGCCAAGTCTCGCCGACGCGCTGCGGGCTCAAGGCGGACTGACGCCGCAAGCGCCGCCCGCCGGTCGCGCCACCTGGACCGATGACCATCACAACCTGTTCGAAGTGCTCAAATAGGGATTCACTATGACGACGCTAGGCACCCCTCTTTCCCCTTCGGCCACCCGCATCATGTTTCTGGGCGCAGGCGAACTCGGTAAGGAAGTGATCATTGCGCTGCAGCGCCTGGGGGTCGAAGTGATCGCCGTCGATCGCTACGGCGACGCCCCGGGTCAGCAGGTGGCCCATCGGGCCCATGTGATCGACATGACAGATGGCGCGCAACTGCGTGCCCTCGTCGAACGCGAAAAGCCCATGCGCCTCGTCCCCGAAATCGAGGCAATCGCCACCTCCACCCTTATGGAGCTCGAGCGCGAAGGCGTGGTCGCAGTCACCCCCACAGCGCGTGCGGCCTGGCTCACGATGAATCGCGAAGGCATTCGGCGGCTTGCCGCCGAAGAGCTTGGGCTGGCCACCTCACCGTATCGCTTTGCCAGCAGTCTGGCTGAACTGCAGGCCGCCATCGATGACGGCATCGGCTACCCTTGCATCGTGAAGCCCGTGATGTCGTCGTCGGGCAAAGGCCAATCGAAAGTCGATTCGCCCGAGGAAGTGGCCGCCGCATGGTCCTATGCCGGCACCGGCGGGCGGGTGGACGCAGGGCGGGTCATCGTGGAGGGCTTCATTGATTTCGACTACGAAATCACGCTGCTTACCGTGCGTTCCGCCGATTCAAACGGCCAGCTGGCCACGCATTTTTGCGAGCCCATCGGCCATGTGCAGGTGTCGGGCGACTATGTGGAGAGTTGGCAGCCGCAGCCGATGAGTGCAGCCGCCCTGAAGCGTTCGCGCGAAATCGCCGATGCGGTCACCTGTGCGCTGGGTGGGGCGGGTCTGTTCGGCGTGGAACTTTTCGTCAAAGGCGACGCTGTGTGGTTCTCGGAAGTCAGCCCGCGCCCGCACGATACCGGCATGGTCACCATGGCGACCCAACATCAGTCCGAGTTCGAGTTGCATGCGCGTGCCATCCTGGGCTTGCCGGTGGACACGTCCTTGCGCAACCCTGGAGCGAGCGCCGTCATTTATGGCGGCATGCAGGCACGCGGCATTGTCTTTGACGGCGTGGATGAGGCGCTCGCAGTGCCGGGCACCGATCTGCGGCTCTTCGGAAAGCCGGAGTCATTCCTGAAGCGGCGCATGGGAGTGGCACTGGCCCGTGCGGAAAATATCGAAACCGCGCGCGCCAATGCTAAACAGGCGGCTTCGAAGGTGCGTCCGCGTCAGGTGTAATCGAGGTCGGGTGCGATGTACCGGTCACACGGCCGCAAAGCGGATGACGCCGTCAGCTCCCATCTCGCGGCGCAATCGGCCGTCGTACCAGAGGGCATGCAGATGTGCGAGTGACTCGCCCAGCGCGAACATCATCTGGTGGGCATCGAACTCGCGCCCGAAGATGATCTGAACCGACTCGGCGCCATGGCGCGGGCGCTCATGACAGGCGGCCTCGATGACGGCCAGTCGCTCGGCATGATGCGCACGCAATTGCGCGATGCGCCGATGCAATCCGCGAAAGGGTCGGCCATGCGAGGGCAGCACGAGGGTGTCCTGCGCGCACGGATCGAAGCGACCGAGTGAGTCGAGAAACCAGGTGAGCGGATTCGCCTCGGGCTCCATGTCGAAGACCGAGACATTGGTGGAAATGCGCGGCAGCACCATATCACCCGAGATGAGCAGATCCTCGGCCTCGCAGTGCAGTGCGGCGTGCTCATGTGAATGCCCCGTGCCGATGATGACCCGCCAGGTGCGCTCACCAATCGCGATGTCCTCATGGTCCAGGATGCGCCGAAAACGCTGCGGCATGGACGGCACGAGGCTGGGAAAATGCGAGCTGCTGCGCACCTTGAGCGCATCGAGTTGCGGGCTGTCCTGCATGCCGTTGCGCAGATAGTGCTTATAGGTGGCCTGCGGATCACTGCCGGGCATGATCACTGACAGGATGCGCCCCACCGTGTATTCGCCCAGCGTCATCCAGAGCGGCGCACCAAAGCGCTCGGTCAGCATTCCAGCCAAGCCGACATGGTCCGGATGGTGGTGCGTGCACAGCACGCGCACGATCGGCAAGCCTTCGAGTTCCTGCGCGATCAGCGTGTCCCAGTGGCCACGCACCGCATCACTCGAGATGCCGCAATCGATGAGCGTCCACCCCGACTGGCCACGGAACTGATCGCGCAGCAGCCACAGGTTGATGTGGTCGAGCGCAAAGGGCAGCGGCATGCGTAACCAGAACACACCGGGCGCGACTTCCAGCTTGCCGCCAAAAGCGGGCAGGGTGTCGCCCAAGGGGTAGCTGAGCTCGTGTTCGAGTGGGTTCATCGCGGCTAGAATCGAGGGCTTGAATGCGGGTGAGTCTACCCGCAGCCGCAAGCGCGCGCAGACTTCGCACGGTCATCTCAAACGATTCGATTCCAGGAACGCCTGATGCTGAACCTCCCCGGATTGCAGTTCGACCTTGGCGACGACATCGCCATGCTGCGCGATACGCTGCAGCAATTCACCGCAGCGGAAATCACCCCGCGTGCCGGCGACATCGATCGCCACGATCAGTTCCCCATGGACCTCTGGCGCAAACTCGGTGACCTGGGTGTGCACGGCATGACCGTGCCCGAAGCGTACGGCGGCAGCGACATGGGGTACGTCGCGCATATCGTGGCCATGGAAGAAATCTCGCGTGGCTCGGCATCGGTGGGGCTGTCTTATGGCGCGCATTCGAATCTGTGCGTCAATCAGATCAACCGCAACGGCACCGAATGGCAAAAGCGCAAGTACCTGCCCAAGCTCGTCTCAGGCGAGTGGGTGGGAGCGCTTGCCATGAGTGAGCCCGGCGCAGGCTCCGACGTCGTGTCCATGAAGCTGCGCGCGGAACTCAAGGGCGATCATTGGGTGCTCAACGGCACCAAGATGTGGATCACCAACGGGCCTGATGCCGATGTCATGGTCATCTACGCCAAGAACGATCTGCAAGCCGGCGCACGCGGTATCACCGCATTCCTGGTTGAAAAAACCTTCAAGGGTTTTTCGGTGGCACAAAAGCTCGACAAGCTCGGCATGCGCGGCAGCCATACCGGTGAGCTCGTCTTTCAGGATTGCATCGTGCCTGCCGAGAACGTACTGGGCGGACTGGGCGACGACCCGCTGAGCGGCGTGGGGCGTGGGGCCAACGTGCTGATGAGCGGGCTGGATTTCGAGCGTGCAGTGCTCTCGGGCGGGCCGCTGGGCATCATGAGTGCCTGTATGGACGTGGTGGTGCCTTATCTGCATGAGCGCAAGCAGTTTGGCCAGCCGATTGGCGAATTCCAGCTCATGCAGGGCAAGATCGCCGATATGTACAGCACCATGATGGCCTGCCGGGCCTATGTGTATGAAGTGGGTCGTCAGTGCGACCGCTCGGCCCAGGGCAAGATCGACGTGCGCACGCTGCGCAAGGACGCAGCGGCAGCCATTCTGTATTCCGCCGAGAAAGCCACCTGGATGGCCGGCGAAGCCATTCAGTGCCTGGGCGGAAGCGGCTACCTCAACGATTCGCCCACGGGCAGACTGTGGCGCGATGCCAAGCTCTACGAGATCGGCGCCGGCACCTCTGAAATCCGCCGCATGCTGATCGGTCGTGAACTGTTCGCAGAGACTCGCTGAGCCTGCGTCATGACTCAACTCTCGCGCCGGGCGACCGACAAACTGCTTCCGACTGAAGATGCGGGCAGCGCAGCCATTGCGCTGGCAATCCGCAATGGCTTCGATCGCCATTACGCATTGTTCCGCTACAACGCACAACAGGCCAAGTCGCGCTATGAAGCCGGCGACTGGCATGCCATCCGCAAGCTCGCGCGCGAGCGGATCGCCTTCTATGACGAGCGTGTGCGCGAAGCGGTCGAGCTGATCGGTGTGCAGTTTCGCGACTCACAACTCGCTGCAGACAATTGGGCGCAGGTCAAACGCCATTTCGTGAACCTGCTGGCCGAGCACCGGCAGCCCGAGTTGGCCGAGACCTTCTTCAATTCGGTATGCGTGAAGCTGCTGCACCGGGCCTATTTCCGTAACGACTTCATTTTCGTGCGGCCCGCAGTGGCCACTGATTATCTGGACAGCGAGCCGCCCAGTTTTCGCGCCTATTACCCGCGCAGCGCAGGCCTGTTTGCGAGCCTGCGCGAGGTGTTCGTGGACATGGGGCTGGCCTGTCCATTTCTGGACATCGACCGGGACCTTGGACTGGCCACGCAAGTGATCAGGGAGGCGGCTGAACTCGAAGGGTCTGAATCTGAATGGCCGTCCGACTGCCAGCTTCACGTGCTGCGCACGCTGTTCTTTCGCAACAAGGGCGCTTATCTGATCGGGCGGTTCGTGGCAGACGGAGACGTCACGCCGTTTGCCATCCCGATCCTGCAGGACAGCCGCAGGCGGCTGTATCTCGACACGGTGCTCACCGGGCATGAGCGCATCGATGGCCTGTTCAATTTTTCGCGGGCGTATTTCATGGTCGACATGGAAGTGCCGTCGGCCTACGTGCGCTTCCTCAAAACGCTCATGCCGACCAAGCCCGAGTCCGAGCTTTACACCATGCTCGGTCTGCACAAGCAGGGCAAGACCTCGTTCTACCGCGATCTGCTGCACCACCTGCGCCATTCCAATGACCAGTTCGTCATCGCACCGGGGATCAAGGGTCTGGTGATGGGCGTATTCACCCTGCCCTCGTTTCCGTATGTATTCAAGATCATCAAGGACAAGCGGCGCAAGGATGTCAGCCGCGAATTCATTCAGCGCCAGTACCAGCTCGTGAAGTTCCACGACCGTGTGGGCCGTATGGCCGACACCTGGGAATATGCTGATGTGGCGCTGCCCAAGTCCCGACTGGATCCAGCACTCATCGAGGAGTTGCTTGATACCGCACCGTCGATCATTGAAGACGATGGCGTGTCCTTGCGGATCCGGCATGTGTATATCGAGCGGCGCATGGTGCCGCTCAACATGTACCTTGAGCAGGCCGACGCGACGCAGCGCGAGCGGGCGCTGATCGAATACGGCGATGCCATCAAACAGATGGTGGCAGCCGACATTTTCCCGGGCGACATGCTCTACAAAAATTTCGGCGTGACCCGGCAGGGTCGTGTGGTGTTCTATGACTACGACGAAGTGGCGTATGTGAGTGACTGCAATTTCAGACGCATCCCGCCGCCTCGCACACCCGAAGACGAAATGGCGGCTGAGCCGTGGTACACGGTCGGCCCGACCGATGTGTTTCCGGAGGAATTCGGCACGTTCCTGCTGGGCGACCCGCGTGTGCGCGAGGCCTTCATGAAGCACCACGCCGATCTGCTGGATGCGAGTTTCTGGCAGGAAAAACAGGCCCGAATCCGCGCGGGCGAGCTTGAGGATGTGTTCCCTTACCCCGAATCGCTGCGATTCAGGAACCGTTATCATGAGGCATCGCCGCCCGGTTGATTCCCACCCGGCGCCACCCCTTTCAACACCTCCTGGAGTTCTTCATGGCTGACCCCATCGTCATCGCCTCCGTGGCGCGCACCCCCATCGGCAGCATGTCCGGTGAGCTGTCCTCGTTTGCCGCGCATCAGCTGGGTGCCCATGCGATCCGCGCTGCCGTCGAACGCGCCGGGCTCAAGCCCGAGCAGGTGCAGGAAGTGATCATGGGGTGCGTGCTGCCTGCGGGCCAGGGGCAGGCGCCCGCGCGCCAGGCCACGCTGGGTGCCGGGCTGCCGCCTTCTTCCGGAGCCACCACGCTCAACAAGGTCTGTGGCTCGGGCATGAAGGCCGCCATGCTGGCGCATGACCTGCTGGCCGTGGGCAGCCAGGACATCATCGTGGCGGGCGGCATGGAGAGCATGTCCAATGCGCCCTACATGATGCTCAAGGGCCGCGGCGGCTATCGCTATGGCCACGGCACGCTCTTCGATCACATGGCACTCGACGGACTGGAAGACGCGTACGAAAAAACGCCTAATGGCGGTGGCAAGTCCATGGGCATGTACGGCGAGGACTGTGCCGGCAAATATCAGTTCACCCGCGAAGAGCAGGACCGGTTCGCCATCACGTCCACCGAGCGTGCCAAGGCTGCCAATACCGACGGATCGTTCTCCTGGGAGATGGCGCCGGTCGTGGTCGCTGGCCGCAAAGGCGATGTGGTCATCGACAAGGACGAAAGCCCGTTCAAGGCTCAGATCGACAAGATCCCCACGCTCAAGCCGGCGTTTCGCAAGGACGGCACGGTCACTGCGGCCACATCGTCATCCATTTCGGATGGCGCGGCGGCCATGGTCATGATGCGACAGTCCACCGCCGACAAACTCGGCATTAAACCCGTGGCGCGGCTTGTGGCACACGCCACCCACTCGCAGGAGCCGCAGTGGTTCACCACGGCCCCGGTGGGTGCCATTCGCAAGCTGTATGAAAAGACCGGCTGGTCCACGGCGAATGTCGACCTCTTCGAAATCAACGAAGCCTTCGCTGTCGTGACCATGGCGGCCATGAAAGAGCATGGCCTGGACCATGCCAAGGTCAATATTCACGGTGGTGCGTGCGCACTGGGGCACCCGATCGGCGCCTCGGGCGCGCGGCTGATCGTCACGCTCATCGGCGCGCTGCGCAAAACCGGCGGCAAGCGCGGCATTGCATCGCTATGCATCGGCGGCGGCGAAGCCACGGCAGTCGGCATCGAACTCCTCTGAGTGTCGGTCAGGTCACGGGGCACGCATGATCCTGTCTGAAGAACTCTCGCAGGTGCGCGATGCTGTGCGCACTTTCGTGGCCGAGCAGATCACGCCGCATGCTGCGCAATGGGACCGTGACCGTCAGTTTCCGGCTGATGCGCTAAGCGGCTTGGCAGCGCTGGGCTGCTATGGCGTAGCGGTGCCTGAAGCACTGGGCGGCGCCGGACTGAACTACACCGCGCTTGCCATCATCCTTGAAGAGATTGCTGCCGGCGACGGCGCCACGTCCACGGTGGTTTCGGTCAACAACTGCCCGGTGTGCTCCATCCTCATGGCCTATGCCAATGAGGCGCAGCAGCAGCAGTGGCTCGCGCCGCTGGCACGTGGCGACATGCTGGGTGCGTTCTGCCTGACCGAGCCGCATGTGGGCTCGGATGCCTCGGCGCTGCGCACCACGGCCCGGCGTGAAGGCCATGAGTATGTGATTGATGGCGTCAAGCAGTTCATCACCTCGGGCAAACACGCCGATGTGGCGATTGTCATGGCCGTCACGGATGCGGCGGCTGGCAAGCGGGGCATCTCGGCGTTCCTGGTCCCCACGCACACGCCTGGCTATCGGGTCGCCAGGCTCGAAGACAAAGTGGGCCAGCACGCGTCCGACACCGCGCAGATCGCATTGGAAGGCTGTCGTATTCCGGCTAAGAACCTGCTGGGTGAAGAGGGTCAGGGCTACAAGATTGCGCTGTCCGGGCTGGAAGGCGGGCGCATCGGCATTGCCTCGCAGTCGCTGGGCATGGCACGCGCGGCTTTTGAAGCGGCACTGCGCTATGCCAAAGAGCGCGAAGCCTTCGGCGCAGCCATCTTCAACCATCAGGCGGTGCAATTCCGGCTCGCCGATATGGCGACCTCCATTGAAGCCGCACGTCAGCTGATTCTGCATGCTGCCGCGCTGAAGGACGCAGGCGAGCCCTGCCTGAAAGAGGCGGCCATGGCCAAGCTTTTTGCCTCCGAGATGGCCGAGCGGGTCTGCTCAGACGCCATCCAGATTCACGGTGGCTACGGATACGTGAGCGACTTTCCGGTGGAACGTATCTGGCGCGATGTACGGGTGTGCCAGATCTACGAAGGCACCAGCGACATTCAGAAAATCCTCATCGGCCGGGCGCTTGCGCAGTCCGATTCCGCTTAGTCCGACGAGCTGAGGCCGATGGGCTTAGTCCAATGAGCACGGTGCAGATCGTCACCCACGACGGTCAGCCATTGAGCGCGTATGTGGCGCAGCCTGAGGGCGAGGCGCGCGGTTGTATCGTGATCGTGCAGGAAATCTTTGGGGTGAACGCGCATATTCGCTGGGTTGCGACCGAACAGTTCGCCGCAGCGGGCTACCTGGCGGTCGCCCCCGCATTGTTTGATCGCCTTGAGCCGGGGTGCGAACTCGATTACACCCCGGAGGGTGTCGCGGCAGGCCGGCGTCTGGTCGATGCCTTGGGGGTCGATACCCCGCTTCGCGATATTCAGGCGGTGCAGCAGCAGTGCGCTCAAGGCCTGCCCACGGGTGTCGCCGGCTATTGCTGGGGCGGCTCAATCGCCTGCCTCAGTGCCATGCGCCTAGGGCTGCCGGCGGTGAGCTATTACGGCGGGCAGACAAGCGCCTATCTGCACGAACCGCTTCAGGCACCTGCGATGTTTCATTTTGGCGAGCATGACCCGATGATTCCACTGGACACCGTGCGACGCATCAGTCGCGCCTTTCCAGACTCTGCCTGCCACCTGTACCCGGCCGGGCACGGGTTCAATCGCCATGGTCACACCGACTGGCACGAAGACAGCGCGCTGACTGCGTTGTCACGTACCCTCGCCTTTTTTGGACAACACCTTCGCCTATGACTACGACCAGCCCTCCTCTTCGAATCGTGCTCTCCGGTGTGACCGGCTGGGCAGGCTCCGCACTTGCCCATGGCATTGTGCGTAGTGCCGACATGCAACTGGTGGCAGGTATTGCCAGAAAGGCTGCAGGCCGCCCTCTGGCCGAGGCGCTCGGCGTGGAGTCAGTCAGAGGTTCGGTCTTTCCCGATGCCCCTGCAGCCCTGAGCCACGGGGCTGATGTCTTCGTTGAGTACAGCAAACCCGACGTGGCGCTGGCGAATGTGATGTGTGCGCTTGATGCAGGCGCCGACGTGGTGGTGGGCACTTCCGGCTTGTCCGATGAAGACTATGCAGCCATCGATGCGCGCGCGCGCGCGGCTGGGCGTGGGGTGCTGGCCTGCGGCAACTTCGCGATCACGGCTGTTCTGCTGCTGAAATTTGCCGAGATTGCCGCGCGTTATCTGCCCGATGTCGAACTGATCGACTATGCGAAAGCTGGCAAGATCGATGTGCCCTCGGGCACGGTGCGTGAACTCACCGTGCGCCTGGCTGCGGCTCGCGGCCAGGGTCGCCCCGAGGCGGTACCGGTCGATCAGGTGCGCGGTCCGCGCGAAACACGCGGTGCTGCCATGTCTGGAATCCCTGTGCATGCGCTGCGCGTGCCCGGCTATGCGCTGAGCGTGGAGGCCGTGTTCGGTGCCCCCGACCAGCGCCTGCAGATCCGCCATGATTCAGGCACGAGTGCCGAGCCCTATGTGGACGGTGCGCTGTTGGCCATTCGGGCCGTGCGCGGGCGCGTTGGCGTGACACGTGGCCTCGATCGTGTAATGGACCTCTGATCGGAACGCAGCCCCGTCGCATGCGCGCTCAAGCCGTGATCTTCGATTGTGATGGGGTGCTGGTCGACAGCGAACCGATCACCATGGGCGTGCTGGCGGCTATGGCCAATGAAGCGGGTCTGAATATGACCGAACACGAAGCCGCTGAAGCCTTCATGGGCCGATCCTTGCGCGATGATGTCGCCCTGATCGAGTCCATGCTGGGCCGCCCGCTGCCCTCAAACTGGGTCGATACCTACCTTGAACGACGCAACGCCGCCCTGCGTGCGCGCGTCACTGCGGTGCGCGGCATCGTGCAGGTGCTTGATGAGTTGTCGGCACGTGGCATTCCAGTGGCCGTGGCCTCGGGCGGTGATCGCGCCAAGATGCGGCTAACCCTGGGCACCTCCGGTCTGCTGCATCGCTTCGAAAGCCTCCCGCTGCAGGCTGCTTCGCCCGCACACACCTCGGACACTGCGCAGCCCTCGCGTCTGTTCGGTGCCGACATGGTCGAACGCGCCAAGCCGGCACCCGACGTCTATCTGATGGCCGCA
This sequence comes from Burkholderiales bacterium UBA4615, assembly GCA_002386465.1. Classification (GTDB taxonomy): domain Bacteria; phylum Pseudomonadota; class Gammaproteobacteria; order Burkholderiales; family Burkholderiaceae_E; genus UBA4615. The sequence goes on along the minus strand of DGIT01000059.1, from coordinate 5,595 downwards.
CTGGCGCTGGGCGTGCAGCCTGCTCACTGCGTGGTCATCGAAGACACGCCGGTGGGCGTACGCGCCGGTCTGGCTGCGGGTGCAACCGTACTGGGTTATTGCGAACGTAATGATCCGCATGCCTTGCTTGACGTCGGTGCCAGCGCGGTCTTTCGCGATATGCACCACCTTCCTGCCCTGCTCGCCCTCTGACGCACACATGCCTGCCATCGAATCCCGTCTTGAAGTCCGCAGCGACGAATTCCTCCACAACGCGCGCGCCATGGGCGGCCTGGTGTCTGACCTGCGCAGCCAGGTGGACCGCGCCGCAGCGGGCGGTGGCGACACCGCCAGGGCACGCCATACCGCCCGCGGCAAGCTGCTGCCGCGCGATCGGATCGATCAGCTGCTCGATCCCGGGACTGCGTTTCTCGAGCTCTCGCCGCTGGCCGCGCACGACATGTACGACAACGAAGCGCCGTGCGCCGGCATCATCACCGGCATCGGGCGGGTGTCAGGCGTGGAATGCGTGATCGTGTGCAATGACGCCACGGTCAAAGGTGGCACTTACTATCCGGTCACCGTCAAGAAGCACCTGCGGGCGCAGGAAGTGGCCGCCGAGAATCGCCTGCCCTGCATCTATCTGGTCGATTCGGGCGGTGCCAATCTGCCTAACCAGGACGAAGTCTTTCCCGACCGCGATCACTTCGGGCGCATTTTCTTCAACCAGGCCAATCTGTCGGCGCGCGGCATCCCACAGATCGCGGTGGTGATGGGTTCGTGCACGGCAGGCGGTGCATACGTGCCGGCAATGAGCGATGAATCGGTCATCGTCAAGAATCAGGGCACCATTTTTCTGGGTGGCCCCCCGCTGGTGAAAGCGGCCACCGGCGAAGTGGTGTCGCCCGAAGACCTGGGCGGTGGCGATGTGCACACGCGCCTGTCGGGCGTGGCCGACTGGCTTGCACAAGATGACCGTCATGCGCTGGCCATTGCCCGACGCATCGTGGCCAACCTGAACTGGCACAAGCCGTCTCAGCTGGTGCTGACCGACCCGGTGTCGCCACGCTATGACCCGCGTGAGCTGCATGGAGTGCTGCCCACCGACACGCGCAAGCCCTACGACGTGCGCGAAGTCATCGCGCGGATTGTCGATGGCTCGGATCTGGATGAATGGAAAGCACGCTACGGCACGACGCTGGTGACCGGCTTTGCGCGCATCCATGGCATGCCGGTGGGCATCATCGCCAATAACGGCATCCTGTTTTCAGAGTCTGCCCTGAAGGCTGCCCACTTCATCGAGCTGTGCTGCCAGCGCAAAGTGCCACTGCTCTTTCTACAGAACATCAGCGGCTTCATGGTGGGCCGCAAATACGAGAACGAAGGCATCGCGCGCAACGGCGCCAAGATGGTCACGGCAGTGGCCTGCGCGCAGGTGCCCAAGTTCACAGTCATCATCGGCGGCAGCTTCGGTGCCGGCAACTACGGCATGTGCGGGCGCGCCTACTCACCGCGCTTTTTGTGGATGTGGCCCAATGCGCGCATCAGCGTGATGGGTGGAGAGCAGGCTGCGTCGGTGCTCGCCACGGTCAAGCGCGATGGCATCGAAGGCCGCGGCGGCAGCTGGAGCGCCGAAGAAGAAGCCGCATTCAAAGAACCGCTGCGTGCGCAGTACGACACCCAAGGGCACCCTTACTACGCCAGTGCCCGCCTGTGGGACGACGGCATCATCGACCCGGCCGATACGCGTCGCGTGCTGGGCTTGGCCATGTCGGCGAGCCTGAACGCACCCATTCCCGACACCCGCTTCGGCGTGTTCCGGATGTGAGTCGTTTCTCAGCATGAGTGCGGCCGAGGTCATTGCCGCCACACAGCGTTGGCTGGAGGTGGCGGTCATCGGACTGAATCTGTGTCCCTTCGCCAAAGCCGTCCATGTGAAGCAGCAGATCCGGTACGTGGTGACCGAGGTTCGCAGTGCCGATGAGTTGCTGTCGGGCCTGCGTGATGAGCTGGCGTTGCTGGCCGGCGCTGATCCGCAGGACATCGACACCACGTTGTTGATCCACCCGCAGGCACTGACCGACTTCATCGAGTACAGCGCTTTTCTGCGTCAAGCAGAGCGCGCACTGCGCCAAGGTGGCTATGAGGGCGTCCTGCAGATTGCCAGCTTTCACCCGGCCTATGTCTTTGCCGACAGTACGCCCGGTGACGTTGAAAACTGCAGCAACCGCTCACCGTTTCCCATGCTGCACTTGCTGCGTGAAGACAGCGTCGAACGCGCGGTGGCCGCCTTTCCGGACGCCGCCGAGATTTTCGAACGGAACATCGAGACCCTTCGGGGGTTAGGGCACGAGGGCTGGAAGCGGCTGTGGACCGATACGGTCGAATGACCGATGACCGAGTGTCACCCTGTGCGGTAGCATTTTTGGATGGATGTGAGCGCACGCACTCATCCGCATGGCCTAGAACTGAAGTGGGTTGACCACCTAACCGCGCAGATCCAGAATGGATCTTTCAAGATCCATTCTGGATCCAACCGCTTCAACGAGACCGCCATGCCCGTCAATCTGTCGATCAAGAACGTCCCGGATGCACTCGCCGAACGGCTGCGCGCCCGTGCCGCACGCAACCGCCGTTCGCTTCAGGCCGAACTGATGGCCATGCTGGAGTGGGCCTCGCAGGTTGCACCCACACAGTCGCTCGGCTCCGACCCCGTCCTGAACAGACTGCCACCTGCACCCCCTCAGCGGCCAAGGCTGACCGTGGATGAAGTCTACGAGCGGGCGCTCAAGCGGTTTCCCAATGGAACGGGGCCCAGTTCGGTCGACATCATTCGTGAGATGCGCGACAACCGTTACGGGGACGGGACATGATTGGTGCGCGACTGATGGTTGCAGAGCCGCCTGTCGCCTACGCCTTACGACCCACGCTGGTGATCGATGCCAGTGTCCTTGCCTCAACGGTATTTCCCGAAACGTGGACGCAAGAAGCTGTGGCGTGGATCCGCGGGCGTCGGCTATGCGCTCCGTTTTTACTGAGCTTCGAGCTTTGTAATGTGGCGCGCCAGAAAGTCCGAAGGCGGGCCATCTCGTCCGATTTTGCTTCACGGGCGATACGGGATTTCGAAGATGTGGGTGTCGAGCTCTTCGCTGTGCCGCCGCTTGAAGCCTTCACCTTGGCGCACCGCTACGATCTTTCAGGCTACGACGCGTCCTACCTCTGGCTCGCCGACCATCTGCAAGCACCGCTCGCTACCTTCGATGCCAAGCTGGGCGCGGCCGCCCAGAGACACCTCTCGGGCGAAGACCCGACAGCCAGCGGGTGACATCGGTATCATCAGGCTCAAACACACCTGAGACATCACCGCAGCGCGCCATTCGATATTCGGCAGGCGCAACGCGACGACGGAGACGCTTTCCATGACCACCATCACCCGTGCCTCGGCCCTCGCCGAGCTGACGGCGCCGGGTCAGCCCTATGCCCTACAGACGCAGGCCATTGGCGCACGCACACTGCGTGTGTTCGTCAATGCTCCCACGTCGCTGCGCGAATTGTTCGAGCAGAGTGTCAGCGACAAGGCCTTTCTGATTTACAACGAAGAACGCTTGTCGTTTGCGCAGTCGCAGGCGCTGGCGGCGCGCATCGCTCAAGGGCTGGTGCGCGAATTCGGCGTGCAACATGGCGATCGGGTGGCCATCTCCATGCGCAATTACCCCGAGTGGGTGCTGGCCTTCATGGCCATCACCTCGTTGGGCGCGATCGCAGTGGCCATGAACGCACTGTGGCAGCCGGACGAACTGGCTTATGGGCTCACCGACTGCGGCGCACGCGTGCTCTTTGCAGACGCCGAGCGTATCGGGCGACTGTCGCGGTGCGCACAGCGCCCGGCAGTGCAGGTCATTAGCGTGCGAACCGACGAGACTGGGCCAGGTACAACACGCCTCAAGGATCTGCTGGCACGTGTTGCCGACGAGGCTATGCCGCCCGCGCAGGTGGCTGCGGATGATCCAGCCACCATCTTCTACACCTCAGGCTCCACCGGACATCCTAAGGGCGTCGTCAGTACGCATCGGGCGATTCTGTCTGCGCTGCTCTCTTGGGAACTGGATGCGCATGCCGCAGCCAAGATGGCAGGGATTGAGATTCAACCCCCTGCAGAGCAATCCGGATCCCTCATGGCCGTGCCGTTCTTTCACGTCACGGGTTCCCACGCCATCTTCCTGTCGAGTTACCGTGCGCAGCGCAAGCTGGTGTGCATGTACAAGTGGGATGCAGCGCAGGGCGCTGAACTGATCGAGCGCGAGCGGCTCACGTCATTCATAGCGCCCGCCGCCATGACTGGCGACCTGGTGCGTTTTGCGCGCGATGGTCAACGCAACCTCACTTCGCTGCTGGCCGTGGGCGGGGGCGGCGCACCGCGTGCGCCCGAGCAGGTCGGCGAGATCGGTCGCGCCTTCGGGCAGGCCTTCCCCGGCACCGGCTGGGGCATGACCGAAACAAATGCGATCGGCGTGGGCATTGGCGGTCAGGATTATCTGGATCGGCCAGCTAGCTCTGGCAGGTGCTCCGCAGTCATGGAACTGAAGATCGTCGATGAGGCTGGGCGCGAAGTGCCCACGGGCGCTCGCGGCGAACTGCTGGTGCGTGGCACAGCCATGTTCAACGGCTACTGGAACAGGCCGGACGTCAATGCAGAGATGATTGATGCCGATAGTTGGTTTCGCACGGGCGATGTCGCGCAGTTTGATGAAGACGGCTATCTCTACATCGTCGATCGCAGCAAGGATCTGATCATTCGCGGTGGCGAAAACATCGGCTGCGGTGCAGTGGAAGCCGCGCTGCTCGAGCACCCGCAGGTGCATGAGGCGGCGGTGTATGCCGTGCCCGACGACCGCTTGGGCGAAGAAGTGGGCGCCACCATTCATTGCGATGCCGCACTCGATGTCGACGCCCTGCGCGGTTTTCTGGGTGAACGCCTGGCGCGCTTCGAGGTGCCGCGCTATATCCGCACCTGCCTCAAGCCGTTGCCGCGCACCCCCTCGGGCAAAATTCTCAAACGCGAACTGCGCGATGAAGCGGTGGCCGCACTGCTCCGCGCGGGCGCCCTGATCAAGGAATCCCAGGCATGACCGACACCGCTCATACGGCCACCGCAGGCAGCGCCACGCCAGGCTACGACGTCCCGGCGGTTGAGGCCTGGATCACCGCCCATGTGCCGCAGCTCACGCCGCCACTGACCTGGGTCCGACTTGAAGGCGGGCACTCCAATCTGACCTTCAAGCTGCGTGACGCCAAAGGCAACGAAGCAGTGATCCGTCGCCCCCCAATGGGCGAGCTGCTGCCAAAGGCGCATGACATGGGCCGCGAATGGTCGGTCATTCGCGGGCTCGGGGCCACACCGGTCCCAGTCCCGGCAGCACTCGGTTTTTGCGAAGACACCTCGGTCACGGGTGCTCATTTCTATGTCATGGGCATGATCGACGGCCATCCGCTCTATAAGGCCGAGGATACCCAGCAATGGGTGCCGGAAGACCGCCGCATGATCATGTCGAACTCGTTCATCGACGTGCTGGCCGATCTGCATTCCGTGGACCCCGATGCGGTAGGCCTGAGCGA
>DGIT01000139.1 GCA_002386465.1 Burkholderiales bacterium UBA4615 | reverse complement strand
TTGCACCCGCACAAGCTCGCAGACGTGACCGCCGAGCGTTTGCGAGAGTGTGTCGAACTGATCTAGCGACCGAAGTTTGAGTTCGATATTGTCGACATCTAAGGCGCGGACGTCGGCCAAAGTGCAATACAGAAGCGATCGCCGACGGTCCTTAGACGGTTAGCGAACCATTCGGCAGGGCGCCCGCAGGGGCCAAAACACCCAGCGTTTACCCTGCTTCAGGCAAGTGCGGCTGCGTTGGCCTTCTGCCTTCGTTGCCAGGTCTGACCGAACTCCCGGGTGCTTGCGTAGACCTGAGGAAGGGGACGGCCCTGAGGTAGCGTCATCCAGATGCGCAGCAGCAAGCGGCGCCGATCGACCTCGGGGAAATCCTGATACTCGGTGCGCGAATGCAAAATCGAAANNGAAAAATTGCTGGCGAACTGCATATCCCCAGGCTGCATGTCGAAGGATAGATGCCATGCCGGATCGGCGCAGATTTCGTCGATCAGATCGAGCACCTCCAATTGCTGAGGCGTCAGTCGCGGCACCTCAGGGAAGCGTTGCGCGGTTTCGATATAGCGGCGCTTGTGCAGCGCGTTTAAGCGCCCGGCATACCAGGTGAGGATCGGAACGCTCTGGATCTTCAGGTCGGCGGGGTTCTGGGCACGCGAATCAAAGTGAAAAGGCTCCTGGGCGACACGTGCGAGGTCCGGGCGCCGGCGCAGCATCTCGTTGAACAATGCGCCAACGCTCATCAGTTTGCTGGTCCCGCCGCTCTGCGCAGCGCGAATACACAGCAGCATGAACGCATCACCGCCATCGTTATGGAACTGCAGTTCGTTGTTGGTCTCAAAGCCGCGGGTACTGTCGCTGCCCTGCACGCTCTTGCCGGTATCAGTGACCTGATGCATCAGGTTACCGGCCTTGTCCTGGCCTTCCGCGCTACCAATCTGACTGGCAATGCCCCAAAACAGAGTGCACGACTGATCAATTGTGTAGCGCTCAATTGGAAGGCCCCGGATCAGCGCGAATCCGCGTCCGGTCTCTATTTCCTCCCGAACCTTGTGAAGGCGCGGTGCCAGAGTCGGCAGGCGAAAGTCAGTTGCCGTGATCTCGAACAGGGCCTTTTTTGAGGCCGCAACCTGGGTAAGGGCCTGGTCAATCTCGGTGATATCGCTGCTCGACAGGTGCAGGATCCAGTCATTGCGCTGGCGCATCTGCTGACCGTTCCACACGCCGGGGCCGCTCACAGGGTGATCGAGAAAAGTGTCCATCGACATGTCTCCGGTTGTCTTTACGTGCCAGGGGTCAGTTTCAAATCGCGGGCGGTTCGAAGTGCCTCCGCCGTGTCTGCCTTCAGGCGCCCAGCAAGATCCTCGGGCGTGCTCCACGAAAGTTCCGATCCGATCGCCCGTTGGCGTTCAACAAACTCGGGCTGCGTCAGAACTCGTTTTGCTGCGTCGGACAACTGGCGCACGATTGGCGGTGGCAGACCTGCTGGTCCGTGAAGCGCATACCAGCTGTCGACGCGAAAGGTGGATTCGCCCGATTCGATGAAAGTACTGACATTCGGCAAGGCCCCCACTCGGCGCTCGGCGCTGACACCGATCGGCTTGAGCCTGCCACTCTGGATCTGCGGCAGCATCACCGGAGTCAGGGCCACCGCCAGATCGATCTGCCCTGAGATTGCATCATTCATCGCTGCGGCGCCGCCCTTGTAGGGCACGTGCAAGATGTCGACACCCGACTGGGCATTGAGGAGCTTGACGATGTATTCAAGCGAAGCGCTGCCAATGGTGATGCGCCCCGGGCGAGCACGAGCGGCGCTCAGCAATTCACGCACGGTCGAGAACGGGGCGCTCGGATTGGCGCAGACAACAAAGGCCATCTGGTTGATCAGCGTGATCGGGGCCAGCGTCTTTTGAGGATCGAACGACGGAACCGGGCCTGTGGCGAAGTTCGTGGCCAAGCCAGATGTACTCAGCAACAGGGTGTAGCCGTCGGGGGGCGAGCGCATTGCGGCTTCGGTGCCGATATTAGTTGCGGCACCGGGGCGGTTGTCGACAACAAACGGCTGGCCGAGTTCACGAGTCATGTGCTCGGCAAACGCGCGTGCCACCAGATCGGTGGTTCCACCTGGCGGGTAGGGCACGATAAGTTTGATCGGGCGGGCTGGATAGGCTTGTGCGCGCAATGGCTTGGCCATGCTCAAGCCCCAGGCAGCGACGGCCGATCCAAGCACGCTGCGGCGCTTGACCATCGATGGTGTTCGTTTCATGCGAAGTCTCCTTGGTATTGAGAATACGTCGGAAGGCGAGCCGGCAACAGCGTCTATACCGGGCTAGCAAAGTCTTGGACGAAGCAAATGGCAAGCCAGCACCTGGTCGGGCCCGAGAGGCTGTCAAGCCGGCATCGCTCGGTCGAGGTGCTGCACGCGCAGGGCTCCGCACTCGAATGACCTGGCGAGTCTGACAGAGGAGCGGCCGGGCTGGCGTCCCAACCTCGATTGGTGTCGAATGTCGACATTCGACACCAACGGTGATAACGTCAATTTGATACGGCGCACGCATCCTGCGTGGCGCCCATCCTGGAGAGTCCTGTGCGCCCCGGTCCAGTCGTGATCGCCACCGAGCTGCACCGTACGCTGCCCTCGCAGGTGGCGGACTGGATCGCGACCGGCATCGTCGAAGAACGCTTCGCACCGGGCGAGCGTCTCAACGAGAAGGTGCTCGCCGAGATGCTCGGTATCAGCCGCTCGCCACTGCGCGAGGCGCTGCGGATGTTGGCGACCCGAGGCATGGTGACGATCACGCCGCAGCGCGGCGCGCGCGTCACGCTGCTGTCGGGCGACGAGGTGGTTCAACTGTTCGACATCCGCGCCGTGCTCGTTGGCCTTGCCGCCAGAGAAGTCGCCGCCCGCTGTAAGGGCACGCTGCCTGCTTCGCTTGCCGGGGCTCTCGCCGCGCTTGAGGCATCGGTCGCCGACCCGGACGGGTATGCGCGTGCGAGCGCGGCCACGGCGCTTGATATCGCGCAGGCATCGGGCAACCCCCGGCTCGCCGAGATGATCGGCTCTTTCGCGCTCGCGATTGGACGCTATGCCCGGCTCGGGCTTGCGACGCAGGCGCGGCGCAACCGTTCGCTGCGTACCTGGCGTGCGCTCTTCGCCGCATTCGCCGAAGGGGACGCCGACTCTGCGGAGGTGATTCAGCGGCAGCTGGCAGTTGAAAACCGCGACGCGGCGCTGCAGGCAATCGCAGTACGAGATGCTGAGACTGGCAGGACACCCGACAAGGCGCGCCGTCGGGCGTGAGGCGAACGCGCTCGCATCGATAAATCTAAGATTGGAGACCCAATGAACACCACAAACTCCCCCCCAACTTACGACCATCCCTCCGTCTGGCGCGGGCCGGACATGGCGGTCCGTGACGATTGGATCGTGCGCCTCGATGACGAGGACCTCGCCGAGATCGACTCGGCGCTGTCCTCGGCCAAGGCGGCCGGCATCGGCGTTCCGGCGCTCGGTCGCGAGGACTTCCACGTACCCCGGGTAGCCCGCAAGATGGCGACAATTCTTGAGGCGCTCGAGGACGGCCGCGGTTTCGCGTTGCTGCGTGGCCTGCCGATGCACCGCTATACCCGGGCCGACGCAGCTCTCGTCTACTGGGGCTTGGGCGCGCAGCTCGGGCCCGCGTTCGCGCAAAACGCGCAGGGCGAGATGCTCGGCCACGTGCGAGACCTTGGCGTCGACTGGAAGACCGACGTGCGAGTTCGTGGCTACCAGACTCATGCGCACCTGCCGTTCCACAACGACTCGACTGATGTCGTCGCGCTCCTGTGTTTGCAGCATGCGAAGTCCGGCGGAACGTCACGCATTGTCAGTTCGACCGCCGTGCACAACGCGTTCGTCGAGCGACGGCCCGACCTCTGGGCGGTGATGAACGAGCCGTTTTGTGTCGACCGCCGCGGCGAGGAAAGCGCGGGCCAGAAGCCCTGGTACACGACGCCATGCTTCACGCGCTTTGAGGGCCGCCTCTACGTGCGCTACAACCGCACGTTCATCGAGAGCGCTCAGCGCTTAACCGAGGTACCGAGGCTGAGCGGTGCCCAGCGGGAGGCGCTCGACCTGATGGACTCACTTTGCAACGATCCGGCGTTTTATCTCGACATGCAGTTCGAGCCGGGTGACATGCAGTTCCTGTGCAACTACACCGTGCTGCATTCCCGCTCCGATTACGAGGACTGGCCGGAGCCCGAACGCAAGCGTCATTTGCTGCGGCTGTGGCTGCGCACCCCAGGCTTTGCGCGCTTGCCGCCGGCGTTTGCCGACCGGAACGAAGACATGATTGCGTGGCAGCGAACGCCGCGCGCGCCGGTCTTCGGGCTATCCGAGATCGTCGCCGAGCTGGCTCACTGAACACGCTTTCGCGGGCCGCAAAGACGGCTCGCGGGTACCGAATCAAACGGAGGAGACGATGGTGAGAGCAAGCATGCGCGCGCTCGGTGCGATATGGCTGGTGGCGGCTGCCGCGGTCGGCGCGACGCTCGCGACGCCCTGCGCAGTCGCGCAGGAGGCGCCGTACCCGAATCGCCCGATACGGATGATCGTGCCGTTTGCGCCCGGTGGCGAGACCGACATCTTTTGCCGCGCGATCGCGCCGCGGCTGGGCGAGGTGCTTGGCCAGACGATCGTCGTCGACAACCGGGCGGGCGCGACCGGTATCGTCGGCACAGATTTTGTCGCGAAGGCCAAACCGGACGGCTACACGCTGATCTTCGGCACCGCGGCCACGCACGCGCTAAATATGTCGGTGTTCAAGAGCCTGCCGTATCACCCAGTAAAGGACTTCGCGCCGATCGCGTTCATCGGTACGGTGCCGATTGTGCTGTTTGCGCACCCGTCGATGCCCGACAATCTGAAGGACTTTGTTGCGCTCCTCAAGGCCAACCCCGACAAGTATTCGTATGGCGCGGCCGGCAGCAGCACAAGCCACCTTGGCGTCGAGCTGTTCAAGAACGCCGCTGGCTTCTCCGCAGTCCACGTGCCCTACAAGGGCACCGGCCCGGCGCTGCAAGACACGGTCGCCGGCCAGGTCCAGTTCATGGGCGGCTCGATTGGCGTCGGCCTGCCGATGGTGCAGGCCGGCAGGCTGCGCGCGCTTGGCGTAATGGGTGCTGCGCGGATGAGCTCGGCACCCAACGTGCCCACTTTCGCTGAGGCGGGTGTACCCGGGATGGAGGTCGGCACATGGAACGTCGTGATGGCGCCGCTGGGCACACCGGGGCCCATCGTTGACCGGCTCAACGCTGCGATTAACCAGGTGCTTCGCGAGCCGGCAATTCGCGCGAAGCTCGACGCCCTCGGCATCACGCCGGTCGACGATTCCACGCCCGCGAGCACCGCGCAGCGCGTCAACAGCGAGATCGTTCGCTGGGCGAAGGCCTTCAAGCTGTCAGGCGCCACGCCCGAGTAAACCGACGACCCCCGATCCCCCGCGAGAGGACCCAAGATGAACACCGCAACCGCACACCCCAACACTGAGACATCCGACACGACCGCTGCTGACCTACCCGTGTTCGACACGCCTCAGGCCTGGTATGGCCCGGATATGGCGCGACGCGACGACTGGATCCATACATTCACGCCCGCCGAGATCGACGAGATCGACCGCGCGGTGCGGCACGCCGATTCGACCGGCCTCGACATCGTTGACATCGGCCGCGAGCACTTCCCGCTTGACGCGCTGCGCGATCGAATGGCAACCGTTCGCCGCGAAGTGCTGCACGGCCGCGGCTTCTTCCTGATGCGCGGCATCCCCGTGGAGCGCTACACGATGCGTGAGTCGGCGATGGCGTACTGGGGGCTCGGGCGCTGGATGGGCGAGCCGGTGTCGCAAAACGGCAAGGGTCACGTGCTGGGCCACGTGACCAACCTCGGGCTCGACTATGCCGACCCTGAGGTGCGCGGCTACCAGACTAGCGCCCGGCTCAACTACCATGCCGACTCGTCGGACGTCGTGTCGTTGCTGTGCCTGCGCTCAAGCCGCAGCGGTGGCCTATCGTCAATCGTCAGCTCCACGACGATCTGGAATGAGCTGGTGCGCCGGCGTCCGGATCACGCGCGCGCGCTGACCGCGCCCTTGTACTACACGCGCTGGGGCGAGGTTCCGGCCGGGCGCCGACCGTGGGCCGAGATCGCCGCATTCACGCCGTGGCAGGATCGGATGATCGCGACCTATGTGCGCAGCGCGATTGAAAAGTCTCAGCTCATGTCCGAGGTACCCCGGCTGTCGTCCTTTCAGCTCGAGGCAATGGACCATCTCGATGCGCTCGCCGCAGACCCAGCGCTGCACCTGGACATGGCGTTTTCGCCGGGTGACATTCAAGTACTTTGCAACCACTCGATCCTGCACTCGCGTACCGCTTATGAGGACTGGCCCGAGCTGCATCGCCGTCGTCACCTGCTGCGTCTGTGGCTGGCCTGCGAGGACGGGCCGCCACTGCCACCATTCATGACAGGCGAGTTTCAGCGGGCGACGGCGCACGGCCGGCCTGACGGCATCCGCGTGCCGGGTGTGCCACTCGTCGCACCGCTTGAGGCGCAGTGATGAACGCGCCCCTGATGAGAGTACTGCGCCTGGTCGCCGCAGCGTGCGCGTTTGGTGTCACTGCATATGCGCATGCGCAGCCGTTCCCCTCGAAACCGATCAGGGTGGTCGTCCCCTATCCGGTCGGCGGCGCGGTCGACGTGATGACCCGCCTGATCACCTCGCACATGCAACAGACGCTCGGTCAGCCAGTCATAGTGGAAAACCGGCCCGGCGCCAATGCCAACATCGGACCCGACGTGGTCTCGAAGGCTGCGCCCGACGGCTACACGGTACTGGCCACCGCAACCTACCTGATCGCGAATCCGCTGGTCGAGACCGGGCTGCGGTGGACGCCTAAGGAACTGGTTCCGGTTGCGCGCTTTACGGTTGCTCCGAACGTGGTGGTCGTGCCCAGTGGTTCGCCGTCGAGCACAGTGCAGGCGCTGGTGGCGGCGGCGAAAGCGCGGCCTGGCGAGTTGAACTACGGCGAGGCCGGACCGGGCGCGCCGCAGACGATGGCGATCGAGATGCTGAAGAAGGTGGCCGGCATCCAGATGCAGAGCGTGATGTACAAGGGCAGCCCGCCGGTGATCGCTGACCTGATCAACGAGACGTTGTCGATGTCGGTGCTGCCTCTGAATGTCGCGATGGGCACGATCTCCGGTGGCCGTATCAAAGCCCTTGCAAGCACTAGCAATCGCCGCTCTTCGTTGATTCCGGACGTCCCGACGATGGCCGAGGCCGGCTACCCCGAGGTCACCGTGATCAGCTGGTATGGCCTGCACGTGCCGGCAGGCACCGCGCCGGAGGTGATTGCAAAGTTATCCGCTGCAGTGCGCGCGGCGGCCGCCGCCGAGGAGGTTCGCACGCGCACGGCCGGCGTCGGCGGTGAGATTGCTTTCCTCGACACTGTTGCCTTCGACGCGTTTCTGCGCGAGGACGAGGTGCGATGGCAGAAGTTCGTGGGGGCGCTGAAGGCGCGCTGACGGGGTCGCCCCTGCTCAAGCCGAATTGCATTCCCAACAATACGTGTAATCGGGAATGCATTTTGGTTAGTTGCTTGAACCGAGAGGCCTATAGCGAAGAATTCGCACAGGGGATGAGAAGCCATTGGTGTTTCGCCAGATCCCTACCGATCCGAATGCGTGCGTTCTTAAACGACGGGGAGGAGATGGCGACCGCGGGCTGAGCTTGGATCTCGGTGAGCTAGTCGGTGTTTATCGGATCCGGCTTGAACGTGGTGCTACGTCTCGCTCGGAAGCGCGTACGTGACCTTGTTTTCGTCGACAGTGATCAATCCCTTGGATTGGAGACCCTTTAGCAGTACAGCCAGTTCTTCCTCATTCAACTGCTTCTGAAACAACGAGTTGATGGTGCTTGTGAGTGTCTTGAGCGTGCGTGGCTTTGAGGCGCCTCGTTGCCGAAGGTTGGCAATCACAACGTCAATCTTCTCAGGGGTTGTTTTGGAGTTCGCTGCCTTCAGTAGCGGGATGTCCGTGACATCCTTAAAGCGCGAGACACAGACCTTCCGTTCCTTCAGGTGTTGAATGAGCGGATCGAAGCCTGTGTCCTTAGAAATGATGTGGAAGAGCGCGGTCGGGTTTTGAGCGGCCAAGTGACCGAGATGGAACGCGATATGAAAGTCCAACGCATTTGATCCGTTTCCAGCGATCTTCACGTACTCAGCTCGCGCGCCAAGTTTTTGAACGGCGGCGGCAGTCTCGAACGCTAGTTTGTTCTGACTAGCTCCAACGAACACCAGTACACGAAAGTGCTCCACCTCCAGGCCAGCAAAAGAGTTGGGTTGGACATTTTCATAGTCGATGAGGACGAAGTGAGTGCGCATGGTTTGATTGTGATGCCTGAGACAGCCGTTGACTGAAGCGGTGCATGGATTAGCGCCCAGATGAGCATTCGTTGGCCTCGGAGCGGCGGGCGATGCAAGCTTTCCGGTTGACCCTCAAGTCGGGGCTCCTGCAAGGACTCATTCGTGTCGGGGGCGGGCTTGCCAGCAGACACTGAAGGTTAGCCTTCAAAGCCCAGCAGTGCCCGTCAGTCGCTGGCCGCTTCACGCTGACGGACAACCGGCATCAGCGCCGCTTCTTGCGTGCTTCGACTTTGGCCAGGGCATGAAATGGCAAGATCTGCCATGGCGTGGAGGGGCTGCTCAATCGTCTGCCAAGTAGAAAGCCCTTCTTGTGGGTAACACGGTCTTGCCCTGGCCGGGCCCGGCCATTCGATCACATCATCCGCCGGACACTCCTCTCCCTGCTTCTTTCGGGTGTAGGCGTGCAGTCATTCGTCCCTGTAAATTCGGGGATCTCACACTGCTACGGTCACTACGGCGCGCGCGACACCACCCAGCACGCTCCCTGGCCACTCTGCCCCAATTGCACGCCCCCTGCCCCTTCTGCCACCCTGACCCCTCGCGGGTGGTCTTGCGCCTCCCCACGGTCCTCGCGCTGTTGGACGGGTTTCCGGTCTCGCAAGGGCATGTCCTCATCGTGCCGCATCGGCACATTCCCACCTGGTTCGACGCGACTGAGGAAGAGCGCGCGGCTCTGTTCGGTGCCATTGCGCCGGTGTGCGAGCTCATCAAGAACCAGTACGGGGCCGAGGGCTTCAATTTCGGCATCAATAGCGGCGCGGCGGCCGGGCAAACCGTCCCGCACCTGCACTTGCATGTCATTCCGCGACGCACGGGTGACATGGAAGATCCGCGCGGCGGCGTGCGTCATGTCATTCCCTCCAAAGGCAATTACCTGAGCGCATCAGAGCGCCCGGCAACGCCGATGCCTCTTGTGCAAGATGCGGGCGCCCCACGCATCGACACAAGCACGGCCACGATGCCCCCTGCCATGCTCACCACCGGGCATGACAATCCGCTGCTGCCCCAATTGCAGCAACACCTGGCCCGTGCCTCTCAAATGGACGTTGCCGTGGCCTTTGTCATGCCCAGTGGCGTGGGCCGCCTGCTCGAGCATCTGGATGACATGCTCGCGCGCGGCGGCCGTCTGCGTCTGGTGACCGGCGACTATCTGGGTGTGACCGATCCCAACGCCTTGCACAGGCTATTGGACCTGCAAGCCGTGCATGGCAGCCAGAAGGTGCAACTGCGGGTGTACGTCACCAACGGCCAGAGCTTTCATCCCAAGGCCTATCTGCTGCTGCACTCAAGCGATGAGCCAGCCCTCGGTGCGGTCGGGCTAATGCTTGGGAACGTCGCGCACGACCTGGCGTTTGTGGGCAGCTCCAATCTGTCCGAATCGGCTTTGCTGCAGGGGGTGGAATGGAACTACGCCATCCAGGGGTCTAGAGATCCCTCTGGCCTGGCCCAGGCGCGCCGTGCATTCGAGCAACTGTTTGCGCATCCGCAAACGCGGCCAATCGACGAGGGCTGGCTCAGTGAATACCGTGCGCAACGCCCCCAACGTCAACGGGACATCTTCACGGGCGCGATGACGGCTGAGCGCGAGGCCATCGGCCCCGTCGAACCCCCGCAGCCCGTGCCCTTGCCCAACACCATCCAGCTCGAAGCTCTAGAAGCGCTGTCGGCCACACGCGCGGCAGGCAACCGCGCAGGCCTGGTGGTCATGGCCACGGGCCTTGGCAAGACCTGGCTGGCGGCCTTTGATGTGGCCCGCATGGGGGCTCGGAACATTCTGTTCGTAGCCCATCGCGACGAGATTCTCAAGCAGGCGCTGGCAACGTTTCGGCGTATCCTGCCCGACTCGACTCTGGGTCTGTACACCGGCAACGAGCGCGCGCCCAACGCGCAGATCCTGTTTGCATCCATCCAGACCCTGGGGCGTGCCAACCACCTGCGCCAGTTTGCCCGCCACGCCTTCGACTACATCGTGGTCGACGAGTTTCATCACGCCGCCGCACCCACCTACCGCCGCCTGATCGAGCACTTCGAGCCACAGTTCATGCTGGGCCTCACGGCCACGCCTGAGCGAACCGACGGCGGTGATCTGCTGGGCCTGTGCGCCGAAAACCTGGTGTATCGGTGTGGCGTGCCGCGAGGCATCGAGCTTGAACTGCTCAGCCCCTATCGTTATCTGGGCGTTCCCGACGAAGTCGACTACGCGCAAATTCCCTGGCGCAGCGCGCGCTTCGACGAAGACGCGCTCACCGCTCAGGTGGCCACGACCAGTCGCGCGCTCAATGTTTTTGAGCAATGGCAAAAGCACGCCGGTGAGCGAACCATTGCCTTTTGCGTGTCGCAACGCCACGCCGACTTCATGCGGGAGTTCTTCAAGGCCCGCCAAGTGCTGTGTGCAGCGGTCCATGCCGGCCAAAGCACCGACCCCAGGACCTTGTCGCTGGAGGCGCTGGCGCGCGGTGAGATGTCGGTGGTGTTTGCCGTGGACATGTTCAACGAAGGCGTTGATGTGCCGGCCATTGATACCGTGATGATGCTGCGACCCACCGAGTCGCAGGTGATCTGGTTGCAGCAGTTTGGTCGCGGGCTGCGCAAGCAGCCGGGTAAGACGCTCAAGGTGATCGACTACATCGGCAACCAC
>DGIT01000067.1:2456-6650 GCA_002386465.1 Burkholderiales bacterium UBA4615 | reverse complement strand
GCCCGTGCGATCGTGACGCACAGGGTGGTCGCATCGGTGCCGTTCTTCTGGAACAGCGCCCAGTCGGCATGCGGCAACAGTGCCACGAGGCGCTCGGCCAGCTCCACCATGCGCGCGCTCGGCCCGGTCATCAGATCGCCCAGGCTGGCCTGACGCGCGGCTGCTTCATCCACCAGCGGGTTGCGATAGCCCACGATCATCGGGCCGTACGCGCACATGAAATCGATGAAGTGGCGACCATCTGCATCGCGCAGTCGGCAGCCCTCAGCCGCTTCGAAAAACTGCGGGTAGTTCGGGGGCAGGGAGGCCACATTCATGTGGCCGAACATGCCGCCCGGAATCACGCGCCGGGCGCGTTCACGCAGGGCGGCGTCTTGTGCTCGGGCGGTAGAGAGTGACTCAAATGAAGCGTTGGCACGCATGCACTGACCCCTGAGAGTGCGGATGATCGAACGTATAGGATAGAGGCTTATGCCGACAGGAAGACCACCACATGGGCTTTGCGTTCGATTCCACTGCGCTGCCCGCAGACCTTCCGGTGGCTCCCGACGATGCGCTGGCACGACAACAGTTTCTTGAGACTGCACGTCACCAAGTGCGCGATGCGTTTTTTGGTCGATACCGCCGGGTGGCGGACCATGCAAACACCGGTCGCAACCAGCATTTTGTGTTCAACAGGTAAATGATGAGTACACACCTCAATGACCATGAGTTGATCGACCGCATCCTGGCGCATGTCGACGGGCAGTCGACCGACAAGGGCTCAAGCGTGTGGCGCGAGCCAGCGGCGAACTATGTATCGCCGCAGCGATTCGAGGCCGAACTTAATGTCATGCGCCGTGTGCCCACGGCGTTCTGCCCTTCTGCGGCGCTGCCTGACCCCGGCTCTTACATTGCACGCACGTCGCTGGGTACGCCGCTTCTTGTAGTGCGCGGCACCGACGGCATCGTGCGCGGGTTTCGCAATGCGTGTCGCCATCGCGGCATGAGGCTGGCAGAGGGCGAAGGCTGCAAACGCGCCTTCTCCTGCCCTTATCACGCCTGGACCTACGGCCTCGATGGCGCGCTACGCCATATCCCTGCAGCAGATGGCTTTCCGGGGCTCGACAAGGATGCTCACGGGCTCGTGCCCGTCACAGCACACGAACAGGGCGGCATTGTCTTCATCACGCAAGAGGCGCCCATTTCAGACGGGCCACTGCCTCACATGCCTGATCTCGTGCCATCCGACTATGTCCATTTCAACACGCTCGAGTTCGACGACCAGGCCAACTGGAAGCTGATCGGCGAGACCTCGATGGAGGGTTATCACATCAGGGCGCTGCACGGCCAGTCGTTCTATCCCTACGGCTACGACAACCTGAACATCGTCGAGCTGCACGGTTGCAATTCACGCATCGTCTTTCCGTTTCGTCGCATCGAGAAGCTGCGCAATACACCGCGCGAAGAATGGGATGTGCAGGGCCGCATCACCGATGTCCATCAGCTCTTTCCCAACAGCCACGTGACCTTTCTGTCCAGTCACGCGATGCTCGTCATTCTGGAGCCGGTGACGCCGTCCCAAACACATTGGGTGATCTATCAGCTCGCCCCTCGGATCAAGCATGGAAAGCCACTGGACATCGCCGAGGCGCGGCGCGACGCAAACTTCGTGCAGGACTCCGGGCTGACGGAGGATCGTCAGGCCGCCTGCGCAATCCAGGAGGGGCTCACCTCGGGCGCCAACAGCCATTTCACCTTCGGTCACTACGAGCAGGCGATCGGCCATTTCCATAAGCATCTGACCGACCATATCGAGAAGCTTCAGGAGCTTGCATGAACGCGCAGCGCAACATCGATCATCTGCTCCGTGAAGCAGTCCACCACGGCGACGTTCCGGGCGTGGCGGCCATGGCCACCACTGATGAGCACACCGTTTATGAAGGCGCGTTCGGTGTGCGCCGTCTGGGCGGCAGCGACGCCATGACGCTCGACACCGTGGTCGGCATTGCCTCGATGACCAAGGCGCTGACTTCGACCGCCGCATTGCAGCTGGTTGAGCAGGGGCGTCTGGACCTCGATGCACCGGCAGGGCGTGTGGTGCCGGCCCTGGGCGAAGTGGGCGTGTTGACCGGCTTTGATGCGCAGGGAAAGCCGCTGCTGCGGCCACCGAAGCGACCGATCACCCTGCGTCATCTGCTCACGCATTCTGCAGGCTTCAGCTACGAGATCTGGAACGAGGACATCAAGCGCTACAAGGACGTGATGGGGGTGCCTGCCACCGAAACCCGCACCAACGAGTCGATCCAGACGCCCCTCATTGCCGACCCCGGCGAGCGCTGGGAGTACGGCGTGAATACCGACTGGGCGGGCAAGATGGTCGAGGCGGCCAGTGGCAAACCGCTGGGCACCTATCTGCGTGATCATCTCTTCGAACCGCTGGGCATGACAAACAGCGCTTTTCGACCGACCGACGCCATGCGCGCGCACATGGCCAGCATGCATCAGCGCGGCAACGATGGCGCGCTGTCGGTCATCACTCATGCGCCTCCTCCCCTGCCGGTTGGTGTGGATCAGGGCGGAGGCGGGCTGCTGAGCACCGCGCGTGACTATCTGACCTTCACCCGCATGATCCTGAATGGCGGCTCGGCGCGCGGCGAGCGCATCTTGCGCCCCGAAACCGTGGCGCTGATGGGCATCAATCACATGGGCGATTGCCGCGTGCGAATGCTCAAGACCGCTGTGCCCGCGCGATCCAACGATGCGGAATTTTTTCCGGGCGTGCCCAAGGCCTGGAGTCTGGCGTTCCAGATCAACCTGCAACCTGCGCCCACCGGTCGCGCCGCCGGGTCCATGTCCTGGGCGGGGCTCACCAACTGCTACTACTGGATCGACCCAACGAGCAAACTGGCCGGCGTCTACATGACCCAGATCCTCCCGTTTGCCGACGCCAAGTCGCTACCGCTCTTTAACGCGTTCGAGTCGGCGGTGTATTCATCGCTGCGCTGATCAGTACCCTCACGGCCACAGCACCGCCTGCTATTTCAACCTCACTCCTTGGAGCTTCACATGATCCATGTCCTTGCCATCATCACCGCCCTGCCTGGTCAGCGCGCCACCATTCTTGAGGCCTTCAAGGCCAATGTGCCAAAGGTACACGCCGAGGTCGGCTGCATCGAATACGGTGCGGTGGTCGATGCCGATCCCACCACTCCCACGGCCACCCCTGCCGGGCCGGACACCTTCATCGTGATCGAGAAGTGGGCGAGCCTGGATGCACTCAAGGCGCATGCCGCTGCGCCCCACATGGCCGAGTACGCGGCCAAGACGCGCCCGCTGGTGGCCAAGCGCGTGGTGCACGTGCTCTCGGGGGTGTAACGCCAGGTCGGTTTGATAAGCGCTACATATTCCGCCGGTACTGCCCGCCCACCTCGAACAATGCGTGGGTGATCTGCCCAAGCGAACACACACGCACCGCGTCCATCAGCACTTCGAAGACATTGCCTTCGTCGATCACCGCCTGACGCAGACGGCCGATCATGGCCTGTGCATCAGCGGCTCGCTCGGACTGGAAGGCACGCAGCCGGGTTAGCTGTGACTGCTTTTCTTCGTCGGTGGAGCGGGCCAGTTCCAGCTTCTCTGGGATCGGGTCGCCCTTCGGATTTCTGAAGGTGTTCACGCCGATGATCGGGTACTCGCCGGTGTGCTTCAGGTGCTCGTAGTGCATCGACTCATCCTGAATCTTGCCGCGCTGATAACCGGTTTCCATCGCGCCCAGCACGCCGCCGCGCTCGGCAATGCGCTCGAACTCGGCCAGGACCGCCTCTTCGACCAGCTCGGTCAGCTCATCGATCACGAAGCTGCCCTGATTGGGGTTCTCGTTCTTGGCCAGACCCCATTCGCGATTGATGATCAGCTGAATGGCCATTGCTCGGCGCACGCTGTCTTCGGTGGGCGTGGTGATCGCCTCGTCGAAGGCGTTGGTGTGCAGACTGTTGGCATTGTCGTAGGTGGCAATGAGCGCCTGCAGCGTGGTGCGAATATCGTTGAACTGAATCTCCTGCGCATGCAGGCTGCGCCCGCTGGTCTGGCAGTGGTACTTCAGCTTTTGGCTGCGCTCATTCGCACCGTATTTCTCGCGCATGGCCACGGCCCAGATGCGTCGTGCCACGCGACCCAGCACCGTGTACTCCGGGTCCATGCCGTTGCTGAAGA
>DGIT01000067.1:0-2410 GCA_002386465.1 Burkholderiales bacterium UBA4615 | reverse complement strand
AAGCTCAGGTTGGGCGCGAAGTCGTCGATCTTCATGCCGCGCGCCAAATAGGCCTCGACGAAGGTAAAGCCGTTGGACAGCGTGAAGGCGAGCTGGCTGATCGGGTTGGCCCCGGCTTCGGCGATGTGATAACCGCTGATCGACACCGAGTAGAAGTTGCGCACATCGTGCTGCACGAAGTACTGGGCAATATCGCCCATGACCTTCAGGCTGAATTCAGTGGAGAAGATGCAGGTGTTCTGGCCCTGGTCTTCCTTCAGGATGTCGGCCTGCACCGTGCCGCGCACATTGGCTAGCGTCCAGGCGCGCAGCTTGGCCGCCTCATCTGCATGGGGTGCGCGGCCATTTTTCTCAGTGAAACGCGCAAGCTGCTGGTCGATGGCGGTGTTCATGAACATGGCCAGGATGCTCGGCGCCGGACCATTGATGGTCATGCTCACGCTGGTGGCCGGGTCGCACAGATCGAAGCCCGAGTACAGCACCTTCATGTCCTCGAGGGTGGCGATGCTCACCCCCGAATTGCCCACCTTGCCGTAAATGTCGGGGCGCTCGGCCGGGTCGTTGCCATAGAGCGTGACGCTGTCAAAGGCGGTCGAGAGCCGCTTGGCCGGCATGCCTTCTGAGAGCAGCTTGAACCGGCGGTTGGTTCGAAATGCATCGCCTTCACCGGCGAACATACGGGTAGGGTCTTCGCCCTCGCGTTTGAACGCGAACACGCCTGCGGTGTAAGGGAAGGAGCCCGGCACGTTTTCCAGCAGAAGCCACTTGAGCAGCTCGCCATGGTCTTCATAATCCGGCAGCACCACCTTGCGAATGCGCGTGCCCGACAGCGACGTGGACGTGATCTGCGTGCGCAGCTCCTTGTCGCGCACCTTCACCACGAACTCATCGCCTGCATAGGCAGCTTTCAGCGCCGGCCAGCCATCGAGCAACTGGCGGGCTGCGCCCTCCAGGCCTGATTCACGACGCACAGCCAGCGCGGTCACCGTATCGCGTGCACCACTGCGTGTGCCATCGTCTTCCAGGAGCATGCGAGCGGTTTCGCGAAGCTGCTGAATCTCGCGCGCCAGACGGGCCTGGGCACGGGCGCGCTTTTTGTAGCCGCGCACCGTGTCGGAAATTTCGGCCAAATAGCGCGAACGCGCAGGCGGCACAATCACCGATTGACTGCTGGAGAAGCGCTGCGTGGCCTGGGGCAGTCGGCCGGCTTCGTTAGCCACACGCAGACCCAGCTCTTTCAGTCTGGGCAGCAGGCCCTGATAGAGCGCAGTCACACCATCGTCGTTGAAGCGCGAGGCCTGCGTGCCGAAGACTGGCATCTTGTCGGGCGCAGTGGTCCAGAGCTCCTTGTTGCGTTGCACCTGTTTGCTCACATCGCGCAGCGCATCCATCGACCCCTTGCGATCAAACTTGTTGATCGCTACGAAGTCGGCAAAGTCGAGCATGTCGATTTTCTCGAGCTGACTTGCGGCGCCGAACTCGGGGGTCATGACGTACAGCGTGGCGTCCACCAGCGGCACGATGGCGGCGTCGCCCTGACCGATGCCTGAGGTTTCGACCACGATCAGATCGAAGCCGGCCACCTTGCAGGCCGCAATCACATCGGGCAATGCCTGGCTGATTTCGCTGCCGGCATCGCGCGTGGCCAGCGAGCGCATGAAGATGTTCGGATGCTCGATCGCGTTCATGCGAATGCGATCACCCAGCAACGCGCCACCTGACTTGCGGCGGGTGGGGTCCACAGAAATGATCGCAATGCGCAGTGCATCGTCCTGGTCCAGCCTGAAGCGACGCACCAGCTCATCGGTGAGGCTGGATTTGCCTGCACCGCCCGTCCCGGTGATGCCCAGTGTGGGCGTGCGAACCGTGTCGGCACGGGTGTGCAGGTCAGTTCGCAGTGCGGCGAATCCGGCCGCGTCCAGATTGCCAGGCGCACGGCCGTTTTCCAGCGCTGTGAGCAGCTGGGCGAGCGCGCGGCGTGAGGTGGCCAATGAGGTGGCCAATGCATCCGCGCCCGCGGCGTCGGTGGTGCGTACGCTCGGAGCGCAGATGGCGTCGAGCGTGGTGGGCGCATAGGGTGCCAGATCGATGTCGCAGCGCGCGATCATGTCGCCGATCATGCCGGCCAGGCCCATCTTCTGACCGTCTTCGGGCGAGTAGATGCGCGTCACACCATAGTCGTGCAGTTCGCGGATTTCCGCAGGCACAATCACACCGCCACCGCCGCCAAACACTTTGACGTGGCCTGCGCCGTTGGCGCGCAGCAGGTCGATCATGTATTTGAAGTACTCGACGTGGCCGCCCTGATACGACGAGACGGCGATGCCTTGCGCATCTTCCTGCAACGCGCAATCCACCACCTCCTTCACCGACCGGTTGTGGCCCAGATGGATCACCTCGCAGCCCATGC
>DGIT01000129.1 GCA_002386465.1 Burkholderiales bacterium UBA4615 | reverse complement strand
TGGTACGGCGGGTAGTTGTTCCAGTAGTTGATCTGACCGTACCAGGGGCGGTTGTAGTAATGGTCGCGCCAGTAACTGTTGAGGATAAAGCTCGTGACACCGATCCCCACGATCGCTCCGGCAACATTGACAGCCTGCGACGAACCGTTTTGCTGAACCAGCAGGTTGCCCGCATACACCCAGCCACGTAGCGGCGGAACTGCAACGTCGCACCACGAATAATCAGTCAGGCATGCCTGAATGGCTACATAGGTGCCTGCCTGCAGCACCGAGACCACGGGATATTCCCTGGCGGGGCCTGCGCGCAGATTCAGATCGACCATCGCCTGAGCCTGCTGCTGTGCTGCAGCGTGCCCGGCCGACATCAACGCCAGCAGGGCACCTGCCCTGAGCCATCTGATGAAGCGTTCTCGCATGGATACGACCTCCAGTGAACGCTCCACTAGACCACAAGGCCCGTGGGCCGTGAAGTTGAAGTCGCCAGATTTGGCACCGAGGCGACCCGCTTTTGCAGCCACCATCCAGCCGCAGGCGGCGTCATGGCATACCCATCCAATCCGAATTTGCAGGCTGCATCCACAGCCCAGTTCGGGTTGTGCAGCATCTCGCGCGCCAGAGCCACCAAATCGGCACGGCCCTCGGACAAAATGCGCTCCGCCTGATCGTGATGCACGATCAAGCCAACCGCCATGGTCTTGATGCCAGCTTCTTCGCGCAACTTTTGCGCGAAAGGAACCTGGTAGCCATAACCGATCGGCGTGCTGCTCACCGGGCGAGCGAGGATGCCGCCTGCACTGCAATCGATCACATCCACGCCAACGGCCTTGAGTTCCCGTGCCAACACGACACTCTCTGCAGGCCCCCACCCGGCGTCGTCATCCACGGACAACCGCATGAACAGCGGGCGATCTTCGGGCTAGTTGGCCCGCACACACTGCGCTACTTCGATAGCAAAACGCCGGCGGTTGGCGTCACTGCCCCCGTACTGATCGGTACGCTGATTGGCTTGTGGCGACAGAAATTCATGCACAAGAAAACCATGGGCGCCATGGATTTCCACGGTATCGAATCCTGCCTTGCATGCCCGTGCCGCAGCGCGACCAAAGGCCTGCACCACTTCACCGACCTCCGCAGTGCTCAGGGCCCGTGGCACGGGCGATTTGTCGTCTGCAGCAATGGCGCTTGGGGCCACCAGTTCCCAGTCATCCCAGTCGGTCACGCCACACTCAGGACCGAGCGGGCGGCCGCCCTCCCAGGGCCGACCCGCACGGGCCTTACGCCCGGAGTGTCCCAACTGGATCCCGACCGCGGTGCCGCATTCGTGAACGAAGTCGACGATCCGCCGTAAGGGCTCGATGAATGCGTCATCCCATAAGCCGAGGTCACCCACCGTGCCACAACCGCGACGCTCCACCTTGGTGGACTCCATCATCACCAGGCCGACACCGCCTGCCGCATATCGCCCGGCATTCATCAGGTGCCAGTCCGTCGGGAACCCTCGGACGGCCGAGTACTGATGCATGGGTGCTACAACAATCCGGTTGCGCAGCGTCAGGCCACGCAGACTGAGCGGGGTAAAGAGCAGGGGTGTCGTCACGGGTATCACTCGCAGAGGAAATAAACTCGGGAAACGGGAAATCAGACGCACAGGCAAAAAAAAGCCCCGACCTAAGTCGGGGCTTGTCACACACGCATCAGCGCATCAGTTGGCTTTCAGGATGTCCACGCGACGTGCCATACGGTCATCAGCCGCACCCGTAATGAACTCAGGCGCGCGCATTTCGATGTTGGCGTCGGTCAGGCCAGCAGCCACCAGCGCTTCCTTCACGGCCTTGGCGCGGTTCTTGGCAAGCTCTTCGTTAGCAGCCTGATCACCGGTCTTGTCGGTGAAGCCGGTCAGCGCCACTTTGCCATCCTTGCCTGCAGCAGCGAAGGCATCAGCAATCGCCTTCTTGCCCTCATCACCGATATCGAACTTACCCACTTCGAAGAACACCGACTGGGGCAGGCCAGCCGCAGCAGGAGCCGGGGCGGGCGCAGGGGCAGGAGCCGGTGCAGGCGTTGCTGCCGGCGCAGGCGCTGGAGCAGCCGGTTTGGTTTCGGGCCCTTTGCCGAGCCACTGCCACAGCAGGAATGCACCGATCAGAGCGGCCAGCCAGGGCAGCCACTTGCCCAGGCCTGATGATGCAGGCGGCGGGGGCGGGGTCACCGCACGTGCCGCTGCAGGAGCGACGGCAGCCAGGCTGGCCGGCAGCTTATCCATCCAGCCCGTACCGAGTACGCTCGACAGACGCGGGTCGATATTGGCCTTGGCCAGATTGCCCTTCTGTCCCAACAACAGGTTAGCCAAGCCACCTGCATCGATATTCTGTGATGAGACGAGCTTCTTGATGGCGCCGAACACCAACGGGGTAGCCATGCCGAGGAGGCTGGTCGCCGAGGACGGCTTGATGCCAGCGACCGAGGCGAGCGCGCTGGAGAGCAGACTCGACTTATCGCCACCGAAGAGGCCTGAGAGCAGGCTGGTGCCCACGGAGGTCAGTGCGCTACCACCCGCTCCACCAAGCGCACCAGCGATGTTGCCCAGTAGGCTGGTGTCGACATTCGCACCGGTCACCATCTTGAACAGATCAGCCGCGCCACCCGAGGTGGACGCTTTCTGGGTCATGCCACCGAGCAGCACCGGCAGCAGCGAGGTCACTGCCGACTGCACGCCGGTCTCGCTCTCACCGAGCAATTTGGCGGCCGGACCAATCAGGTCTTTGCCGGCGCCGGACGTCAGCATTTCGAGAATGTTGCCTACCATCGTGATTCCCCTTCATTGTATTGGGTGAAGACAGACCCTGTCGTTGTTGTAGGTCTGCCGTCGGCCGCATCCGGCCGGGCGGGTTGGATCCGCGAGTACCCGTGTCCGAGTCACTCTTCAGACGGGCGGGCGGATTCTAGCGCATCAAATCAAGGTTCACTACATAAAATCAAATCGGATGAAAGGATTTTTTCAGTGCAGAACGGTAGGGTGAAATAGTGATGACCAGTTTGTGCCTGAACTACAATCGGAACGCAGACTTAGTCCCTATGGGCTGCGCCCTTGCAAAGCAGTGCTACGCTTCGCGGCCACACTTCATGCAAGCTGAATCATCGTGACACGCAAAGCCAGCACACGCATCGCCACAGGCCCCGTTTCCCCAAGTGCCGGCACGGCGCCCGCAAGACGAGGACGGCCTCCGCGCAAGGTGTACATCAATGTGCTGGTGAAGGCGACCACTCGCGAGGCTCTCACCCGGCTCAAAGCCAGCGGTGATTTCGCCAGTCAGGGCGAGGTGATTGACGCACTCGTCATGCAAGTGACCGAACTGCGATCGCGCTCCTGAAGCGCCTCAGGCAATCTGCCCCCTCCTGAGCATGTCAGGAGCTCGTTAACCTCGACGCCTCTGCGAGGAAATGCAGCAAGGTATCAGTCACTGCATGTGGCTGCTCTTGCTGCACCCAATGCCCGGCACCGTCAATGATCTTGCACTCGAGCATGCGTGTGAGGTTACGATCCCTCATGGCTTCGAACTCGCCGGGTTTCTGATGGATCCCCCAGTCACTGCGACCCGCGATGAAGCAGGACGGGACGTCGATCGTACGCCCTGAATAGAGTTGATGCTCGGCATGAAAGCGCCCACTGGTCGAGCATCGGTACCACTGCAGCCCACCCTGGAAGCCAGTGCGCGCAAACTCCTCGGCATAGATCTGCAGATCTGTATCGGGCAGCCAGTCACAGGCCGCCACCTCTGAAGGTTCGGGCATTTCAGGCGCAACCGTCGCGGCCATGTCCTGATTCAGGTCCATGACGTAGTAAGTCGGCAGGAGGGCCAGCGATTCGGCGTCCCAGGCCTTGAGCGGATAAGGCCGATTCGCAGCCCAGTCCGCACTCTTCACGTGGTAGTAAGCCCTCAGGAAATGCGCAATCCCCTGTGGAGCCTGACGCATGTCGGCATCCGCCGCACGCGTGGAGTAGTACCACTGATAGTGCTTGCGCGGGCGCGGCAGCGCAGCCAGTGCAGCATGGACATCGACGGGAGATGTACCCCGGACACCGGACGCGCGCGCAGTGTCAAACTGCAATGCGGGCGGGCCGCCAAAAGGCGCGCTCATGAGCACGACCGACCGAAAGACATCGGGTCGAACCGTGGCGCACCAGGCGGCGACAGGCGATCCAAAATCATGGCCGATCACGCAGGCCGCTTGCCGATAGCCCAGCGCAAACAGCAGCCCCATGGCATCGCGTACCAGGTTCATCATCCTGAACGCAGACAAATCGGTGTCGTAGGCGCCATCCCACCC
>DGIT01000152.1:43497-68838 GCA_002386465.1 Burkholderiales bacterium UBA4615 | reverse complement strand
GTTGCGCGCGATGGCTTCGCCCACGTAGTCACACACGCGTCGGAACTGCTTGGCATTGACCAGGCTGCCTGAGTCGGTCTGTTCATCCAGCGGGTCGCCCACACGCATGGCTTTGAGCTTGCCGGTAAGGGTGACCAGAAACGTATCGGCGACTGACTCGTGAACGAACAGGCGTGAGCCTGCGGTGCACGATTGGCCCTGCCGCGAAAAGCGCA
This sequence comes from Burkholderiales bacterium UBA4615, assembly GCA_002386465.1. GTDB lineage: Bacteria > Pseudomonadota > Gammaproteobacteria > Burkholderiales > Burkholderiaceae_E > UBA4615. Next base: position 68,623 of record DGIT01000152.1, on the reverse strand, counting down.
TGGCTGTGATGACACCATCGGCGACGAAGCCATGATCGACATCCGGGAACACGATCTGCGCGCTCTTGCCACCAAGCTCCAATGACACCGCTGCGATGCGGCTGCTCGCGGCCGCCAGAATCGATCGCCCAACCGCGGTGGACCCGGTGAACGAGAGCTTCGGCACATCCGGATGCTCAGCCAGCGCAGCGCCGCATTCAGGGCCGTAGCCCGTCAGCACATTGAGCACGCCATCAGGCAGATGCTGCGCACACAGGCGGGCCATGTGCAGCACCGCAAGCGGCGCTTCCTCCGAGGCTTTGAGCACGAGGGTGTTGCCGGTCATGAGTGCCGGTGCAATCTTGAGTGCGGCGAGCAGCAGTGGCGCATTCCAGGGCACGATGGCACCGACCACGCCATAGGGCTCGCGTCGGGTGTAGTCCAGGGTCTCGGGGTTGAGCGCCATGGTGTTGCCCTTGATCTCGCGGCTCAGCCCGGCTACATACCGGAACACCTCAGCTGCGAGCGTGGCCTCGCCGCGGCTTTGTGTGCGCAGGGCGTTGCCATTCTCGGTGCTGATGAAGCGCGCCAGTTGCTCCTTGTCCTGCTCCAGTGCATCGGCCATGCGAAAGAGCAGCTTGCCGCGTTCTGCCGCTGGCATGCGTGACCATTGACGGAACGCACGTGCAGCCGCTGCAACCGCCCGGTTGACGTCTTCGCTACGGGCACGCGGCACCCGTGCGAAGGCTTTTTTGATCGCTGGATTTTCGACCGCGATCCATTCACCTTCAATGCTGTCGACCCACTGGCCGTCAATCAGCATCTGTGTGGCAGGCAGGCTCATGGTGTCCATGATCAGCGCTCCATGACCAGCCCGCGGTAACCGCTGGCAGCGACGTCGTTGCAAATGACACGGTACTTGTCCAGGCCTGCCACATAGGGCATGAACACCCGCGGCTTGCCGGGAATATTGGCCCCGACATACCAGGAATTGGCCAGTGGATAGAGCGTGCTGTTGGCCACATCGTTCACGTGGCTGACCCAGCTCTGTTCGGACTGCGGATCGGCTTCCACCCGTGCAATGCCACTCGCCTTCACATGCGCCAGCAGATCATGGATCCAGTCCACATGCTGCTCGATGGCCGCGATCATGTTCGACTTGACTGACGGGCTGCCGGGGCCGGTGATGATCAGCAGATTGGGGAATCCCGCTGTCAGCAGCCCCAGATACGTGGTGGGTCCGGCTGCCCATTTGTCGCGCAACGATGGGCCGTTTTCCACGCGAATATCAATGTCCAGCAGCGCGCCGGTCATGGCGTCATAGCCAGTGGCAAAGATGATTGCATCCAGCGCGTGCTCGGCCTGTGTCGTGCGCAGGCCGCGCTCGGTGATGGTTTCGATCGGGGCCTTGCGGAGGTTCACCAGGCTCACGTTGTCGCGGTTGAAGGTCTCGTAATAACCCAGGTCCAGGCACAGGCGCTTGGTGCCGATGTAATGATCGTTGGGCAGGAGATCCTCGGCTACGGCCTGGTTTTTCACGGTCTCGCGAATCTTTCGGCGCACGAAGTCGCTGGCGATCTCGTTGGCTTCCTTGTCGACCAGAAGGTCCTTGTAGGCATACAGAAACGCGATGTTGCCGCCCGTGCCCCAACGGGCGGTATACGCCTGCTCACGTTCCTGCGGCGTGGCTTCGCGCGAAAACTTCGTGGGGGGCGGATGCCCTGCGATGCCAAAGGGGGTACGGTCGGCTTCGGCGCGATGCTCGGTGTAGCGCTGCTTGAAAGCGCGAACGAATGCAGGGTCCAGGGGTTCATTGCCCGAGGGCAGACTGAAATTGGCCGTGCGTTGGAATACCGTGAGGTGCTTGGCCTGCTCGGCCACCACTGGAATCAGCTGAATCGCCGATGAGCCCGTGCCGATCACACCCACCCGTTTGCCGGTGAAGTCGACCGGTGTCTTGGGCCACTGACCCGTGTGGTACCACTCGCCCTTGTACGACTCGATGCCTTGGATGTCCGGCACGCGCGGCAAGGACAAATTGCCTGAGGCCATGATGCAAAACCGTGCTTCGATGACATCGCCCCGATCGGTCTGCACGGTCCACAGATTGCTCGATCGGCTGAAGACCGCAGACTTGACCCGTGTGTTGAATTGAATGTCCCGACGCAGGTCGAACCGATCGGCGACATGATTGGCGTACTTGAGAATGTCGGGCTGTGCCGAGAAGCGCTCCGGCCATTCCCACTCCTGTTGCAGCGGATCGGAAAACGAGTAGGAATATTCAAGGCTTTCCACATCACAACGGGCCCCGGGGTAGCGGTTCCAGTACCAGGTGCCGCCTACGCCGCTGCCGGCTTCGAAGGCGCGCACGCTCAATCCCAGCCCGCGCAACTTGTGCAGCGCGTACATGCCGGCAAAGCCTGCGCCCACAATCACTGCGTCCAGGCGGCTGGTGCGCGTCGATGCGTCTGTCATGGTCTGATCTCCCTGTGTCATGGTGTTCTGTGGCGGGGTGCGTGCCCCATACCCTGCGCTAGTCTGCCATGCGTCTGCATGCTTGGGTCTCGTGAGCATGCTTCGATTGGACGGGGGTGCAGGCCGCCTCAGCGGCAGCTATCCTGTCGGGCGTTCGCGCTGATACCCATCCACAGGAGACACCTTATGAATCGACGCCGCTTCGTGCGCAGCAGCCTGGGCCTTTCACTTGCCGCTGCGGGGGCGCCGGCCCTGGCGCAAAAGCTCACCGCCGAGGCCCGCATGCTGTGCGGGTTTCCGCCTGGGGGCACGGCCGATCTCTTGTGCCGGATTTTTACGGAAGCCGCCCGCGCTGAGGTGGGGCAGCCCGTCATCGTTGACACCCGTGCGGGCGCCAGCGGTTTCATCGCCAACCAGCAACTGGCCACCGCCGCGCCCGACGGCCGGACCATCGGTCTGGTGCCGATGGCCTCCATGTGCGTCATTCCAGTGATGCCTGGGCAGAAGATCCCGATCAACGTGGATACCGACCTCACGATGATCGGCAATTTCGGCGGCATCACCAACATTCTGGTGGCCGGCAAACATGTGAAGTTCAGATCGGTCGAAGGGCTGATCGAACAGGCGAAGAAAACGCCTGGAAAGATCACCTTCGCCTCGGCCGGCAACGGCACCTCCCAGCACCTGTCCGGCGAATTGCTCAAGAAGATGGCGGGCATCGATATGCTGCATGTGCCTTACCGGGGCGGTGCCCCTGCGATCCTCGATCTGGTCGCTGGCAACTGCGACATCATGTTCGGCAATCTGCCCGAGTATCTGCCGCAACTCAGCGCAGGCAACCTCGTTCCGATTGCCATCGGCTCGCCGCGGCCGTCTCCGCTGTTTCCGAAATTGCCGCTCGTGTCGTCAGTGTTGCCCGAATTTCAGGTCGTCAACTGGTTTGGCGTGGGTGGGCCCAAAGGCCTGAGCGCGGAATGGGTGGGCTACTGGAACAAGGTCCTGCGCACTGTGGTGGCCCGCCCGGACGTGCAGCAGCGCTTCATGGAAAACGGGATCGAGGCCATTGTCAGTTCGCCTGAAGAGCTGCGCGCCACCGTGGTGGCCGACCGCGCAAAATGGCAAAGCGTGATCCAAAGCGCTGGCATTCGCGGCGACTGACCGAGCGTATTGGCAGCCTCTGATCTTCCTTGCGCCAGGCAGTGTCTCGCTGCCGGGCTCCCAACTTTCCCCACGCACGTTGATCCCCGATATGAAAATCCGCAGCATTACTGCCGTCCCTCTGTCGTTTCGCCTGCCCGAAGGCAAGACCGTTCGACTGGGCGTTGGTGCCACGACCAAGCGCGACACCATCATCGTGAAGGTCGTGACCTCCGAAGGGCTGATCGGCTATGGCGAGTCCCACCCGGGGCGCAGTCCCGGTGCGGTGGTGAGCCTGATCGCAAGCACCCTGGATCCGCTGTTGCAGGGCATGAGTGCCTACGATATCAACGGCGTCTGGGCGCGCGTCAACCGTATGCAGCTCTCCAGCCATGGGCTCGGCGCGGGTGCGGCACTGGCGCTCTCGGGGATCGACATGGCCCTCTGGGATATCCGCGCCAAGGCTGCAGGCCTGCCCCTGTATGCGGCACTGGGCGGCGCGAAGCGGCGCATCCCGGCCTATGCCGGTGGGATCTCGATGGGCTTTCAGGAGCCGGCCTCGCTGGCCGATGAGGCTGCAGGCTATGTGGCGCAGGGCTATCGTGCCGTGAAGCTGCGCATCGGCGATACGCCCGAGACCGATATTGCACGCGTGCAGGCCGTGCGTGCGCGCCTGGGTGACGGGATCGAGATCCTCACCGATGCCAACACCAATTACACCGTGTCGGATGCCAGGCGGGTCATGCCAGTCCTGGCCGAGTGCCGTGTGGCCTGGCTTGAAGAGCCCTTCGGGTGCAACAACTTTGGTGCATACCGACAGGCTGCAGGCTTCAGCAGTCTGGTGCCCCTTGCAGCGGGCGAGAACCATTACACCCGCTTCGATTTCGCGCGACTGATCGAGGAAAAAGCCGTCCAGATCCTGCAGCCCGATCTGTCCAAGACTGGAGGCATCAGCGAGTCACTGAAAATTGCAGCGATGGCATCGGCCTGGGGGCTGCCGGTGCATCCGCACAGCTCGGCCACTGGCATCAACCATCTGGCGTCAATCCACTTTCTTTCGGCGATCGACAACGGCGGCTATTTCGAGGCTTGCGTGTCGGCCTTCAACCCGCTGCGCGACATGTTTGGTGCGCCGTGTCGCATTGGCGCCGATGGGTGTGTGGAAGCGAGCGATGCGCCTGGCATCGGTCTGCAGATCGACGAAGAAGTCTTCAAGCAGTTTCCGCCGATCGACGGTCCGGGTTATCTCGTGACCTTCTGAGCGCTTGCCCCGTATCGATTGCCTGGAGCGCCAGTCATGTCTGCGACACCCAAGAGCCGCCTGCTGCTGACCAACCCGATCCATCCGCACTGGCAGCGCAGTCTTGCCGAGCAGATGGAAGTCATCGTGGCGCCGCGCACCGATGGAGCCACACTGATCGAGTTGGCCCGCGAAGCGGATTACATCGTGGTCCGCGCGCCACTGCCCGAGGCGCTCTTCGATGCGGCGCAGCGGCTGCGGGGCGTGATGCGTCATGGCGCAGGTCTCGACATGATCCCTGTGCCAAAGGCCAGTGCCTGTGGGGTGGCGGTGGCCAATGCGCCGGGTGCCAATGCCGTGACGGTGGCGGAGTACGCCCTGGGGCAGATGCTGAACCTGGCGCGCCACCTTGCCCGCATCAACCAGGACCTGCGCACGCAGGGCTGGGTCACGGCCCGAGCGCACAGCGACCACGCCAGCGAACTGCGTGGCAAGCATCTGGTGATCGTCGGGGTGGGGGCCATTGGTCAGGCGCTGGCGCAGATCTGCGCCATGGGGCTGGGGATGCGGGTGATCGGCGTCAATCGCAGCCTGCGCACTGACACTGAGCACATCACCTACAAGCTCCTGCTCGAAGCACTGGGCCTGGCCGATTATGTGGTCGTATCCTGTCCACTGAATGACCAGACCCGCGGCCTGATCGGTGCGCCCGAGCTGGCTCGCATGAAACCGGGTGCACGGATCATCAACGTGGCGCGTGGCGCGGTCATTGACGAGCCGGCCATGATCGATGCCCTGGCGAATGGCCAACTGGGTGGCGCTGCGCTCGATGTGTTTACCGAACAACCGCTGCCCGATTCGTCCCCGTTGCGGGCCATGCCTCAGGTGCTCCTGTCGGCGCATCTGGCCGGGATCACCGACGAGAGCATGGAGCGCATGAGTGCCATGGTGGCTGCGCAACTGCTGCAGATGCAGGCGGGGCATCTGCCGGATCACCTGGCCAATCCTGAAGCGAGGCAGCAGATCCTCGCGCGCTGGTCCCAACTGGATGCGCATTGAGCAGGCACGCTGCAGCGCAGGAGTCCGAACCTTAAAATCGGATCGTCGTGTCCGGCAGTTTTAGCCGAGGCATTCCTGGCTTTATGCGTCGCGACGATATGTATTCTCCTAATTCTTTGGAGTAAACGATGAAAAATGCTTTTTTGAGTTGGCCGGTGATGGTTCTGTCGGCGACTGCACTCCTGGCGGGCTGTGCCGGGAATATGACGCCGACGCAAAGTGGCGCACTCCAGGGGGCTGGTCTTGGCGCCATTGGCGGGGCGGCTATTGGTGCCTTGGTCGATGGCAGCCGCGGTGCGCGCACGGGAGCGGCGCTGGGTGCTGCAGCAGGAGGCACCGGCGGTTATGTCTGGTCAAAGAAAATGGAGGATCAGAAGCGCGCCATGGAAGCGGCAACCAAAGGCACAGGCGTAGCCGTTGTGCAGACCCCGGATAATCAGCTCAAACTGGAGATTCCGAGCGATATTTCATTCGCGGTGGGTCGGGCTGATATCCAGCCGGGTTTTCGGACCATTCTTGATCAGTTTGCCGCTTCGCTGAATTCCAATCCCGCTACAAATATCCGGATCATCGGACACACCGATTCAACCGGCTCCGACGCGATCAACAATCCCTTGTCGGTCAACAGGGCGACGAGCGTGCGCGATTATCTGGGCAGCCGAGGCGTCTCTGCACAGCGGGTGATGGTGGATGGCCGTGGGTCGCGCGAGCCGGTGGCAGACAATGGCAGTGAACAGGGCAGGGCACGTAACCGGCGTGTGGAGATATTCGTTGCCGAACCGCAGGCGGCTGGCTAAGAAGGGCGGCTGAGGCAGGCGGCTGATGAATCATGGTGCGAGAGGCGGGGATCGAACCCGCACGCCGCCTTTCAGCTGGCGGCAGATTTTAAGTCTGCTGTGTCTACCGGTTTCACCACTCTCGCATCGGCACAGCCTTCCTGAGCCGTCGCCATTCTAGCCCTGAGGCCACTCCCATCCGAGCAATTCCGCCAGGCGGCGCACCACCCATTGCGATTCCGGACCGCTCAGGCCGGTTTCCGAAGCCAGCAGGCCCTGTTCTGTGCGCTGCAGGACATCGGATTCGGTAATCCCCAGATCCCACATCGATTCCCGGCAGGGTTCCATCAGCATGTTTGCCATGTCTTCGCACAGGTCATAGCGCTGGGTAATGACCTCGCGGCTTTCGCTGGGTTTTATCCGACCCGGTTCGATGAACAGATTCATGAATGAGGTCGGGATCAGTATCTGGTTATCGTCGGACATGGATGGAGCCATCAAATAAATGATTGCGAGAAACACGCGTGCTTGTATATACTCCGCGTTCCTCTAATAGGCAGTGACTCATGAGCAAACTTCAGGAACTGATTGCGCAACGCGAAGCCCTTGACAAGCAAATCGCTGAAACTCGTAAAAACGAACTGCGTGAAGCCATTCGCACGGTTCAGGCTCTGGTCGCCGAATTTGATCTGACGTCTGCCGATGTATTCGGCACCACGCGTTCAGATAAAAAAGCGGATAAGCGCACCGGGCGTAAAGTGGCCCCGAAATATCGCGACCCAGCCACTGGCAAAACCTGGACGGGTCGTGGTCGCGCGCCCACGTGGCTCGAAGGCAAAGACAAGGAAAAGTTTCTGATTGCGGCCTGATGCATTGCGGCGCTCTGCCGCACTGATTCAATCTGCCGATCGGGTGGATGCAAGGGGGACAAACAATTGACATCCCCTTTGCACTGCTTTGATTACTTCCAGATTTCCCACCACGACCGCTCATTGAGGTTCAAACCTCGATCAAAGAGTGTGGTTTGCGGAAAATTAGCGCGCAGCACGCGTTCGGCGTCTGAGCGCTGGGTTTCAAGACCCAGCTTTTCATAGCCCTTCATCGTAATGAACAGTGCCTCTTCCACCGCGGGAGAGGTCTGGTACTGCTTGATCACACCCTGCGCCCGATTGATTGCGGCCACGTAGGCGCCGCGAATGTAGTAGTAGCGGGCGACGTGCACTTCGCTCCCCGCCATGGCATTGACCAGATAGAGCATGCGATCGCGCGAATCCTGCGCATATTTGCTCTCGGGGTAGCGGGTGACCACCTGTCTGAAGGCCTCGAAGGCTTCCCGGGCCGAGCGTTGATCGCGCTCGGAGAGGTCCTGCCCACCCAGGCGTGAGAGCAGACCGTCCTGCTGGTTGAAGTTGATCAGGCCCTTCAGATAGTACGCATAGTCGAGCTGATCGCTCGTGGGGTACAAGCGGATAAAGCGTTCAACACCTGCCAGGGCCTGAACCCGATCGGCGGCCTTGAAATAGGCGTAGGCCGAATCAAGCTGTGCCTGCTGCGCCCAGGCGCCAAAGGGGTAGCGCGACTCAAGTTTGCCGAAGGACTTGGCTGCGTCCAGGTAACGGCCTGAATCGAGCTCGGATTTGCCCTGGTCATAGATTTCTCGGGGCGACATCTTGGCCGTGGGATCGATCTCGCCCTTGCCGAAGATGCCGCATCCGGACAGACTGGAAGCCCAGACGATCATGAGGCCAGCAGTCACGGCTCGCCACGTCGGGCCCTGCCGTGACGCAGTGACGGGGGAAACCACAGACCCGGTGCGGGCGGACGATGTACTTGCGAATGACGTGTGATGAGCCATCCGATCGATTATAGCCAGCCGGCTGCCTCGCAGGTCGACACCCTCTCGACCCTCGGTCCAACGCAAGAGACCGAGGCTGCCCAGCCGATCGTGCTGCAGGCCCGTGGTGCTCTCGGGCAGCGACTCGATCGCTTTTTGGCGGACCAGCTCGAGGCGGTCTCTCGCACCCGATTGCAAAAGTGGATTGCGCTGGGCGCCGTGAAGGTGGACGGGCTGCAGGTGCTTGCGCGCCACAAGCTTCGCGGGCTGGAGTCGATCGAGGTGGTCCCGCTGCCTTCGGAAGCCGAGCGCGCCTTTGAGCCGGATCCGGTCGAGCTCAACGTGGTGTACGAAGACGCGGACCTGATGATCATCGACAAGCCTGTCGGTCTGGTGGTGCATCCTGCACCGGGCCACTGGCGCGGCACGCTCATGAATGGTCTGCTCTACGCACGGCCTGACTCGGCGCGCTTGCCGCGAGCCGGTATCGTGCATCGACTGGACAAGGACACCAGCGGACTGATGATGGTGGCCCGCTCCGAGCGGGCGTTCGAGCGCCTGACGGTGGCTGTGGCCGAACGCTCCGTGCATCGCCGGTATGTGGCGGTGGTACACGGCGAGACCCCGATTCGATTCAGCATCGATGCTCCGATCGGACGCGATCCGCGGGATCGGCTGCGCATGGCAGTGGTCGATCTGCAGCGTGGCAAGGCGGCTTGCACGCACGTCGTGCGCCTGGCCAGCGCGGGGGGGCTGTCCTTGCTGTGCTGCGACCTGGAGACTGGCCGTACCCACCAGATTCGGGTGCACTTGAGCAGCCGGGGGTTTGCGCTGGTGGGCGATACGCTCTACGGCGGTCATCCGATGCGGGGTTGCACGCGACAGGCTTTGCATGCCTGGCGGCTTGCGCTGGCCCATCCGATCAGTGGGCAGCGATTGGCTTTCGAGAGTCGGCTGCCTGATGATCTGGCGGCGCTGTTGGCTCAATCAGGGCTGCCCGAGCCGGTGGTGCCGGATGAGGTCAAACGCGGATGAAGCCTGCAGGCGCTCAGAGCAGCGTTGCCCGGTTGCGGGCCGCCATGCCTGGCATTGTCCCGGACTGGCCCGCCCCCGCACGCGTGGGCGCTTTCGTGACCACCCGCCTGGGAGGCTGCAGCGCAGGGCCTTATGGCGATGCCAGCGGGCGTGCGGTCGGCCTGAACCTGGGCGACCATGTCGGGGATGACCCGATCCATGTGGCGGCCAATCGGGCACGGGTCCAGGCCTTGCTGCCGGCGCCGATTCACTGGATGGAACAGGTGCATGGCGTGACGGTGCATGAAGCCGATCGCACGGCGGGCGCAACCGGCGTGCCGCGCGCCGATGCGGCCATCACCTCGACTGCAGGCGCGGTGCTGTCAATCATGACGGCGGATTGCCTGCCAATTCTGCTGACCGACGAGCAAGGCGCAGCGATCGCGTGCGCGCATGCCGGATGGCGAGGCTTGGCGGGTGGCGTCATCGAGGCCAGCATTGATGCGCTGCGCGGCCGACTGGGCGCTCAGGCGAGGCTGATCGCCTGGCTCGGTCCTGCGATCGGGCCGATGGCATTCGAGGTGGGTGACGAGGTGCGTGCTGCGTTTTGCGATCAGGATACCGACGCGCTCAATGCCTTTAAGCCTGGACTGGTCGCCGGAAAATGGTGGGCTGATCTGTATGCGCTGGCGCGCCGCAGGCTGCAGGCTCGCGGCGTTGAGCAGGTCAGTGGCGGGGTGTGCTGCACGGTATCCGATCCGCAGCGGTTTTATTCCCATCGGCGCGACCGTGTGAGCGGGCGGATGGCGTCACTGATCTGGATCGAGCCGTGAGCGCCTGCGGCGACGCTCGGGCGTGCCCAGAATCCAGAGCAGCAGGGCCAATGGCAGCACGCCATAGAACACAAATGTGGCGATACCGGCCGTGAACGTCGGCTCGGTCAGAGCCATCAGCATCACGACATACAGCCAGGCGATGGCAACGATATACATGCAGTAGGGGTCGGGTTGATTGGACAAGACCGCTCCGGCACTGCAACATTGCGACCGTGGGCGCGGACCTCCCATCCTAACCCGCCTTTCTCCCGACACTCCTCCATGCCTGCAACAAAGACATCCCGAGCCACTACGGCCTCGACCCCGAAGCGCGTGCGCGCCTCCAAGCAGTCTGCTGCGTCTGCGTCGCAGCGGGCGAAGCTCAGCTCGTCCAAGACTGCCAGAGCCAGCACGGCTGCAGCCACTTCGACCCTGCGCGTTGCGTCCAGGTCGGGTGCGCCTAAGGCTGTCGCGCCTAAGGCCGGCGCTAAGTCCAAGGCTGGTGCTACGGTCGGCTCAAAGGTAGGCGTGAAGGTGGGCTCCAAGACCGAATCCGGTCGGACCCGGGCCACTGCAGACAGGACCGCCGAAGAACAGTTCACGCGCCAGCGTTCAGCCCCGCCACCAACCAGTCCCTTTCAGGACTTGGCGCTCGCCTCGGCCGCCCAGATGCCGGCCTGGACGATTGATCCCACTCGGCTGATGGCCTTGCAGTCGGAGTACGCCTCCCAGCTGCAACAGCTTTGGACCGATATGTTGTCGGCCACCGCAGGCAAAGCCCCGGCGCTGTCGGACAAGCGTTTCAGCGCGCCCGCCTGGCAGGAGCAGGCACCCTTTGCATGGAATGCCGCGCTGTATCTGCTGAATGCAAATTTTTTGCAGCGCATGGCGGACTCAGTGGACAGCGATGAAAAGTCCCGGGATCGCATCCGCTTTTTTACGAGGCAGTGGCTTGATGCCGCATCGCCCGCCAATTTCCTGCCCACTAACCCCGAGGCGCAACGCAAGCTCTTTGACACCAAGGGCGAGAGTCTGGTCAAGGGGATGGAAAACCTGATGGCCGACCTGGGCAAAGGCCATATCTCGATCACAGACGAGCAGGCCTTCGATGTGGGTCGTAATGTGGGCACCTCGAGCGGCGCAGTGGTCTTTCGCAACGATGTGGCCGAGCTGATTCAGTACGCGCCCAGCACACCCACTGTGGGCTCACGCCCGCTGCTGTTGGTGCCCCCCTTCATCAACAAGTACTACATCCTTGATCTGCAGCCCGACAACTCGTTTGTGGCCCACGCGGTGGCTCAAGGTCACACTGTGTTTCTTGTGTCCTGGGTCAATGCACAGGCCGAACACGCCACGCTGACCTGGGACGATTACATCGAACGCGGTGTGGTCGAACAGATCGACGCGGTGCTGGCCATCACCGGCCAGGACACGCTGAATGCGCTCGGTTTTTGCGTAGGCGGAACCATTTTGGCCACGGCCCTGGCAGCGCTGGCCGCACGCGGGCGCAAGCCTGTGCAGTCCCTCACCCTGATGACCTCGCTGCTTGATTTCGAGGAGCCCGGTTCGCTTGGGGTGTTCATCGACCCGATGCAGGTGGCCTGGCGCGAGCAGACCATTGGTGCAGGCGGCCTGATGACCGCCCAGGACCTGGGGACCACCTTCTCGTTCCTGCGACCGAACGATCTGGTCTGGAACTATGTGGTGACCAATTATCTGAAGGGCGAGGCGCCGCCGGCGTTTGACCTGCTGTTCTGGAATGCTGACGGAACGAACCTCCCCGGGCCGCTGTATTGCTGGTATCTGCGGCACATGTATCTGCAGAATGAATTGCGGGTTCCCGATGCGCTCACGTGCATTGGGCAGCCGATTGACTTGCGCCGCATCGACGTGCCGACCTTCATCTTCGCGGCACGCGAGGACCATATCGTGCCCTGGCGCGCGGCCTATGCCTCGACCCGCGTGCTCTCCAATCGCGTGCGTTTTGTGCTGGGTGCAAGCGGCCATATTGCCGGGGCGATCAATCCACCGTCCAAGAACAAGCGCAGCTATTGGGTGAGCGAACAGCTGCCTGCCGACCCCGAAAACTGGCTGGATCAGGCGCAGGAGCGGCCGGGAAGCTGGTGGACCGATTGGGCCAACTGGCTGCGGCCCCATCAGGGGCCCCAACGTTCAGCCCCCAGGCGCCTTGGCGATGCGTCACACCCGGTAATCGAGCCTGCACCGGGTTCCTATGTCAAAGTGAAGGCTGAAGGCCACTGAAACCGCCCCGCGGGGCATGAGGAGTCCGGGACATGACTAAGCTCGCTTACGTGACGGGTGGTATGGGTGGTATCGGTACTGCGATCTGCAGGCGCTTTCACGAGATGGGTTACACGGTGATCGCAGGCTGCGGCCCAACGCGCGACTTCAACAAATGGCTTGGGGAGCAGCGGGCTGAGGGCTACAACTTCCATGCCTCGGTGGGCAACGTGTCTGATTGGGACTCCACCAAAGCGGCGTTCGATCAGATCAAGGCCGATTTCGGCAATCCCGATATCCTGGTCAACAATGCCGGCATCACGCGTGACGGCGTCTTTCGCAAGATGTCGCTGGACGACTGGCGAGCGGTGATCGATACCAATCTCAACAGCCTGTTTTGCGTAACCAAGCAAGTCATCGACGGCATGATGGACAAGGGCTGGGGGCGCATCATCAACATTTCTTCGGTCAACGGCGAGAAGGGCCAGTTCGGCCAGACCAACTACTCAGCCGCCAAAGCGGGCATGCATGGCTTCAGCATGGCGCTGGCTCAGGAAGTGGCGAGCAAGGGTGTGACGGTCAATACTGTGGCGCCGGGCTATATCGCCACCGACATGGTGATGGCCGTGCGCGAAGATGTCCGCGAGAAAATCATCTCCACGATTCCCGTGCGCCGACTCGGGCGGGCTGAAGAGATCGGATCGATCTGCGGCTGGCTCTCGAGCGACGATGCCGGATTCACGACTGGCGCCGAGATTTCCTGTAACGGCGGCTTGCACATGGGCTGATGCCCAAAGACGTATCCGGAGCGTTCCCTGATGGCTTCCAGCAGTATCCGTCTGATCAAGAAGTATCCCAACCGTCGCCTCTACGACACGCGCACCAGCGCCTACATCACGCTGGCTGATGTGAAGCAGCTGGTGCTCGACAACGAAGTCTTCAAGGTGGCCGATGCCAAGACCGACGAGGATCTGACACGCAGCATCCTGCTGCAGATCATTCTCGAGGAAGAGGCGGGTGGCTCGCCGCTGTTTTCTGCGCAAATGCTGTCGCAGATCATCCGGTTCTATGGCGATGCCATGCAGGGCATGATGGGTGCCTATCTCGAGAAGACGATGCAGGCGTTTCTCGAGATCCAGGGCAAGTTTCAGGAGCAGTCCAAGGCCTTCTATGACGGCCGGGGCCTGCCCACCAACCCGGAGCTCTGGACGCAGTTCATGCAGGTGCAGGCGCCGATGGTCCAGGGCATGATGAGTCACTACATCGATCAGTCGAAGAACCTGTTCGTGCAGATGCAAGAGCAGATGCAGCAGCAGGCACGCACGATGTTTCAGGGCTTTCCGTTTGGTGGCATGCCGGGTATGCCCGGTGGCTCTGGTGCCGGCGTACCGCCCCAGACGCCTGAGCCGCCTGCAGCCCCCGCCGCTCAGGCCCGCAGCGAAGCGCCTGATGAGCCAGCGCCTGCACGCACCAGCACGCGTCAGCGCAAGTAGCCCGCCGTGCCGGTTCTGAACATCAAGCGGCCGAGATTCGCGCCGCGATCGGCCGCCGCACGCACGCCTGCGAGCTTGCAACCCGCGACAGGCTCGGGCGATGCCGCCGGGCGCGCGCCGCGTGTGGGCTTTGTGTCACTGGGATGCCCCAAGGCACTGGTTGACTCCGAGCGCATCGTCACGCAGTTGCGCGCTGAGGGTTATACGGTCGCCGGCACCTACCAGGATTCTGATCTGGTGATCGTGAATACCTGCGGGTTCATCGATGATGCGGTCAAGGAGTCTCTTGACGCCATTGGCGAGGCACTGGCCGAGAACGGCAAGGTGATTGTCACCGGATGCCTGGGCGCACGGCCGGGGGCCGAGGGTGGCAATCTGGTGGCGCAGACCCATCCTTCGGTGCTGGCCATCACCGGCCCGCATGCCATGGAAGAGGTGATGGGGCATGTGCACACGCATCTGCCGCGTCCTCACGATCCGTTCACGGACCTGGTGCCTGCAGCGGGCATCAAGCTCACCCCTCGCCACTATGCCTATCTGAAAATTTCCGAGGGCTGCAACCATCGCTGCAGTTTTTGCATCATCCCGGCCATGCGCGGCGATCTGGTGAGCCGCCCGATTGGTGAAGTGATGCGCGAGGCGCATGCGCTTCTGAAGTCGGGTGTGCGCGAACTGCTTGTGATCTCGCAGGACACCAGCGCCTATGGCGTGGATCTGAAGTACCGCACGGACTTTGTTGAAGGCCGGCCGGTCCGCACCCGTATGACCGAGCTGTGCCGTGAATTAGGTCTGGCTGCACGTGAATACGGCGCCTGGGTGCGCCTGCATTACGTCTATCCGTATCCGCATGTGGACGAGATCTTGCCGCTGATGCAAGACGGGCTGGTGTTGCCGTATCTGGATGTGCCGCTGCAGCACGCGCATCCGGACGTGCTCAAGCGCATGAAGCGGCCGGCCGGTGGCGAGCGCAATCTTGAGCGAGTTCAGGCCTGGCGCCGCGCAGTGCCGAACCTGACCATTCGCTCCACCTTTATTGCCGGATTCCCGGGCGAGACTGAAGCGCAGTTCGACTACCTTCTCGAGTTCTTGCGCGAGGCAGAGCTCGATCGCGTGGGGTGTTTTGCGTATTCACCTGTTGAAGGTGCAGGCGCAAATGAGCTGGACGGTGCGCTACACGATGCGGTTCGTGAAGAACGCCGCGGCCGTCTCATGCAACTGCAGGAAGGCATCAGCCGCCGACGGATCGCTGCTCGCGTGGGAAGCCTTCAACGGGTGCTCATCGATGAACTGTCGACTGCGGGCGCAGTTGGTCGCAGCAGCGCTGATGCGCCCCAGATCGATGGCGTCGTGAAGGTGGCCCCACATGCGTCGCTGCGCGTTGGCGAATTTGTTCAGGTGCGTATCACGGCCTCGGATGCGTACGATCTGCACGGTGTCATCGAACCGAAGACCTGACGAACCGAAGACCCGAGCACTCCGGTTCAGGTCGAATTTTTAATCAACTTTTCTGCACTTCCGATGACTGAGTCGACCAAATACCTGCTGCCTGAAAATCAGATTCCCAAGTACTGGTACAACATTCAGGCTGATCTGCCTAAGCCCGCGCCGGCCGTGTTGCATCCAGGCACGCTGCAGCCCGTGGGGCCTGATGACCTGGCGCCGCTGTTCCCGATGGCGCTGATCATGCAGGAGGTCACCACCGAGCGCGAAGTTGAAATTCCCGAGCCAGTGCGGGATGTTTACCGGCTGTGGCGTCCTGCGCCTTTGTACCGCGCTCATCGGCTGGAAAAGGCGCTGGGCACACCCGCCAAGATTTTCTACAAGTACGAAGGCGTGAGTCCTGCGGGCTCGCATAAGCCCAATACCGCGGTGGCGCAGGCGTTTTATAACAAGGAAGCCGGCGTCAAGAAGCTCTCGACCGAGACCGGTGCGGGCCAGTGGGGCACATCCCTGTCCTTTGCGGGATCGCTGTTCGGTCTGGAAGTGCTGGTGTTTCAGGTGCGCGTCTCGTATGACCAGAAGCCGTATCGGCGCGCGCTGATGGAAACCTATGGCGCACGTTGCCTGCCGTCGCCCTCGAACCAGACCGACTTCGGCCGGCGCGTGCTGGCCGAGCGTGCTGATCACCCGGGCAGTCTGGGAATTGCCATTTCCGAAGCGGTGGAAGTGGCCGCGAAAAGTGACGACACCAAGTACGCGTTAGGTTCTGTGCTGAACCATGTGCTGCTGCATCAGACCATCATCGGCCAGGAATCGATGTTGCAGATGCAGATGGCGGATGCCTGGCCCGATGTGGTGGTGGGCTGCACCGGCGGCGGCTCGAATTTTGCGGGCATTGCCTTTCCGTTCATCGGCGATGCGCTGCGCGGTGGGCGCAAGGCGCGCATCGTGGCGGTCGAGCCAGCGGCCTGTCCTTCATTGACGCGCGGCAAATACGCCTACGATTTTGGCGATACCGGCCACATGACGCCGCTGACCAAAATGCATACGCTGGGGTCGACTTTCACGCCGCCAGGTTTTCACGCAGGTGGGCTGCGCTATCACGGCATGGCGCCCTTGGTGTCGCACCTCAAGGAGCTCGACCTCATCGAGGCGACCGCCTACCACCAGACCGAGTGCTTCGCCGCAGGTGTGCTGTTTGCCAAGCATGAAGGGATCGTGCCTGCGCCCGAGGCGAATCATGCCGTGAAGGGTGCCATTGAAGAGGCCCTGCGCTGCAAGCGTGAAGGCCGTTCGGAGACAATCCTGTTCAATCTGTGCGGCCATGGCCACTTTGATATGCAGGCCTATGCCGACTATGCAGCTGGCAAGCTGACCGACCAGAAATACGATGAGTCGGAGCTCGCCATGGCGCTGTCGGGCTTGCCCAGCGTGCCGCAGGCGGCCTGATCAGCGCTCGAAGAAGTTAAGGATGGCGTCCAGCCCGCAGTGATTGATGGCGTGCGTGGTTTCATCACGTACCACGGGTTTGGCGTGATAGGCGACGGACAGTCCGGCGATCGACATCATCTGCAGATCGTTGGCGCCGTCGCCTACAACAACGGTTTGAGCCGGCGAGATGCCGAGCACGGTGCAGGTCTGCTCCACGATGAGACGCTTGCGTGAGGCATTGACGATCGGGCCGATCAGCCGGCCGGTGAGGCGTCCGTCCTGTACTTCAAGCACATTGGAGCGTGCCCAATCCAGGCCGAGTCTGGAGCGCAGCCGCTCGGTGAAAAAGGTGAAGCCACCCGAGACCACCAGCAGGCGAAGTCCGGCGCCTTTGAGCCCTTTTATCAGCGCCTCGGCGCCCGGGCTCAGACGCACCCGCTCCTCCCAGACACGCTCGAGGGTTGCCTCGGGAAGACCTGCAAGCAGCGCCACGCGCCGACGCAGACTCTCGTCATAGTCGGCAATCTCGCCGCGCATGGCCGCTTCGGTAATGGCGGCCACCTCGGCCTTGCGCCCCGCGTAATCGGCGATTTCGTCGACACACTCGATGGTGATGAGGGTGGAGTCCATGTCGAAAGCCGCCAGGCGGAACGCACTCAAAGCCAGATCTGGGTGAACGATTTCCGCATCGACACGGTGCGCTTCGCCCAGGCTGCTCACCTGAGGACCATCGATATCGACATCGTTCCAGACCGCGAGGCTGGCGGCGCGACGATTAGGCGCCCGCCCGACCGCGTGCGTGAAGGCATTGACCGCGGTGTCAGCCAAAAGCGGGTGTTGCACGACAAGGCGGGTCATGGGCTCACCAGATGGAATGCGGGGCGGTTCATGCGCCAAGGGCCTTGAGAATGTCGCGCAGGCGCTGCACACGCGCACCCAGGTCTTCTGTGCGCAGGGTCAGGCGCAGCCGGTCAGGGCCGCTCAGCTTCGCATCCCGGCGCGACTGGATGAAGCGAATGATCCGCTCGGGCGGAATGGGCGGCTGCGGGACGAATTGCAGGGCGATGGCCTCGTCCGAGGCATCGATGCGAGAGACCCCCAGAGGCGATGACAGGATGCGCAGGCGGTGGGTCTCGACCAGGGCACGGGCTGCCTCGGGCAGCTTGCCGAACCGGTCGATCAGTTCTTCCTGCATGCCTTCCAGTGCGTCGATGCTGCTGCAATTGGCCAGGCGCTTGTAGAGCGTGAGGCGCTCATGCACATCGCCGCAGTAATCGTTGGGCAGCAGCGCCGGGACATGCAGGTTGATCTCGGTGATCGCTTCGAGCGGTGCAGACAGGTCGGGCTCACGCCCGGATTTGAGCGCACGCACGGCGTGATTGAGCATGTCGTTGTACAGACCAAAGCCCACTTCCTGCATGTCGCCTGACTGCGAATCGCCCAGCACTTCGCCGGCGCCCCGAATCTCCAGATCGTGCATGGCCAGGAAAAAGCCCGAGCCGAGCTCTTCCATCGATTGAATGGCTTCCAGTCTGCGGGTGGCATCCTTGGTGATGGCGCCTTCATCAGGAATCAGCAGATAGGCATAGGCCTGATGATGCGAGCGGCCTACGCGCCCGCGCAGCTGATGCAGCTGCGCCAAGCCGAACCGGTCGGCGCGGTGCATCACGATGGTGTTGGCGGTCGGCACATCGATGCCGGTCTCGATGATCGTCGTGCACAGCAGCACATTGGCACGCTGCGCATGGAACTCACGCATCACGCGCTCGAGCTCTCGTTCGTGCATCTGGCCGTGGGCCACCGCAATGCGCGCTTCGGGCACGAGCTTTTCCAGCATGGCGCGGCGGTTCTCGATGGTCTCGACTTCGTTGTGCAGGAAGTAAGCCTGCCCGCCACGACGCAGCTCGCGCAGCAGAGCCTCACGAATGGCGCCTTCGGTCTCGCGGCGAACAAAGGTCTTGATCGCGAGTCGTTTTTGCGGGGCGGTGGCAATCACCGAAAAGTCGCGGATGCCCTCCAGACTCATCGCCAGCGTGCGTGGAATCGGGGTGGCGGTCAGCGTCAGCACATCGACCTCGGCGCGCAGCGCCTTGAGCGCCTCTTTCTGTCGCACGCCGAAGCGATGCTCTTCATCGATGATCACCAGCCCCAGGCGCTTGAAGCGAACGTCCTTGCCCAGGAGCTTGTGGGTGCCGATGACAATGTCGAGCGTGCCGTTGTCCAGGGCCTCAAGTGCAGCGCGCACTTCCTTGGGCGAGCGAAACCGTGAAAGCTCAGCCAGGCGGATCGGCCAGTTCGAGAAGCGATCCGAGAAGGTCTCGAAGTGCTGTTCGGCCAGCAGCGTGGTCGGGCAGACGATAGCCACCTGCTTGCCGTCTGCAGCGGCCACAAAGGCTGCGCGTAGCGCCACCTCGGTCTTGCCAAAGCCAACATCTCCGCATATCAGCCGGTCCATGGGTTTGCCGGACACCAGGTCCTGCGTCACCGCATGAATGGCAGCGAGCTGGTCGGGGGTTTCCTCAAACCCGAAGCCCTCGGCAAAGGCTTCGTAGTCCTGGGCATCAAACTTGAAGGCGTGACCCTGACGCGCTGCGCGCCGCGCATACAGGTTGAGCAGTTCGGCTGCGGTGTCGCGCGCACGCTTGGCGGCACGCTGGCGGGCTTTTTCCCATTGTCCGGAGCCCAGAACATGCAGCGGCGCGTCATCGGGCGAGGCGCCAGAATACCGGCCGATCAGATGCAATTGCGCAACCGGCACATAAAGCGTCGCCGCATTGGCATACGCCAGATGCAGAAATTCGGTGGGCCCATCGCCCAGGTCCAGATTGAGCAGGCCCTGATAGCGGCCGATACCGTGCTGCGCGTGGACCACCGGGTCGCCCACCGACAATTCGGAGAGGTCGCGGATGATAGCGTCGACATCAGTGACCGCCTCACGCTTGCGCCGGCCCCGCTTGCGTGCGGCGCCCGCAAAGAGTTCGGTTTCAGTGAGCACGGCCAAGGCTGCAGCACCGTGGATCTGGAAGCCCTCCGATAGCGGGCCTACGCCCAGCGCACGGGTCAGGGCCGGGTCTGCGAAGCCGGTCCAGTCGTCGATCTCGGGCAGATGGATGCCGTGCTCGGCAAAGAGCTGCGAGAGCGTCTCGCGTCTGCCGGCTGACTCGGCAAGGATCAGGATGCGCTGATCCGTGCTGTCGAGCCAGGCCTGCAGGCGCGACAACGGCGCATCGGTGCGGCGCTCCACACCCACTTCTGGAGGTGCCTGGCTGTGAGCCGCACGCCGGTTGCTTGAGGGTGCAGAGCGGTCAGCCTCGCCCGGGCCGAGAAGGCCGACCTCACTGATCGCACTCCCGTCGGTGTTGTCCACTGCACCGTCGTGTGCCTCGATTGCACCCAGTGCGGTGCGTGGTTCGCGCAAGGCATAGCGTCCGAACCGGCGCACCTCGACAAAGAAGGGCTCGATGCCCAGGAAGAGTTCGTCGGGCCGCAGCAGCGGGCGTTGCGCGTCATGGGCCAGGAAGGCGTGTCGCTGTGCTGTTTCCTGACCGAAGCGCCGGCCGGCCGCATCCACATCACCGTGGGTGGTGATCAGCGCATCGGGTGCCAGATAGTCGAAGAGGGTGGCGGTGGACTCGAAAAAGAGCGGCAGCCAGTACTCGATGCCAGGCGCAGCAATGCCGTTGCCGATATCGCGATACGGCCCTGCGCGCGACGGATCGCCCTCGAAGCGCTCGCGCCATCGGCCGCGAAACGCTGTGCGCGACGGTTCATCCATCGGGAACTCGCGTCCCGGCAAAATGCGCACCGAGTCGACCGGATACAGACTGCGTTGCGAGTCGGGATCAAAGGCCCGGATGGAATCGATCTCATCGTCGAAGAGATCGAGCCGATAGGGCAGGGTGGAGCCCATGGGGAAGAGATCGATCAGGCTGCCCCGCACGCAGTATTCGCCGGGCCGCACCACCTGCGAGACATGCTCGTAGCCGGCCACAGTGAGTTGCGTGCGCAGCGCGGCTTCGTCGAGTTGCTGCTTCTTTTTGAAGGCAAAGGTGTGTGCGGCCACGAAGGCCGGCGGTGACAGCCGGTGCAGCGCGGTAGTGGCCGGCACATACAGCAGGTCGACCCGACGCTGCTGCAGTTCGTACAAGGTGGCCAGCCGGTCGGAGACCAGATCCTGGTGCGGCGAAAACGCATCGTAGGGCAGGGTTTCCCAGTCGGAGAGCGTGCGTATACGCAGTGAGGGCGCAAACCATTGCGACTCCTCGGCCAGGCGCGAAGCGTCCAGCGCCGCAGCGGTGACTACCACCAGCATGCGACCCTGCTGCGCATGGCGCTGCGCGATCTCGGCAAGTAGCCAGGCGTCACCGCTGCCATGCGTGGCGGGCAGGCTGAAAACCGCTCCTGGCGCGGGCTCGGTGATTTGCCACGGCTGGCTCATCGCCTGTGCACCAGCCCCGGCTGGGGTGTGCGCAGACGTGGCAGGAGCGGGTGATGCAGTGGCAGGCAGGTTCACGCGTGAGGTCCGCGCAGGCGCAACGCCTGCAAACCTATAATTCTAACTTTGACGACCGGGTTGTCCTCGCCATGTCTGCTCCAGATTCGCATCACCCGGTCGCAGGCCACGCGCCCGCCGCGCGTCACTTCGCTGTGGTGCCTGCTGCGGGCACCGGGTCGCGCATGGGCGCAGACCGCCCCAAGCAATACCTGCCACTGGGCACCGCGACGATCCTGGAGCGCACCGTGGCGCGCCTGCTCGATGCCACACCCTGCGAGCGGGTGATCGTGGTGGTGTCGCCGGGCGATACCGTGGCCCAGACGCTGCCTGGACTGATCGATGATCCGCGGGTACATGTGGCCGCCGTGGGTGGGGCCAGTCGACGCGACAGCGTCCTGGCGGGCCTGAAGGTGGCGGCTGCTGACCACGGTGCGAGCGAAGGCGATTGGATCTGGGTGCATGATGCCGCGCGTCCGGGCCTTGATCGCGACAGCATCGAGCGTCTGGCACAGGCACTGATTGACGAGCCGGTCGGGGCGCTCCTTGCGTTGCCGATGGCCGATACCGTCAAACGCTCTGAAGTGACTGACGGGGCCACTCGCGCGGTGGCGACCGTGGCGCGTGAAGACCTCTGGCAGGCCCAGACGCCTCAGATCTTTCGACACGGCATGCTGTATCAGGCGCTTGCGCAGCATGCTCAGGTGACGGATGAAGCCAGCGCCATCGAGGCTGCGGGCCATACGCCGCGGCTTGTGCCCGGCAGTCGCAACAACTTCAAGGTGACCACCATGGACGACTTGCGCAGCATGCAGGCGGCTGCGTCGCAGCAGCCCACCGGCGAACAGAGCGCGCCTGCGTGGCGCATCGGGCAGGGCTGGGATGTACATGCGCTGGTGCCCGGACGGGCGCTGGTGATCGGCGGCACCACGATTGAGCATGATCGTGGACTGCTTGGGCACTCCGACGCAGACGTGCTGGTCCACGCCATCATCGATGCCATGCTGGGAGCTGCCGGGCTCGGTGACATCGGGCGCCATTTTCCTGACACCGATCCGGTCTATCGGGGCGCGGACAGCCGCGTGCTGCTGCGCGAGGCGAGCCGGCGGGTGCGCGATACAGGCTGGTCGGTGGGTAATGTGGATGCGACGGTTGTGGCTCAATCGCCCAGGCTGGCCCCCTACATTGCATCGATGGTCGGGCATGTGGTCAGCGACCTGGGTCTGCAGACCGGACAGGTCAACGTCAAGGCCAAGACCAGCGAGCGCCTGGGGTTTGCCGGGCGCGGCGAGGGCATTGAAGCGCACGCCGTGGTGATGCTGGTGCGCGCAGTTCAAGCGGGGTAATCAGACTGGCTGATGACGCAGGGTCATCATGCGAGGTCATGATGCGAGCTCATCACCTAAGGGCACGCCCGGCGTCGCGCGCGCTTGCGGGCGCACGACGCCGCATGCAGGCCCCGCTCAGCGCAGATCAGCCACCAGTGCGCTGCGGATTTCGAGCGGCAAGGGCGACAAACTGGCCGAGTAGTTGGGGTGATCGACTCCAATTGACAGCGTCACGCCGTACTTCAACGCAGCCGCCATCTCTTCGGTGAGTTCCCAGCGCATGAAATGCACGGCCGAGGTCTTCTCGTCGTTTTCGCGCTCCATGTCTTCGTCGGCGATCGGGTACACGCGCGGCGAACCTTCGACCTGTACCCAAACGCGCTGCTCGACACCCTTGAGCCGGCCCAGCGCGGCGCGGCGAATGGTCGGGTCCTCATATTCGATCAGCATGGTGGCCTTCAGGTTGCGGCCATCGGGAATCAGCGGATCGTAGGACTCGAGCTCGTGGCGAATGCCGTCTTCTTCGAAGATCTTCTCGATACGCAGCATTTCCTGAATCTGGTAACGCACGGTCAGTTCGTCTTCGAAGAGCAGGGTCATGTGATCGCCGAGCGGAACGGTCCTGCGCTTCTTGTGCGCGATGACCTGCTTGCGAAAGTCCGGGCGGGCCTTTGAATAGGCCTCCAGGGTCATGAGTGAATCGCGGGTGATGTGAGGCATGTGACTCTCCAGATAAAAAATGTCAGCCTGCCAGGCCGTAGGCCATGCGCAGCAGGCTCAGGGGATGGGCAAGCTTGCCGTCAGCCTTGCCCTGCATGCCCTGGGCAATGTGATGGCCGGCGAGTTGGCAGTCCGAGGCCACCCAGTCAGGTTCGCCCCCGACGGGGTGCTCCGCCATCTGGCGAAAGACCGGACGGCCGATCTTCATCGCCGTGGCGTGAAACTCTTTTTTCACTCCCCAGGTCCCGGCATGGCCCGAGCAGCGTTCGACCGTGTGTACCGAGGTCTGCGGCAACATCGACAGCAGCTCACGGGTCTTCTGGCCAACGTTTTGTACGCGCAGGTGACAGGCCACGTGATACGAGACTTTGCCCAGGCCATCAGGCTGGAAATCGGTCTTGAGCAAGCCATCCTTGTGGCGTGCCACCAGGTATTCGAACGGATCGAACATCGCTTTCTGCACGGCCTTGACGTCCTCGTCATCGGGGAACATCAGCGGCAGCTCCTGCTTGAACATCAGGCCGCAGGATGGAATCGGCGCAAGAATTGCGTAGCCGGCGCGGGCCAGCGCAGCCAGTTTCGGGATGTTGGCCTGCTTGAGTTCGGCCACACCTTCGAGGTCGCCCAGTTCCAGCTTGGGCATGCCGCAGCAGGCCTCCTTTTCCACGCGCACATGGGGAATGGCATTGTGGTCCAGGATCTTGATCAGGTCATGCCCGATACCCGGTTCGTTGTAGTTCACGTAGCAGGTGGCAAAGATCGCCACCTTGCCGGGCGTCCGGTCGCCGTTGCGCACCGGGTGGGGCGCTGAGTCCTTTGCCGTGCGGGCAAAGGACTTGGAGGTGAAATCAGGTACCCAAGCGTCCTTGTGCACACCCAGCTTGTCTTCGAGCATGTTGCGGAAGGTGGGGTTGTGGTTGAGCTTGTTGACCACCTGAACCACCACCGGAATGCCGGCGAGCTTGCCGTTGCGATCAGTGGAAGCGAGCGTGGTGTCGCGAAATTTCGTGGGAGTGCCTTCCCGAAACTGGATCGCCTTGCCGCGCAACATGAGGTGCGGGAAATCCAGATTCCAGGGGTGCGGCGGCACGTAGGGGCATTTGGTCAGGTAGCAGACATCGCACAGGTAGCACTGGTCGACCACCTTCCAGTAGTCCTTGCGATCGACGCCATCGACCTCACCGGTCTTGCTTTCATCCACCAGGTCAAACAGGGTGGGAAAGGCATTGCACAAGCTGACGCAGCGGCGGCAGCCGTGGCAGATGTCGAACACCCGCTCCATTTCATCGAGTGCAGCGGTCTCGTCGTAAAACTTGGGGTTGCGCCAGTCAATGGGATGCCGGGTGGGCGCTTCGAGGGAACCTTCGCGTGCAGACATGGCGGCCGTATTCGAGGGAAATCAGGTTGAACAACGCGATACCAGGACAGCGTCCTGACCGCTTCGGGGCAGTAAAAAGGGAGCCCGAAGGCTCCCCGCTCACCGCGGACTGTCCGCGAGCGGACAGTCCATGGCGGGTCCGTCAGGCCAGAACTTCGAGGGCCTTGGCGAACTTGTTGGCATGCGAGCGCTCGGCTTTCGCCAGGGTCTCGAACCAGTCGGCGATTTCGTCAAAGCCTTCATCGCGTGCGGTCTTGGCCATGCCCGGGTACAT
>DGIT01000152.1:39220-43430 GCA_002386465.1 Burkholderiales bacterium UBA4615 | reverse complement strand
CGACGACGAGCCGATCGGCAGGTCGGTGGCCGGGTCGCCCACTTCGGCGAGGTAGTCGAGGTGGCCATGTGCATGGCCGGTCTCGCCTTCAGCGGTCGAGCGGAACAGGGCTGCCACTTCGGTCTGGCCTTCCACGTCGGCCTTGTTTGCGAAGTACAGGTAACGGCGGTTGGCCTGGCTTTCGCCGGCGAAAGCGGCTTTCAGGTTGTCGTGCGTTTTGGTGCCTTTAAGGGCGGGCATCGTATTCTCCGGTTGCTTCGTGCGTCGTCAGTCGACGGTTACGGTTTGTCCTGAACAACGGACGGACGAAGTGTATCGGGGTGCAGGCGATTCATCCAATTGAACATCAATATCTGTTCGATTGACAAAAGCTATGAAGCCTGAGGCATGACCGAATCCTGAAGCTGCACCCGGGCGAGCAGACCGCCCCCGGGTGGGAGTTCGAGCTGGAGCGATCCGCCATGACGCCGTGCCAGACGCCCGACGATCGCCAGGCCCAGCCCCGACCCGCCGAAGCGGTTGCGTTCGACATCGGCCCGCGCAAAGGGCCTCAGCAGGCGTTCGAGCTGCTCGGCAGGCACGCCTGGCCCATGATCGCGCACGCACAGTTCAATGCCACGGCCCAGGCGCTGCGCGCTCAGATCGACCCGTACCTGCCCGCTGGCATCGGCGCCGTAGCGGCGGGCGTTTTCGAGCAGATTGCTCAGGATGCGCGCCAGCGCGGTCTGCGATCCGTACCAGTGCGTGCCAGGCCGGATACTGCGCTGCAGGCTCAGCTGCGCCGCATCCGGGCCATGCGTGAAGCCGGCCAGGACCGAATCGATCGCCTCGGTCAGGTCAATGTCTGACATCGATTCCAGTTCGACCGGCTGCGCAAAGTCCACAAACTGCCGCACGATCGCATCGATGCGTTCGATTTCATCGGCCATCGAGGCGCGCGCGGCGGCGTCGATCGGGGCCAGTTCGATTTCCATGCGCAGCCGCGTAAGCGGCGTGCGGATGTCATGCGAGATGCCGGCCAATGCTTCGGCCCGGTCCTGCTCCAGCGCATGCAGGTCGTGGGCCATGCGGTTGAAGCGTCGGTTGACCTCGGCCAGTTCGGTCGGTCCGGCTTCGGGCAAGGGCTCGGGCGCTTCACCGCGCGAGACCCGATCGATGGCGCCAGCCAGGCTGGACAGCGGGCGGTGAATGACACGGCTGATCGCCAGCGCGCCCAGAACAGACAATGCGAGCGCAATCGCCAGCCAACCGAGCCAGCTGCGCCCACCGGGACGCTGCAGTCGCTGCGGGTCAAGCAGAAGCCAATAGGGGTCGGCATCGATCTCAAAGCCGATCCACAGACCAGGGGTGCCGTTGACCTGACCGGCCAGGCGCATGGCCGGGCCCAGGCGTTCCCGCAGCCGCTGTTCGGCCAGCGCTGCGAATCGGGTATCCGGCCAGTGCTCAATACGATCGCCCGGCTCGGCGGGCAATACGCGAATGCCTTCTTCGCGCGCCAGATCGGCGAGCAGCAGGCTTCGCCCAGGCCCGGTGGTGCTCAGCAGCCCGGCGCGGGTCAGGTTGACCAGCGAGGCGGCCTCCCAGGCAAAGCGTTCGGCGGCGGGCTCCACATTGGCGGCGCGAAACAGCTGCAGCCACGCCGCCAGGCTCACGATGATGAGCAGGGCGATCAGGGCAAATGTGCGCCAGAACAGCGACAAGCGCACGGTGATCCTCAGTCCGGTACGAACACGTAGCCCACTCCCCAGACCGTCTGGATATAGCGGGGAGTGGCAGGGTCGGGCTCGATCAGCTTGCGCAAGCGCGAGATCTGCACATCCAGACTGCGATCGAAGGCGCCGTATTCGCGGCCCCGTGCCAGCACCATCAGTTTGTCGCGCGACAAGGGCTGTCGCGGGTGGCGGGCGAACACCTTCATCACCGAAAACTCTCCGCTCGTGAGCGTGAGCGGCTCGCCATCGCGGGTGAGCGTGCGTTGCGCCGGGTCGAAGACGAATGCCCCGAAGCTCACCGGGCCGATATCGGTTGCAGGCGCGCCGGGCGCTTCGGCTGCAGGCTGTCGGCGCAGGACGGCATGAATGCGGGCCAACAGTTCGCGCGGATTGAAGGGCTTGGGCAGGTAGTCGTCAGCGCCCATCTCGAGTCCGACGATGCGGTCGACTTCGTCGCCCTTGGCGGTCAGCATGATGATCGGGGTGCGGTCATTGGCGGCTCGCAAGCGACGCACAATCGACAACCCGTCTTCGCCGGGCAACATGAGGTCCAGCACCAGCAGATCGGGTGTGGCCCGCTGCAGCAGACGGTTCAAGGCGGCCCCATCAGCGGCGAGAGCCACTTCAAATCCATTGGTGCTCAGATAGCGCGAGAGCAGGTCACGCAGTTTGGGATCGTCATCCACGACGATCAGTCGCTTGGCCGGGGAGCTCATCGGCTGATGATACTGCCGCGCGACGCCAGCGATCAGGCTCGGACGCTGACCGATGGAGGCGCAGTGGCGGTTGTTACGGACTGTTACCTGCCTTACCTGGCGCGGCAGCCCGCCCGATCGGACCGCTCGCCTTGCGCCGATAGAATGACAGTTCGTCAGGAGGGCGGGTGTGAGCGTTGGAGGTCGATCGGTACCGGCAGGTCGCGGCGGGTCATGGGTGCGGTCGCTCATGCGGGTGGGGCTTGGCGGGCTCATGCTTACTCTGGGCTCAGCCGCTTGGGCCCATCCGCCCGGCATGGATGACCCGGAGCGCCAGCAGCGGCGCATGGAGCTGCGTCAGCATCTGATGCAGGAACGCGAGCGCTGGCGCCCCGAGTCGCAGGGCGGCCCGCGCGGTGCGATGCGACAGGACATGCGCACCGATACACCCATTGACACACGCAGCGACAGCCACGGCGACATGCGTCATGACATGCGCCACGATATGCGAACGGAGCGTCTGACGGTCGACGAGCGGCGCGCCTTGCGCCGGGCGATCCGCGAGGGGCACCGTTTTCCTGCAGAGGGCGTGACACCCTGACTTAGAATCGGGGCCATGACCCTTTCAGTTTCGCCTGAGGTTTCGACATCGGCCCGCTTCGATGCTGCGCCGCCTGTGCTGGCGCTCGATACCTCGGCAGGACAATGTTCGGTGGCGCTGCGCTGTGGGTCGAGCGAAGCCTTTCGTGTTGCTCCGATGACCCAGGGTCATTCGCGCGTGCTGATGGGCATGATCGATGCGGTGATGGCAGAACTCGGTTGCGACGGGCGGGCAATTGCCGCAGTGGGTTATGGCAGCGGTCCGGGTTCATTTACTGGCCTGCGGGTCGCCTGCGGCGTAGCACAAGGCTTGGCTCTTGGCTGGGATTGCCCGGTGGTAGCCGTCGATACGCCTTCGGCGCTGGCCCTGCAGGCGGCCCTTGCACGCGACCCGCAACAGGCACAGCCTGACGATCTGATTGCGGTGGCTTTGGATCTGCGCATGCATGAATTTTGTTGTGCGCTATTCCAGGCCGAAGCCGTCCTTGATGCACAGGGCTGGCCGCATCCGATCGGTGGCTTGACGCTCGGGCCGCAATCCGAGGCGCTGGTGCGCTTTGCGTCGCTTGGCTCAAGCGGTGAGACGACGACCGGTATGCAGTCTTCAGGCAGCGATGCCCCGTCGCGGGGCGGGGCGGACGGGCTGTGGCTGGCCGGAGACGGATTCGACGTGAGCGAGGCCTTGCGGGTCTGGAGCGTTCCGCTGGTCAAGGCAGGACGTCGCCCGCTGCAGGCGGTGCAACCGGACGCACGCGCGGTGGCGCGGCTTGCTGCCCGTGGACTCATGCTCGGACGCGGCCTGGATGCAGCCGACGCTGCACCGTTCTATCTTCGCGATAAGGTGGCGCTCGATGTGACCGAGCAGGCGGCTCTGCGGGCCGCCCGGTCAACTACATCGGCGTCCACATCACCAGCCACATCGGCGAGTACATCAGCAGCGCCATCGCGGGGCGCCACACGATGAGCGCCTCCCCGCAGGCTGACGCGCAGCCGGAGATGGCCTGGCAGGTTCGGCCGATGCGCACAGGCGACCTTCCGGTTGTGGCGCAAATCGAATCAAGGATTTTCGCGGCGCCCTGGACCCAAGGCAATTTCTCCGACAGCCTGGATGCAGGCTACGACGGCTGGGTGTTTCATGCTCCGCAGCCATTGGGGCCGATGCTGGGGTACGCGATCCTCATGTGGCTGCCCGATGAAGTGCAT
>DGIT01000152.1:18876-39076 GCA_002386465.1 Burkholderiales bacterium UBA4615 | reverse complement strand
TATGAGCGCATGGGTTTTCAGCGGATTGGCTTGCGCAAGGGCTATTACCCGCCCCAAAACGGCGTGCGCGAGGACGCGATCGTGATGCGCCGACGCTTCGATGCGCACAGTGCCGTACCGGTCCAGGTGGGCTGATCAGCATGGACGCACACCGCAAGCGCGCCTGGGAGGCGCTGGAAATCGGCCCATTATGGCGATCGCGCGAGGCATCGGAGCAAGTACCAGTGCCCCCTCAGCCGGTTCAGCCGCTGACCTGGGCCGAGCTGCAGCGGACCGTGTCGGGATGCACGGCCTGTTCGCTGTCGAACAGTCGCCAGAAGACCGTCTTTGGTGTCGGGGCACAGCCTGCGCCCTGGATGCTCGTGGGCGAGGCCCCCGGTCAGCAGGAAGATGCGAGCGGCGAGCCCTTCGTGGGGCCTGCCGGCCAGTTGCTTGACCAGATGCTGGCAGCGATCGGCGTGAATCGGCGCATGGATGTGTTCATCACCAACGTGCTCAAGTGCAGGCCACCCGCGAACCGCGATCCTTCGCCCGAAGAGGTGTCGCGCTGCGAGCCGTATCTGAAGCGCCAGGTTGACCTGGTGCAGCCCAGGCTCATTCTTGTGCTCGGACGATTTGCTGCGCACAGCCTGTTGGGTACCGATGCGAGCCTGGTCAGCCTGCGCGGGGTGGTACACAGCTACGCGTCTGCAGCCGGTCCCATCCCGCTGGTGGTGACTTATCACCCGGCATATCTCTTGCGCAACCTGCCAGAGAAAGCACGCAGCTGGTCAGACTTGCGTCTGGCGCGTCGCACCTTCGATGCCGCCGCCGGCCCGGATTGAATCCGGACTCAGTGGCCGTGCGGTGAGTCGCCCTCGACCTGAATGAGGCCGACCGAATCGAAGCGACGCTGATTGGCACGGTGCAGTGCAATCACCGCCAGCATCGTGACAGCCACCATCGCCCCGAAGGTGATGATGATCGTGTTGATGTGCCAGTCGGCGCGAATCAGCACTGCGTACAGCGCGAGCATGATCAGCACCATCAGGTTTTCGTTGAAGTTCTGGACTGCAATCGAATGGCCCGCACTCATCAGGACGTGTCCGCGATGCTGCAGCAGGGCATTCATCGGCACCACGAAAAACCCGGCCAGCGCACCGATGATCACCAGCAGCGAATAGGCGACTGAGGTGTCATGGACCAGGGTCATCATCGGCACGATGACCCCCATGGCCACACCGCAAGGCAATACCCGCAGCGAGCCTTTGAGCGGAATCACGCGGGCCGCCAGTACGGCGCCCAGTGCGATGCCCACCGCCACCACGCCCTGCAGCACGGCAGCCCGTGACAGCGGCAGGCCGAGCTGCACCTCGGCCCACTTCAGCACGATGAATTGCAGCGTGGCGCCCGCGCCCCAGAACAGCGTGGTGACTGCAAGCGAGATCTGGCCGAGCTTGTCCTGCCACAGCGTGGACAGGCAGTGAGCGAAATCCTTGAGCAGCGTGACCGGATTGCGTGACTGGCGTTCGTAACGTGCCCCGGTATCGGGGATGCGCAGATTGAACAGCGCCGCCACCCCATAGAGACAGGCAATGACCAGGATGGCCGATTCCGCCGGGGTATCGATGCCGGTTTCAAGGGCGGGGAAATCCAGGGACAGCAGGGCGCCAGCGACTTTCGGGCTGATCAGCACGCCGCCCAGCACGGTACCCAGGATGATCGAGCCCACGGTGGTGCCTTCGATCCAGCCATTGGCCGCCACCAGCTTGCTGGGGGGAAGCAGCTCGGTCAGGATGCCGTACTTGGCGGGCGAATAAGCGGCTGCACCCAGGCCGACGATCGCATAGGCCAGCAGCGGATGCACTGTGAAGAACATCAACCCGCAGCCGATCACCTTGATCGCATTGGTGATCAGCATGACGCGACCCTTGGGCATCGAGTCAGCAAATGGCCCTACGAATGGCGCAAGCAATACGTATGAGATGGTGAAGAAGAGCTTGAGCAGCGGCTTCATCCACTCGGGCGCGTGCATCTCGATCAGCAGCGCAATGGCGGCGATCAGCAGCGCGTTGTCCGCGAGCGACGAGAAGAACTGCGCCGCCATGATGGTGTAGAAACCGCGTCTCATTCGGGTACCGGCTGCCTGAGCGCTGCGTTATAGCATGAACCTCATGGCGCTATAGTGGCCGGATGTCACGACCGATCGCAGCCCATATTTCCCTGGCAGCCATGGCCGCCAACCTTCAACACGTACGCGCCCGGGCGCCGACTTCGCGCGTGTGGGCGGTCGTGAAGGCCAATGCCTATGGCCATGGTCTGGCGTCGGCCTGCGAGGGATTTTCGGGAGCAGACGGGCTGGCGCTGATCGAATTCGATCATGCTGCCCGCCTGCGGGCGCTGGGCTGGAGCGGGCCAATGCTCATGCTGGAGGGTGCATTCGATGCCGAGGACGTCAGAAGCGCTGCGCACCTCGGGGCGGCCCTGGTTGTTCACTCCGATCATCATTTGCAGTGGATCACGGCGTATCGCGGCCCGCCCCTCGATCTGTGGATCAAGGTCGATACCGGAATGAACAGGCTGGGGTTTGCGCCCAGTGAGCTTGCCGGGGTGCATGCGACGCTCAAGGCGCTGAGTACCGTCAGCCGTCTGAGCATGATGACCCACTTCGCTGACGCTGAACGCGAGGGCGGCACCGATACGCCCTGCGCGCGCTTTGATCAGGCGGCAGCCGGACTGCCGGGTTGGCAGTCACTGGCCAACTCCGGCGCTGTGCTGTGCGCGCCGCAGACCCACCGTGACTGGGTACGGCCCGGGATCATGCTCTATGGTGCTACGCCGATGGAGCACCAGTCGGCAGCTGATCTTGGGCTTCGCGCGACGATGAGTCTGCGCAGCGAACTGATCGCGGTGCGCCAGGTGCAAACAGGTGAGGGCGTGGGCTATGGGTCGACCTTCGTGGCGGACCGGCCGATGCGCCTGGGGATCGTGGCCTGTGGGTATGCCGATGGCTACCCGCGTCGTGCCCCGACCGGCACGCCGATCGAGGTTGATGGCGTGCGCACCCGTACGATCGGGCGCGTCTCGATGGACATGATCACGGTTGACCTCGGGCCGATCCCTCAGGCACAGGTGGGCGCATCCGTGGAGTTGTGGGGTGATCGGGTCCCGATCGATCTGGTGGCAGCGCATGCCGGCACGATCGGCTATGAGCTGATGTGCGGGCTGGCCACGCGCGTCCCGGTTCATATCGTGCGGGGCTGACGCGGATGGTGCGCGCCAAGACGCATTATGTCTGCAGTGAATGCGGCGGTACGTCGCCCAAGTGGTCGGGGCAATGCCCTCACTGCTCCGCCTGGAATACGCTGCAGGAGCAGGCGATCGAGGCGGCCCGCGGCAGCCCGGCTGCACATCGCTTTGCGCCGCTGGCCGCGACTCAGGGCGTGCAGTGGCTCGACGCAGTCGTGGCCGCCGAAGTGCCGCGCTTTCCCACCGGTGCCGAGGAATTCGACCGGGTGCTGGGCGGGGGGCTCGTGCCGGGTTCCGTGGTGCTCATCGGTGGTGATCCCGGCATCGGCAAGTCGACCCTGCTGTTACAAGCCTTGGCGCATCTGTCCCAGTCCCTGCCCGTGCTGTACGTGAGTGGCGAAGAGTCGGCTGCCCAGGTGGCGCTGCGTGCACGGCGCCTGGGCCTGGACGGCAGCAAAGTGCCGCTGCTGCCGGAAATCGGGCTGGAGCGCATCGTGGCGGGGATCGAGTCGGCATCGCCCAAGGTCGTGGTGGTCGATTCGATCCAGACGCTTTACACCGAGCAGTTGAGCTCGGCACCGGGTTCGGTGGCGCAGGTGCGCGACTGCGCTGCGCAACTGACGCGGCTGGCCAAGCAGACTGGCGTCACGATCGTGATGATCGGTCATGTGACGAAGGAGGGCACGCTGGCCGGGCCGCGCGTGCTCGAGCACATGGTCGACACCGTGCTGTACTTCGAAGGCGACACGCATTCATCGTTCCGACTGGTGCGCGCCTTCAAGAACCGCTTCGGTGCGGTCAACGAGCTGGGTGTTTTCGCGATGACCGATCGCGGCTTGCGCGGAGTCTCCAACCCCTCGGCGCTGTTCCTCTCGCAACACGATCGGCAGGTGTCGGGCTCGTGTGTGCTGGCTACGCAGGAAGGCACGCGCCCGCTGCTGGTCGAGGTTCAGGCGCTCGTCGATACAGCCCATGTACCCAATCCCAGACGACTGTCGGTCGGATTGGAGCCTGCCAGACTGGCAATGTTGCTGGCAGTGCTGCACCGGCATGCCGGTATCGCCTGCTTCGATCAGGATGTCTTCGTCAATGCGGTGGGTGGCGTCAAAATTGGCGAGCCGGCGGCTGATTTGGCGGTGCTGCTGGCGATAGTTTCATCGCTCAAAAATCGTCCGCTGCCACAAGGTCTGGCCGTGTTTGGCGAGGTGGGGCTGGCGGGCGAGATTCGCCCGTCGCCGCGTGGCCTGGAACGACTACGTGAAGCCGCCAAGCTCGGCTTTTCCAAGGTGATTGCACCGCGCGCAAACGTGCCGAAAAAACCGATCGAAGGTCTGGAGGTCGTGGCGGTTGAACGGATCGATGCTGCGCTGGCCGCCGCCTGGTAACGCCCTGACAGCCGGACCAGGGGCGCGAGGATCACCTTCAGATCGCGGCGTAAGGCGAGGCCCGAGCGATCAGTTCCTGTGCCGCCGCAACGCCGCTGCGCACCGCAGACTCGAGTGTCGACGGATAGTCCGGCCACATCCAGTCGCCCGCCAGTTCAAGGCCGGGGCAAAGCCTGCGCAGCTGTGCGCGGTCGATGCGCGGACGTTGCGGGGTGCAGCGCTGTGTGGCCTGCCGTTCGATGATGGCGCGGGCAAACGGCGCGGGCGGGACGGCCAGTTGCGCGCTCACCTGATTCTTGACCTGCTGCGCGAGGGTCTGCGGGTCGGGCAGCGTGTGCCCTGCAGCGCTGACCACCACACCGGCCACGGTGTGCCAGTGGGATCCGCTTGCGTCCGGTCGACTGAACAGCCACTGACCAGGCGCCGCGGCAAGCATGTCGTCGTGCAATAAAACGGTATCAGGCAAGCCGAGCGTGTCACGCCAGGCCAACCAGACCGTTGCAATCGGTTCTTCTTCGAAGTCGCTGTGCGCAGGCAAAGTACCGCCCGGCACCAGCGGTTCCAGCATGCGTAGCGCGGCCCGAGGCGGCAGCGCCAGCACGACCTGGTCTGTCGCAACGAGCCCCTTGTCGGTCCGAATGGTCCAGCCGTGCTCAGGGTTGCGCGCTAGTGCACGGACCGGGCAGCGCAGGTGCACCTCAGCCCCGCGGCTGTGCAGCCATGCGAGCGCAGGCTCTGGCAAAACGGTGCTCAGGCCGCGGCGTGCGAGCAGCATGTCAAAGGCATCGGGCGCGGCGCGAAAGGTGTCACGCAGCACACGGGCAAAGGTGCGTGCGCAGGCCTCGTGCAGCGCGGTGTTGAGTGCGCCGACACACACCGGGCTCCACAGACGCCTGATCAGCGCCTCGGGCTGGCCCCGGTCGGTGAGCCACTGCGCCACGGTCATTCCCTGCGGCCAATGGCGATCGGTATCCGGGGGCAGGGTGGCCAGCAGGCGGCCCGCAGCAAGGCGCTGTCCGACACTGAGTCCCCGGGCTCGCAGTAAGCCCCAGGCCAGGCCGGCACGACCCGGCCAGCGCCCTGCATCCACGCTCAAGCCCTGCACTGAGCGCAGTTGCAGCGGAAAGCGGTGCAACACCGTGTCCGGATCGAGATCAATACGGCTCAGCAGTGCCAGCGTCTCACGGTAGCCACCGATCAGCAGGTGCTGCCCGTTATCCAGAGCAAGCGGCGCAGCACCGGTCTGCAGGCTCAGCGAGCGTGCCCGTCCTCCTGCCTGCGGAGCGGCATCCAGAAGCATGACCCGACGGCCGGCATGCACCAGATCGATCGCTGCGGCGAGTCCAGCCCAGCCTGCGCCGACCACGGCGCAATCGATCGCCTGCGCTGGGCCTTCAGGCGCCATCAGGCACCCTCAGACCTCAGCCTGCCGCGCAGCGTTGAAGCCGGGCGGGCGTCCGCTCACCCAGGTCCGCCAGGCCAGCAGCAATTTACGGATCGGCGTGAGCGAGGTCCGCCGGTCCAGCACCAGAAATCCGTCGCGCTCGATCTCGTCGAGCAAGGTCGAGTAGATCGCGGACATGATCAGCCCCGGCCGTTGAGCGCGGCGGTCGACCTCGGGCAGCAGGCGATAGGCCTCGCGATAGACCGCGCGGGCGCGATCGGTCTGAAAACGCATCAGTTCGACGAACGCAGGCGTATGGCGCTGCGCCAGCAGATCGGCCGCTGTCAGACCATGACGCGTCAGATCCTCAAGAGGCAGGTAGATGCGCCCGTTGCGGGCATCCTCGCCCACGTCGCGAATGATGTTGGTGAGCTGAAAGGCCAGACCCAGCCGATCGGCATAGCGCAGGGTCTGCGGGTCGGTGCGCCCGAAGATGCTGCTGGCCATCTCGCCCACCACCCCCGCCGCACGGCGGCAATAGAGGGACAGGCCTTCGAAGTCGAAGTAGCGGTTCTGGTCCAGGTCCATGCGCATACCGGCAATGACTTCCTGCAGGCGCGCGTGCGTGATGTCGTAAGACTGCAGATGCGGTTGCAGTGCTTGCGTGACCGGGTGCCCGGGTGAGCCTTTGACCATGCGTGCCACTTCATCGGCCCACCAGTCTAGCTTGGTGCGTGCCACACCCGTGTCGCGCGTCTCATCGACCACATCGTCCACTTCGCGGCAAAACGCATAGAGGGCCGTGATCGCTCGACGTCTCTCCAGCGGCAAAAACAGAAAGCTGTAGTAAAAGCTTGAGCCGCTGCGCGCGGCCTTGTCCTGACAGTACTCGTCGGGGGTCATCGCATCGATGGTCCGCAAAAGGCTCAGAGAAGCTGGATAAGGGCCGGTGTCACCGGACGCTGTCCGGAGCGTCGGGGTGCGTGATGCCGGGTCATGTCGACAGTGCCATCGGTCGCAGCCAGAGTTTCAGCATCATGCGCGTGACCGCCGGCGCATCAGACCGCTTGAGGGCAGGCCGGTGCGCGAACGGATCATGGCCGCCCGCTTCGAGCTTGTCGAGGATGCGTCGGCCGCCTGCCACGATCGCCCTCAATTCCCAGCCGATGCGCCCGCCCACCATTGCGGCCAGAGGCGCCCCCTCCATCAGTTGCCTTCGGGCCAGCATGGCCTGCTCCGCAATGCACTGGCGCAGCGGTGCATGCGCCTGCCTGACGTGTGCGGCCTGAGCGATGTCTGCCTCGTGCACGCCAAGGCGAGCCATGGCGTCTTGCGGCAGATAGAGCCGCCCGCGCGCCCAGTCACTGTCCATGTCCTGCAGAAAGTTGATCCGCTGCAAAGCGGTGCATACCGCATTCGACAGCCCCTGCGTCTGATGATCGAGTCGCCCCGCCAGACCCAGAACGAGATGCCCCACCGGATCGGCCGACCGGCTGCAGTAATCCAGCAGCGCCCCAGTGTCTGCAAAGCGATGAGGGTGCACATCCTGCATGAATGCCGACAGCAGGGCGCGAAACGGCGTCCAAGGCAGGCTGTGTGCATGGACGTGCGCCACCAGCGCCTGCACATGCGGCTCGACCGCATCCTGGCCAGCCTGCGCGCGGTCAATCGCATCAAGGAGTGCCTGCAGCGCGGCAACCCGCGTGGCAGGGAGCGCATCACCCTCGTCAGCCAGATCATCCGCGTGGCGCGCAAACCGGTAAATCGCGATCACGGCCGGGCGCAGCCGAGCCGGCATCAGCCAGGAGGCCACCGGAAAGTTTTCGTAGTGATCGACGCCGTGCACGGGAGAAGCCATCGCTAGATTGTAGGGGTCGCCCACTCATCAAAACCCCGTCGGCCGGATCAGGTCCTGCCATCGTTTACAATCGCGTGTTCCGGGAGCGTTATGGCTTCCGTGCGGCCGTGGCGGAATCGGTAGACGCACCAGGTTTAGGTCCTGGCGCCGAAAGGCGTGAAGGTTCGAGTCCTTTCGGCCGCACCAGGACAGGCGTCACGCTACCTGTCGCGTCTGCCTGCGCCAACCCCGCTTCAAGCGTCGGGCGTCGTGCAGGAGCACAGACCCCGAACCCCGGAAACCCTGAACCAGTCCGGCAGCAATGCCGGCTCCCTGTATCGGATCGGAAGAGAGAACTCAGTACATGGCCACTCAACTTGAATCGACCGGCGCTCTCGAACGTCGCCTGAGTCTGACGGTCTCGATGGCCGAGGTCGGCCAGCAGGTCGAACGCCGGCTGCGCGAAATGTCCCGCACGGTCCGTATGCCGGGTTTCAGGCCTGGCAAGGTGCCGATGAAGATGATCGAGCAGTCGTATGGCGGTCAGATTCAGGCCGAGGTCATGGGCGACGCGGTCAACAAGGCCTTCGGTGATGCATTGACCGAGCACAATCTGCGGGTGGCGGGGCAGCCTCGCATCGAGCCTCGCGAAGTCAGCGAAGCGGCGGTTGCCGGCTTTAGCGCGATTTTCGAGGTGTATCCGGAGGTGCAGCTGGGCGACCCGTCCACGCTGGCGCTCGAGCGCACGCAATGCGCGGTGGGCGAGACCGAAGTCGACAAGACACTCGATATTCTGCGCAAGCAACGCACCCAGTGGGATGCGGTGGAGCGGGCTGCTGCCGATGGTGATCGCGTCACCATCGATTTCGCCGGCAAGCTCGATGGCGTGGCCTTCCAGGGTGGCACCGCCACCGAATTCCCGTTTGTGCTGGGCGAGGGCCGCATGCTGCCCGACTTCGAAACCGGTGTGCGCGGCGCAGCGCCGGGCGAGGTCAAGCAGTTCCCCGTGGCTTTCCCGGCTGACTATAACGCCGCCGAGCTGGCCGGCAAGTCTGCTGAATTTGAGGTGACGGTGCGCAAGGTCGAGGCGCCGCGCCTGCCTGAGCTCAACGACGATTTCGCGCGCGAGCTGGGTGTTGCCGATGGCGACCTGTCCAAGCTGCGTGCCGATGTGCGCGCCAACCTCGAGCGCGAAGTGGCCCAGCGTCTGCGCAACCGCAACAAGGCTGCGGTCATGGAAGCGCTGCCCAATCTGGCCGCCATCGAAGTACCCAAGGCGCTGGTGCAGTCCGAGTCGCAAGCTCTGGCTGACCGTGCCCTGGAGGATTTCAAGCAGCGCGGCATGGACGTCAAGAACATGCCGATTCCGCCGGATGCCTTTACTGAAACCGCGCAGAAGCGGGTCCGTATCGGCCTGATTATCGGCGAGATCGTCAAGACGCAAAGCCTGCAGGCCAAGCCAGAGCAGCTGCGCCAGCGCATCGAGGAATTCGCGCAGTCCTACGAAAATCCGGGCGAAGTGATCCGCTGGTACTTCAGCGATCGTGAACGCCTGGCCGAGGTCGAGGCGCTGGTCGTCGAGCAAAATGTCGTCGATTGGGCGCTGGGCAAAGCGGCCGTGACCGACAAATCGATCGGTTTCGATGAACTGATGGCTGCCAACGCCTGATCGATCCCGATCAGACACAAGCCCGGATGCGGCACGGCCTGCCGCATGCTCTGAACCCCACGAGG
This sequence comes from Burkholderiales bacterium UBA4615, assembly GCA_002386465.1. GTDB lineage: Bacteria > Pseudomonadota > Gammaproteobacteria > Burkholderiales > Burkholderiaceae_E > UBA4615. The sequence continues at coordinate 29,508 of DGIT01000152.1, read as the reverse complement.
CACATGATGACTTTCAACAGCATGGTCGAAGATCTGGTCAATGCGCACCTCGCTCAGGAAACACGCGGGCTTGGCATGGTCCCGATCGTCATTGAGCAAAGCGGCCGTGGCGAGCGCGCCTACGACATTTATTCGCGCCTGTTGCGTGAACGCGTCATCTTTCTGGTCGGCCCGGTCATGGACCAGTCGGCCAATCTGATCGTTGCCCAGATGCTTTTCCTGGAGTCCGAGAATCCCGACAAGGACATCAGTCTGTACATCAACTCGCCGGGTGGCTCGGTGTCGGCAGGCTTGGCCATCTTCGACACCATGCGGTTCATCAAACCCGACGTGTCCACGCTGTGCATGGGCATCGCGGCCAGCATGGGCGCATTCCTGCTCGCCGCTGGCGCTAAGGGCAAGCGGTTCGCGCTGCCCAACTCGCGCATCATGATTCACCAGCCTTCGGGCGGTGCGCAGGGTCAGGCGTCCGACATCGAGATCCAGGCCAAGGAAATCCTGTACCTGCGCGAGCGACTCAACACGCTGCTCTCGGAGGCCACCGGGCAGCCGGTTGAGCGCATCGAGCGCGACACCGATCGCGACAACTTTCTGTCTGCAGAAGATGCGGTAAGCTACGGACTGATCGATCGGACTCTGGTCAGCCGCGGCGAAGCCTCCGCATCCTGATCGCATTAACGTCCCGGCGTGCTGCGCACGCGGGTCGATCCTGAGGCGGAGTGAGCATGTCGGAAAAAAAGGGATCCAGCGAAAAGCTGCTGTACTGCTCCTTCTGCGGCAAGAGCCAGCACGAGGTTCGCAAGCTGATCGCAGGTCCTTCGGTATTCATTTGCGATGAATGCATCGAGCTGTGTAACGACATTATTCGCGATGAAGCCCAGGCCGATGCGCCCTCCGCAGCCAAGTCAGGGCTGCCCACCCCGTACGAAATTTCAGCCATCCTCGATCAATACGTGATCGGTCAGGACACGGCCAAGAAAATTCTGGCGGTCGCTGTCTACAACCACTACAAGCGGCTGCGCCACAAGGGCAAGAAAGACGAGGTCGAGCTCTCCAAGAGCAATATTCTGCTGGTCGGGCCCACCGGCAGCGGCAAGACGCTGCTGGCACAGACGCTTGCCCGCCTGCTCAACGTGCCCTTCGTGATTGCCGATGCCACCACACTGACCGAAGCCGGTTATGTGGGTGAAGACGTCGAGAACATCATTCAGAAGCTGCTGCAGAACTGCAATTACGAAGTCGAGAAAGCCCAGAACGGCATCGTCTACATCGACGAGATCGACAAGATTTCCCGCAAGTCTGATAACCCCAGCATTACCCGTGATGTGTCGGGCGAGGGTGTGCAGCAGGCCCTGCTCAAGCTCGTGGAAGGCACGGTGGCATCGGTGCCGCCCCAGGGCGGGCGCAAGCATCCCAACCAGGACTTCGTGCAGATCGACACCACCAACATCCTCTTCATCTGCGGGGGTGCGTTCGACGGGTTGGAGAAAGTCATTCGTAACCGCTCGGAAAAGAGCGGTATTGGTTTCGGTGCCGAGGTGCGCAGCGAGTCCGAGCGTGCCGTGGGCGCAGTGCTGCGCGAGGTCGAGCCCGAAGACCTGGTCAAGTTCGGTCTGATTCCCGAGCTGGTCGGGCGTCTCCCGGTGGTGGCCACGCTTGACGAGCTCAACGAAGGGGCGATGGTCGAGATCCTCATCGAACCCAAGAATGCCCTGATCAAGCAGTATCAGCGGCTCTTCCTCATGGAAGGGGCCGAGCTTGAGGTGCGTCCGGCTGCGCTCCTGGCCATCGCACGCAAGGCGCTGCGTCGCAAGACCGGTGCGCGGGGGCTGCGCTCCATCCTGGAGCATGTGCTGCTCGACATCATGTACGAGCTGCCCAGTCTGAAGAATGTCCAGAAAGTGGTCGTCGATGAAAACGCCATCGATGGCGACGGCAAGCCGCTGGTCATTTACGCCGATACGCCCAAGGTGGCCGGCTCGAACTGAGCCCTTGCTGAGCCGCGCTTGCCGGGTGGTGCTCACTCCACCCGCTCAGATCATTCACCTCATCGGCTTGTCCCGATAGCCGTATTGCGCCGGTTCGCAGCGGGCTGCCCGCGTCTGATGTCGTGCTGTTTCGATTCGTTGCATCCCGGTTTTTCGCCCCTTTTCAACGCATGGCCTGCGAGGGGCCGATGCTGGAATGGGCGTATGCTTGAAATGTCATGAAATGGCCAAAGATGCCCTTTCAGACTTTCCGTAAGGAACCTCCATGTCCGACGCCTCGCTCGTGCCTGCCTCAGATACCACGTCTACCTTGCCGCTGCTGCCGCTGCGCGATGTAGTCGTGTTTCCTCACATGGTCATCCCCTTGTTCGTAGGGCGACCCAAGTCCATCAAAGCGCTCGAAGCAGCGATGGAAGTCGGCAAGAGCATCATGCTCGTGGCCCAGAAAAACGCCTCGAAAGATGATCCGGTTGCCGCCGACATCTACGAAATCGGCTGTGTGTCCAACATCCTTCAGATGCTCAAGCTGCCTGACGGAACGGTCAAAGTCCTGATCGAAGGCACGCAGCGCGCGCGCATCGCAGACATTGACGACAGCGGCGCGCACTTTACCTGCACCTTGTCGACGATTCCTGATGGCCCCGATCCCGGCCCCGAGATCGAGGCACTGCGCCGCGCGATCCTGGCCCAGTTCGACCAGTACGTGAAGCTCAACAAGAAGATCCCTCCCGAGATCCTGACCTCGCTCAACGGCATTGATGATGCCGGGCGACTGGCGGACACCATCGCCACGCACCTGCCGATCAAGATCGAGCAGAAGCAGGACATCCTTGAGACCCTGGTGATTGGTGAGCGGCTTGAAAAGCTGCTGGCCCAGATCGAAACAGAGCTCGACATCCTTCAGGTTGAAAAGCGTATCCGCGGGCGTGTGAAGCGCCAGATGGAAAAGAGCCAGCGCGAGTACTACCTGAACGAGCAGGTCAAGGCCATCCAGAAGGAACTGGGTGAAGGCGAAGACGGCGCCGACATGGAGGAGATCGAAAAGAAGATCAAGTCCGCGCGCATGCCTGCCGACGCCCGCAAGAAGGCCGATGCCGAGTTCAAGAAGCTCAAGCTGATGTCGCCGATGTCAGCCGAGGCCACGGTCGTGCGCAACTACATCGATGTGCTGGTGGGCCTGCCCTGGCGCAAGAAGAGCAAGGTCAACAACGACCTCACGCATGCCCAGGAAGTGCTCGACCAGGACCACTTCGGTCTGGATAAGGTCAAGGAACGCATCCTCGAGTATCTCGCTGTGCAACAGCGCGTCGACAAGGTCAAGGCGCCCATCCTGTGTCTGGTTGGTCCCCCTGGTGTGGGCAAGACCTCGCTTGGGCAGTCGGTAGCCAAGGCCACGAACCGCAAGTTCGTGCGCATGGCCCTGGGTGGCGTGCGCGATGAAGCTGAAATTCGCGGGCACCGCCGCACCTACATCGGGTCGATGCCGGGCAAGATCCTGCAAAACCTGACCAAGGTCGGCGTGCGCAATCCGCTCTTCCTGCTCGACGAAGTCGACAAGCTGGGCATGGACTTCCGCGGTGATCCGTCGTCGGCACTGCTGGAGGTCCTTGACCCCGAGCAGAACCACACCTTCGTGGACCATTACGTCGAGGTCGACTACGACCTGTCTGACGTCATGTTCGTGGCCACGGCCAATTCGCTCAACATCCCGCCGGCACTGCTCGATCGGATGGAAGTGATTCGTCTGTCGGGCTACACCGAGGATGAAAAGGTCAGCATCGCGCAGCGTTATCTTCTGCCCAAACAGCAGAAGAACAACGGCCTGAAAGAGGGCGAGCTGAGCGTGTCCGAGGCGGCCATTCGCGACATCGTGCGCTACTTCACCCGCGAAGCCGGAGTGCGTTCGCTCGAGCGTGAGCTCTCCAAGATCTGCCGCAAGGTGGTCAAGACGCTGCTGCTCAAGAAGGACGACAAGAAGATCGCCGTCACGCCCAAAAATCTCGACAAGTTCCTGGGTGTGCGCCGCTTCTCGTTTGGAATCGCCGAGAAGGAAAACCAGGTCGGTCAGGTGACCGGTCTGGCCTGGACCGAAGTGGGCGGCGAGTTGCTGACCATCGAGGCGGTGGCTGTACCTGGTAAGGGCAAGACCACCTTCACCGGCAAGCTGGGCGATGTGATGCAGGAGTCGATCAAGGCGGCCATGACGGTCGTGCGGCGCAGGCAGCATCGCCTGGGCGTGAAGGCAGGCTTTCACGAGAACCAGGACATCCACATCCACGTACCCGAAGGCGCCACGCCCAAGGACGGTCCGTCCGCAGGGATTGCCATGACCACTGCGCTGGTGTCGGTCCTGACCGATATTCCGGTGCGGGCTGATGTGGCCATGACCGGAGAGATCACCTTGCGCGGCGAGGTGCTTCCCATCGGTGGTCTGAAGGAAAAGCTGCTGGCGGCGCATCGGGGCGGTATCAAGACCGTGCTGATTCCCGAAGAGAACGTGAAAGACCTGGCCGACATTCCGGACAACGTGAAGAACCGTCTGGAGATCGTGCCGGTACGCTGGATTGATCGCGTGCTCGAAGTGGCGCTTGAGCGCATGCCCAAGCCCTTGCCGGAAGAAGAAGTGGCGGCAGTGGCTGCAACGCCGGCTGAACCAGCCAAGGCGGCCACACCGCCTGCGGGTGTGAAGCACTAATCGGTTTGCGTGTGGGGCGTCGGGCGCAATGCCCGGCGGCCCACGCGTCCGTGATGCCTGATCGTTGGGGCAAGCGATTTGCCCGGCCAAGCCGCGATGGTTTACATTGGCGACCGTTGTTCAGAGCAAGCGGGTGCTTAGCTCAGCTGGTAGAGCGGCGCCCTTACAAGGCGTAGGTCGGGGGTTCGAACCCCTCAGCACCCACCAAACCTTTTGAAATCAGCCGCTTGCGGCGGAAAGCACCGATGTCGAACGGCATCGGTTCCTTCTGAGCTTGATTCGGAGGTTTTGGGATGAATCCGCCTTCGTTTGCGGCCCTCGCTCGGGCCGCGGTTGACCCCAATCTCGCTTTTCACATCGAACTGAGAATGTACCTAATGGCGCTTTCTCATGTGGGCAACCCACACCTTTGCGGCCGCACAACTGGGGGGTCGGCAAGCTGATGCTTGAGAACTTGGAGTCCAAAGTTGAAGCTCGAAAAATGAATGACTCCACTCCCTGTCCTAACTTCTGAGCCAGAGGGGTGCTGGCGCCAGACGAGGCGGCGGCTATCGAGGCCAGTTCTTCGCCCCGCAAGACGGGTTGGCAAGGACAGCTGAAAAACGCGTGCGGGCATCACTTCACCGTAAAGCGCACGGTCGTACTTTTACCTGCCACGTTGTTCAACACTGCGACGAATTTGTCGCCTTTGCCAAGCTTTACGCCCGTGGCACGCAGTTTGTTGTCACCTGCATCCTTGAGCTCTGCTTCCGACTTGTTGCTGCCTTGCAGCGCTGTGAGCTTTCCTGTAATGCCCTTTGTACCCATGGGCTTGCCATGGTCCATCAGATAAATCGCGACGCCGTCGGTCTCTGCTACCAATTCAAAACTCACGTCATTGGCCATCTGCACAATACCGCCGTGCATTGGTTTGGCGCCGCCGTGGGCCATGGCTGGGTGGACGCTCAGCAAGGCCAGTATTGCCAAGCCGGTCACGAGTATCCAGTGCTTCATCGTCATGATTTCCATCTCCTGTTACTGCGTTGTACGCTTGAAAGCGGCGCTACTTAGCCCGTTAATCAGATCGCTCAGAACGACTCTTGAGCTGGCTGCGGTTCGGCGTCCTCACGGCTCAGACCTAGCAATCGTTCAGTGGCCTTCGCACCGAATCGCCAGAACAGCAAGGGCGTAAGCAAGGTGTCCAGGAGCGTAGAGCTAATCAGCCCTCCAAAAATCACAACCGCCACCGGATGCAAGATCTCCTTGCCAGGCGCATCACCGGCGAGCAGCAGCGGCACTAGCGCAAAAGCCGCAACCAGTGCGGTCATCAGCACCGGCGTCAGACGCTCAAGTGACCCCCGTATGATCATCGGCTGACCGAAGGTCTCGCCTTCGAAACGACACAGGTTGATGTAGTGGCTGATTTTAAGTATTCCATTGCGCGTGGCGATGCCAGCGAGAGTGATGAAGCCCACCATGGTGGCCACGGATAGCGCCACACCCGCTGTCCACATGGCGACGACGCTACCAATCAATGCCAGCGGGATGTTGGCCATGATGATGCCCGCCAGCACTGTCGAGCGATAGCGCGAGTACAAGACCAGGAACATCAACGCCAGCGACACGAACGACAGGCCCACGATCTGAGCCGTCGCCTGCTCCTGTGCCTGGAATTGTCCCTCGAGGTTGATAAACCCACCGGTCGGCAGCGGCATGGCCGTGATGGCCTGACGGATGTCTCCAACAATTCGCCCCATGTCCGAGCCGTCGGTGTTGGCGTAGACAACAATGCGCCGGCGCCCGTTCTCACGCCCGATCTGGTTCGGCCCGTCGGACTCCTCGACGGTGGCAAAGCTCGACACCGGCAGGCGTCCGGCTGGTGTGTCCACCAGCGTTCTTTCCAAGTCCTGCGGGGTGCGCCGGTCATCGGGTAGTCGCAGCACCAGCTCGTAGCGCCGCGCACCGTCAACGATTTGCGCACCGTGTGCGCCATCGGTCAGGGCTTGCAGAATGCGCAGGGCCTCTCCCTGGGGCAGACCAGTCTGCGCCAGGCGCTGAGGGTCGAGTCGAACTATGATTTGAGGAATAAGCACCTGCTTTTCCACGGTCAAGTCCACCAAGCCTGGAATGGTCGTGAGCTTGCCGCGCATTTGTTCGGCAAGGCCGCGCAGGGTGTCCGTATCGTCACCGTAGATCTTGACCGCGATCTGCGCACGTACGCCCGAAAGCAAATGATCCAACCGATGGGAGATGGGCTGGCCGATTGCCACCTGCGCCGGCAGCACTGAAAGTTGTGCTCGGATCCGGGCCATCACCTGCTCCCGGTTCACTGTCTTACCGTCGCGCAGAAGGTCTACATCGATCTCTGCTGAATGCACCCCTTCAGCGTGTTCATCAAGCTCAGCGCGACCGGTGCGTCGGCCCACCTGGCTGACTCCAGGCACTTGCCCGATCAATTGCTCGGCGACCGCACCCATGCGATTGGCTTCGGCCAGCGAGGTGCCAGGATTGAACATGAGCGAAAGCACCAGCGAGCCTTCGTTAAAGGCCGGCAGGAACGCGCGCGGAAAAAAGGGCACACTGGCGCCGGCCACTACAACCGCCATCACCGCCACACTAAGCAGGCTGCGGGCTCTCGAAAAGGACCATTCTAGCAATCTTCGGTCCCACACTTTCAGGCGCGCCACCAAGGGGCTGTCTCCGCGCCCGAGGTGCTTCATGGTCGGCAAGAGATAGGTACAAAGTACCGGCGTGACAGTCATCGATACCACCATGGAAGCCAGGATGGAGACGATGTAAGCGATCCCTAGCGGGGCGAACAGCCTGCCCTCAATGCCTGGCAACGCGAACAGCGGTACAAACACCAGCACTACGATGACCGTTGCGTAGACGATGCCCGAGCGCACTTCGACACTGGCCTGACGCACCACCTCCAATACGGAACGCGGCTGGGCCAGAGCACGGTTTTGCTTCAGACGGCGCAGGATGTTTTCGACATCCACCACCGCATCATCAACCAGTTCTCCAATGGCGATGGCCAAACCTCCCAACGTCATGACGTTGATCGACTGGTCGAGCCAGCGAAACACCAAGGCCGTGACAGCCAGCGACAGAGGAATAGCCAGCAAGGAAATAAGTGTGGTGCGCGCCGAGAGCAGGAAAGCAAAAAGAACAATGGCCACCATGACCGCACCGTCTCGCAAGGCCTCGGTCACATTGCCGATCGAGGTCTGGATGAAGTCGGCCTGGCGGAACAGCACCCTCGGTTCGGCCAGGCCCTTGGGTAAGCCAGATTTGAGATCCACCAGGGCGCGCTCGATTTGCCGGGTGAGTTTGACCGTGTCGGCTGCAGGCTGCTTTTGCACGCTGAGGATGACGGCAGGCTGCCCTTGGTACCCCGCGTCACCACGCTTAAGGCCCGCGGCAAAACGTACCCGCGAGATCTGGTGCAGCAGCACCGGTCGGCCGTCCTTCCAGGCGACGGCCATGCCTTCCAAATCCTCCAGTCGCTGGGTGCGCCCAATGTGGCGGATCAGGTACTCCCTGCTGTTCAGATCAATGAAGCCACCACCGGCATTGCTTGCATAGCCGCGCAGCGCCTGCTCGACCTGGCTCAGGGAGATGCCCAATTGAGCCATGCGGACCGTGTCCGGCTCTACACGCAGTTGCCGAACCTCACCACCGATGGGGATGACCTGCGAGACGCCACTGATGCCCAGCAGGCGCGGTCGCAAGACGAAGTCGGCGTATTCGCGGGCTTGCATGGGGGTGGCCGCTCCTTCGCCCTCCTGTAGCGGCAGCGCTATCAGCATAATCTCGCCCATGATGGACGAGACCGGTCCCATGACGGGTGTGATGTTTCCACGCAGCTGACTGCGCAGTTGTGCGAGTCGCTCGGCCACCAACTGTCGATTGCGGTAGATGTCGGTGCCCCAATCGAACTCGGCATAAACCAGCGACAGGCCGATGCTCGATGTGGAGCGCACCCGGGTCACGCCAGGCATGCCGTTGAGCGCTGTCTCAATCGGGAAACTAACTAGTTGCTCAACCTCCTCTGGCGCCATGCCACCCGCCTCGGTAAGTACGGTCACCACGGGTTTGTTGAGGTCAGGAAACACATCGACCGGCGTGCGCGAGGCGGTGAGCGCTCCGTACACCATCAAGAGCGCCGCAAATGCCAGGACGAGCAGCCGGTTGCGCAGGCTGTAATGAACGATCCAGTTGAACATGGTGTGTCAGCCCCGATCAACGGATCTGCGCTACCAGCGCTGCACCCTGCACCAGCACCCGGTTTTCGGGGGCTAGGCCGCGGGTGACCAGGACGGTCACAGCGTCTAACGGCTGGATCTGGACAGGCTGAGGAATAAAACGCTCGGCACCCGCTTTGATCCAGACCACGGTCTCGTTGGCCTGGCTTCTCACGACAGCAGAAGCAGGCAGCACGATGCCCTTGCGACGTTCCTTGAGAGCAGCCACCACGGTCACCGGTTGACCCAGCGCCAATGGCGTTGCGCGAGCCGTCGCCACTGCTCGGAAGTTTAGCGGTAGCACACCGTCTCGCAATGCACGCGCAGCCCCCACCATTTGCAGTCTGACGCCCTCGATCCCTGCGAGATGGGCGCTACCCAGTCGGTTACCGAGAGACACATCAGGCGTGCTGGCCTCTACCATCAAGCGAGCAGGGTCGACGACCTCCACCAGCACTTCGCGTGCTTCCACGACCTGTCCCAACTTCAGATCAGTACGAGCGATCACACCTGAGATCGGGGCGCGCAGTGGCTCGCGCGCATCCAAGCTCGCAGAAATGCGCTGCTCGCGCTCGGTCAGCGACTGGACCTCTATGCGAGCGGCGTCGATGTCCTTGCGGGGCACCGTGCCCTCCAATGATTCAAGCCGGAGCAAGCGTTGTTCGGCCAACTCCCGTGCAGCAGTCAGCTCGGCACGTTGCGACTGCTGAGCGGCCAATGCGAACGGTTCGGCATGGTGACGCAACCAAGCCAGTACCTCGCCCTGACGCACTGCCTGCCCCGCCACTGGTAAACCACGGGGGCCAGCATCAATTCGGCCGCCATGGATAGCCTGCACCTGACCGCTGGCATTGGGGTCGGCCACGACACGGCCCGGCAGCTGGATCGTCACGGCGGCTTCCGCATCTGGCGCAACTTGAGTACGCAGCCCCATGCGTCGCTGTGCAAGCTTGGGCACATTTACGCTGCCATCGGGCAGACGCGCCAAGCCGCTGGCAAGCGCCGGTTTAGCCTGCCCCAGGTGCTCGCCATCCGGTCCGTGAGCACCTGGGGCAGCCCATGGAAGCTCTGAGGTTGCCATTGCCAGGATCGCAGCGAAGGTTCGAATGAAACGTCCCTGATATTTCACGCCTGACCTCCCTGCGCAAGCGAACGCTGGCGCTCGCTGCGCAGGCGCATGACCGCGATGCCTAGCAGCACTGAAGCGGTCAATGCCCCCAGGCCCCACCACTCCCAGCGGACGCCGTGTTCGTGAACTGCCGGGGGTGCTTCAACCTTGAGCACAGCATCCAGCAGGTCGCTGTCCTTGCCTGCGAATACCGTGATCACCAAAGGATGCTCCCCGGGAGTCGAGAGTCTCTTGACCATGGCGGGTTCATCAACGGAGTAGTTGCCAATATCACCTTGGAATTTAGCTTGCGCTTTCATGCCTCCAGACTCGATCTCCACCTGGGCCTTGAGCACGGGCTCATTGGTGGCGAATCGGTCGATGAGGATTGAGAACTCGCTGCCGGCCAGAATTCCGACCAATTCGAAGAGATCAGAATTCGCTTCAATGCGGGGGCTAACCTGCCTGGCTCCGGATAAAACTGTCTGGGGAGCATCCAGGTGTTCGCCATTCGGGCCGTGTGCGCCAGGGCCTGCCCAAACGGGTTGCGGGGTCACAGTCAAGACAGTTGCGGCTAAGGCTGCTCTAAGGCATTTTGAAATGAACAGATTACTT
>DGIT01000152.1:0-18847 GCA_002386465.1 Burkholderiales bacterium UBA4615 | reverse complement strand
AACAGATTACTCATGGAACAAATCCTAAAGCTTGTTCAAGGCGAGCAATCGCCAATTGATGGTTGATTTGTTCGCGGGCATACGCACTCTCGGCGCTGGCAGCGGCGGCCAGCGCGCGGAGCATTTCCGGCAAAGCGGTCTCGCCGGCACGGAACGACTTGCCGATCAACCGGGCACGCTCACCCAGCAAGCTTGCACGCTCACGCTCAGCTTGCAGTTGGTTAAGACTTTGGTTCAACTCGCTCTGCGCCAGTTCCAAGTCGGCCTCCAAACGCTCACGAGTTCTCTGCACCTGTGTCTTCGCAACATCCAGCTCACTCAGCGCTGTAGCAATGCGAGGCTGTTGATAGACCTGCCCTCCCAAGGGCATTCGAATCGCCATCACCACACTGCTCTGTGGGCCTGTCCCTTGCCCTGGTCGCTCCTGACGCATTCCAAGCGTCAGTTCCGGCGAATCCATGGGTTGAACACGTGCCAAGTCCGCTCGACGTTGGGCCAAATCAACCGTGGCGCTGACAAGGAGGAGTTCAGGGTGGGCTTCGGGAATTTGGGAAAGTTTCGGTGCGAGGGACGCCTGAAATTTGAAAGGCGGAAGACCGGTCAGCATGCGCCACTTCGCCTGCTGCATGCCCAGAGCTTGCCTGGCCGAGCTCACTTGCGACTGCGCTGAGAGCCATTCAGCTCGTGCAGCGAGCGAATCGGCAGGCGCAAGGTCACCCGCGCGCACGCGTCGTTGGACATCCACTGCTAATTGACCCAAGGCCTCTGCTTGTCTTTGGGCTTGATGCATATTAACGTCAGCCAGTTGCAAGGCGCCGGCCGTTTCGCGCAGCCGACCCGCCAGGCGCAAACGCTCGGCTTGTGCGAACGCCAATGCCCAACCTGACTGAGATTGCGCCGCGAGTGCATCCGCAGCACGTTGTCCAAGCCGCCATAGAGGAAGTACGAAAGCCACCTCCGTTTCACGGCCTGCCGCTGGGTCGCCAGTTAGGCCTTCGCGTTGGCCGAGGCGAATGGCAGGAACGCCAGCGAACCAGCTTTGACTCACTGTCTGGTCAGCCGAAGCGCGCGCCTGCCGACCACGTGATAGCGAGGCCTCCAGGGATCTTTGCCAGGCAGCCTCAAGGGCTTGGCTGAGCGTAGGTGAGCTCGCCTGTTCTGAGGACTTAACAGGGACATTTTCGGGCTCCTGCCCGTAAGCCGGAGCAGCGAGAGCAATGCCCATCAAAGCCCAAGGCATTAGAGTCCATAAGCACTGCCATGGCCCAAGCCATGTCGTTGGTTTCATGACGGGGATCGACAATTTGCGTCCAATCACGCACTGCCTTGCGCAGTACGTTGAGGAAGGGACTTAACCGAAAAATAGTCTGCGCAGTTTCAAGCGCAAGAACGGCCAAATGTCAGGTCGATCGTTTTGGGGGGCGATCCAGGCCGTTGGGCATCATTAATGCCCTGGAGGTCAGATAGTCTGCTGTAGGTTGCTCCGATCCGGGCATACCGGGTAGAGAACCTTGCTGTGAGGGTAATACTGGCGCGAACTGACCAGCGTCAGACAGGACGTGAATGGTCGAGGCTAGTGAGTCGTCCTGATGAAAGTGATCGCCATGCGCATCGTGATGATGGGCGACGCCTTCAAAATGAAGCAGTTCGTGCTGCTTACGATCTTCATCAGCAACCAGCGCAGCAAATCCAGCAAAAGCCAGCGACTGCCAGCCTGTGCAAATAATAAGGCACGTGGTGATTATGAATCGAACCATGCGCGCAAGCATACCATCCGCGTCTGTTCTTCACCGAATCTGCTCTGTCTCATGTGCTCCTTGCCTCGCGGGCATGGGCCATTCTTTCAACTTATCTGTGACACATAATTTTCTGACGGGTCAGTATGGCCATCTTCACGGGCCGACATGACGGGTGATCGATATTTGGAGTGATCAAAAATGCTGGCGGTCGCGGGTATTTTTAATGGTTGAGCCGACTGAGTCAGGTCAACTCCGCCCGCACGATGCGTGCCCCCTCGGCCAGTGCCTTGAGCTTGCCGAAGGCCACTTCCCGCGGCAGGTATTTCATGCCGCAATCGGGCGCAGGGATCAGATTTTCAGCCGGCACGTATTTCAGGCCTGCGCGAATGCGTGCCGCCACGATCTTGGGCGTTTCGATCGAGTGGTCGCCCAGATCGAGCACACCCAGCATGATCTTCTTGCCGGCCAGATCGCTCAGCACCCCCAGATCGAGTTTAGGCTGCGCCGCCTCGATCGATATTTGCCGCGCGCGGCTGTCGGCCAAGCCGGGCAGAAACGAATAGCCAGAGGGCTTTTGCCCGGGTACAACCGCCGCATACCCAAAGCACAGATGCACGACGGTGGGCACAGTAATGCCTTCCAGTGCGCGGTTGATGACCTGCACCGCATAACGCTTGGCGGCTTCCGGATCATTGCGCAGCCAGGGCTCGTCCAACTGGATCACATCGGCGCCAGCGGCCTGCAGATCCAGGGCCTCGGCGTTGACGGCCGCAGCGAAGTCCATGGCCATCTCTTCGTTGTCCTTGTAGAACTCGTTCTTGGCCTGCTGCGCCATGGTGAACGGGCCGGGCAGGGTGATCTTGGCGGCAAAGGCGGTATTGCGTCGCAGGAACTCCATGTCACGCCGCTCCACGGGTTCAGTGCGGCGCAGTCGCGCCACCACGCGCGGCACCAGCGTTTCTTTGCCCGCACTCGACACAATGACGCCGGGCGTGTCGTTGTCCATGCCTTCGAGCGCCGTGGCAAATCGGTTGGAATAGCTTTCGCGGCGCATTTCGCCATCGGTGATGATGTCGATGCCGGCGCGCTCCATGTCGCGAATAGCCAGCAGCGTGGCATCGTCCTGGGCCTGCTCCAAAAACTCCGGGGCGACTCGCCACAGTTCCTTGACCCGTGTGCGCGGAACCATTTTCGAGAGCATCTGCCGATTGATCAGCCAATCGGGCTGCGGGTAACTGCCCACCACGGTGGTGGGCAACAGATGCGTGGGCATGGGCATGTTCGAAGATCCTTGGGCTGCGTGCGCCCGGTTCGGTGCAAACTGTCAACACTACGCGGCGTTACGCTGTAGGGGACGGTAGCGGGTCATGATGTGAAATCGTTTGTGCGCAAACGGCAGCGCTGCGCGCGTGATGTCGCAGGGCCAGGTGATTGTGCCGGAGCGCTACAGTGCGACGGTCCGGACGCCCGCGCAGGCGCCACACTCTGATCGAAAATTTTGCTACACTCGCAGTCTTGTCGCTGATTGCTGCGTGATGCAGCAGCCCTCACAAGGGGCCGGCCAGGTGCCCGAGTGATTCGGTCCCAGGCCCATGCGACGATGTCGGTCACTTCGCGGTTTTTTTTCCTCGATATGAACGACGAAGCAGTCTCAGGAGTGGTAGTTCAGTCGGTTAGAATACCGGCCTGTCACGCCGGGGGTCGCGGGTTCGAGTCCCGTCCACTCCGCCAAACCGATGACGCAAAGCAGGGGCGAACGTGAGTTCGCCCCTTTTTGCTTAGGCTTGACTGATCCGTGTGGCACGGGTCGCCGCACCACAGGGAACTGAGCCATGTTCGACGTCATCCGCAAGCATCAGCGCTTGCTGCAATTTGTGCTGCTGCTGCTGATTTTGCCGGCCTTCGTGTTTTTCGGGCTGTCGGGCTACCAGGGAATGATGTCGCCAGATGCGGGCGTAGGCTCGGTCGCTGGCCGACCGATCACCCAACAGGACTTCGACCAGGCCCAGCGCGAGCGGCTTGCGCAGATGCGTCAAATGCTGGGCGATGCGGTGGATCCGGCCATGCTCGATACGCCTGCTGCGCGCACGGAGCTGCTGGAAGGTCTGATTTCGCAGCGAGCGATGGCTGCGCAGGCCGCAGCCCGCCAGGTGGCGGTTACCGATGATCGATTGCGCCAGACGGTGTTGTCGATTCCCGGACTGACCCGTCCGGACGGGTCCTTCGATGAAGCGCGCTACAAGGCACTGCTCTCTGCCCAAAATCTGACTCCGGCTGCATTCGAGGCGCGCTTGCGCGGTGAGTTGTCGATGCAGTTGATGCCCGAAGCGGTTCAGAGCTCGGCCATCCTGCCGCGTGCCTTGCGTGATCGTCTGGCCGCACTGCAGGATGAGTCCCGCGAGGTCAGGGTGCTGGCGTTCCCCGCAGCCGACTACCGGACCAAGGTCAATCCTGATGAGGCCGCCTTGAAGGCCTATTACGACGCCAACCCAACGGCCTTCGAGATTCCGGAGTCAGCCAGGATCGAATACGTGGTCTTGTCGCGTGAGGCGCTGGCTTCGCAGGTGACTGTTGGCGCCGAGGACCTCAAGGCTTATTACGAGCAGAACAAGGCGCGCTTTGGGTCGCCCGAGGAGCGCCGTGCAAGCCACATCCTCGTCAAGGCAGGGCCCGATGCCCGTGCCAAGGCCGAGCAGCTCATGGCCAAGCTCAAAGCCGATCCCTCGCAGTTCAAGAGCCTGGCGCGCAGCGCGTCGGATGATCCAGGGTCGGCGGCACAAGACGGCGATCTGGGGTTCTTCAGCCGCGCCATGATGGTCAAGCCTTTTGCCGATGCGGTGTTCGGCATGCAAAAGGGTGAGTTGAAAGGGCCGGTTGAATCCGAGTTTGGCCAGCACATCATCCTGCTCACCGAGGTGAAGCCGGGCGGTGAAAAGCCGTTTGAAGCGGTGCGAGCCGATATTGAACGGGATGTGCGCATGCAGCAGGCCGGTCAGAAATACGCGGAAGCGGCCGAGAATTTCACCAATACGGTCTACGAGCAATCCGATTCGCTCAAGCCGGTGGCCGAAAAATATGGCCTGACCATTCAGACCGCGGACGGCATCACGCGCCAACCTGCGCCCAATGCTCCGCGTGGCAGCGCGCTGGGCAGTGCCCGATTGCTCGGCGCAGTGTTCGGCAGCGATGTGGCGCGCAACAAGCGCAACACCGAAGCGATTGAAATTGCTCCGGGTCAGCTGGCTGCTGCACGGGTGGTCGACTTCCAGCCGGCGCGCCGCAAGCCGCTGGCCGATGTCGTGCCGCAGGTGAAGGATGCAGTGATTGCTCAGGAATCATTCAAGCTTGCCCGGCAGGCAGGTGAAGCCCGGCTGGCCGAGTTGAAAGCGGGCAAGGGCGATCTCACCGGCTTCGGCACAACCAAGCGGGTCAATCGCTCAGACCCGGGCGGCCTGGCGCCAGCGGCCCTGCAGGCCATCTTCAAGCTGCCAGCCCAGACCCTGCCAGGCGTGACGGGTGTGGAACTGGGCAACGAGGGCTACCTGATCGCCCAACTGCTGAAGGTCGAGGCGCCGGCTGCCGAGACCGTGGCCAAGCGCGCGCCCGCGATTGATGAGCAAGGCACGCGGCTGCTGGCCCAGCAGGACGTGGCGAGCTTCATGGACGCGGTGAAAGCCCGTACCGAGATCGTGCGCCATCCTGAGCGTCTGATACGCAAGACCGACGCGCCTTGACCGTAGGTTGGGGCCGCGAGCCGCTCAGGCTGTGGTCTGTGCGGCCGCCAGTGCTCTGAGGGATTGCACTGCCTGAGCGATGCCCTGTGCGTCGGCATCCAGGAGCGTCACTGTTGTGGCCTGCTCCAGGCGAGTGAAGTTGCGATGCATTGAACGGTCGTAGCTCGGGTCGTAGTGCTCACGCAGCAGCCGCTCTACCAGCACGTCCCACTGGTCTGCCTCGATCAGGCTGCGCCACTGCGCCACGCGCTCGGCGCCATGCAGCGCGATGAGCTTGTCGAGCATGCGCGATAACCCGGGAGGGTCACTGCGAAAATGTGCGTATTCGTCTAGCAAAAAGCGACTGCGCACAGCCACGTCGGCTTCGATGACGACGACAGTTGACGCACGCATGGCATGAATGAGCGGCTCGGGTACCTGGCACTGGCCGATCTTGCGGCTCTCTGATTCGACGAACACCGGGCGGCGCAGATCGAAGCGGCGCAGCGCATCCCACACGCAGGTTTCGAAGTGCTTTTGCGCGGGCTGCGGATCACCAGGCCATGCGCCCAGCACCGAGCCCCGATGCCGGGCCAGGTCCTCCAGATCGAGTACCTGTTCGCCGGCTTGAGCAAGCGCCTGCAGCAAGCGGCTCTTGGCGCTTCCGGTACGTCCGGCAACCACCATCCATGCAATGGCGGGTGCGCGTTGCGACAGATCTTCGATGACGTGTCGGCGAAAGGCGCGGTAGCCGCCTTCCATCACGCTGGTGTGCCAGCCAATGCGGGCCATGACCGTGGCAAGCGACCCCGATCGCTGACCGCCACGCCAGCAGTAGACCAGCGGCTTCCAGTCCCGGCCGTGGTGCGCAAAGCGGTTGGCAATCAGCTGGCCGATGTTCTGTGCAACCAGGCCTGCGCCCAGCCGCTTGGCTTCGAACGCCCCTTGCTCGGCGTTGACGGTGCCCACTTCAGCCCGCTGTGCATCGTCCAGGACCGGAGCGCTGCTGGCGCCTGGCAGATGGTCGAGCGCATATTCCGAAGGACTGCGGGCATCGAGGATCGCATTGAAATCGTCCAGCCGCGCCACCACCTCTGAAGCGCTCAGGACAATGGGTTCCCTCATGCCGAGCACACCACTTGCGCGCCTGATCCGCAGCTGCCGTACACTTGCCTCATGATGGCCGTCACCCGATGAAAGTCTTCAATCTTGCCTGCGAACACGACCATACCTTCGAAGGATGGTTCGCGTCTGCCGATGACTACGATACGCAGCTTGCGCGCGGCCTGCTCGAATGTCCGGTATGCAGCAGCCGCGCCGTACGCAAACTGCTGTCTGCGCCCAGGCTGAATCTGTCGCAGGCCAGTGAGCCTGTAGCGCCACGCGCACTTGCACCGACCGCGGCCGCGGCGCCCGCATCGGGACAAGCCCCTGCCAAACCTCCCAGTGCTGAGGCGATGGCGATGCAGGCGCTCATCATGAAAATGGCCCGCGAGATTGCCAGCAACACCGAAGATGTGGGCGAGCGGTTTGCCGATGAGGCGCGCCGCATCCATTACAACGAGGCCCCGGAGCGCGGCATTCGGGGTGTGGCCACCGCCGAGCAGGCCCGTGAACTGGCCGATGAGGGCATCGACGTGATGGCCTTTCCGATGCCCGCGCTGCTCAAAGAGCCGCTTCAGTAAAACCGTGCGTAGCCTCGGCGGCGGCCAGGCTGAGACGGGCCCTGTGCCGAGGTGTTGGCGGGTGCCCGCCGTCAGCAAGGCCCGACGATCGGACCGTGCTGACAGCGCACAACCTGACCGGCTCAGGAACCGCGGGTGATCGGCATCTGGACCTGATCCACCGCACCCGGGATGGGCAGATGGCGGGCCAGTTCGATCTTGGCGATGGCATTGCGATGGACCTCATCCGGGCCATCGGCAAAGCGCAGGGTGCGCTGGTGGGCGTACATGTAGGCCAGCGGCGTAACCTGAGAAATGCCGGCACCACCATGCGCCTGCATGGCCCAGTCGATGATCTGGCAGGCCATGTTGGGGGCAATCACCTTGATCATGGCGATCTCGGCCTTGGCGATCTTGTTGCCCACGGTGTCCATCATGTGTGCAGCTTTCAGCGTCATGAGGCGGGCCTGATCGATCATGCAGCGCGACTCGGCAATGCGCTCATGCCAGACCGACTGGGCTGCCAGCGGCTTGCCGAACGCGACACGCGAGGACAGGCGCTTGCACATGTATTCGAGCGCACGCTCGGCGGCACCGATCGAGCGCATGCAGTGATGGATTCGGCCCGGCCCGAGGCGGCCCTGGGCAATTTCAAAGCCACGGCCTTCGCCGAGCAGAATGTTGGTGACAGGCACGCGCACGTTGGTCAGCGTGACTTCCATGTGGCCGTGCGGGGCATCGTCGTAGCCGAACACAGACAGCGCACGCTCGACCTTGAAGCCGGGGGTGTCGCGCGGCACGATCACCATGGATTGCTGTTCATGGCGGCCGGCATCAGGGTTGGTCTTGCCCATCACGATCATGACTTTGCAGCGCGGGTCGCCCACACCTGAACTCCACCACTTGCGCCCGTTGAGCACGTAATGGTCACCGTCGCGGTCGATGCGCAGTTGCACATTGGTGGCGTCAGACGAGGCCACGGCAGGCTCAGTCATCAGGAAGGCGCTGCGGATCTCGCCGCGCAGCAGCGGGTCAAGCCACTGGCGCTTGAGCTCCTCCGAGGCATAGCGCTCGAAGGTCTCCATGTTTCCGGTGTCAGGCGCCGAGCAGTTGAACACTTCGGCAGCAAAGTGCACGCGGCCCATGATCTCGCACAGAGGCGCGTATTCCAGGTTGCTCAGCCCCTCGGGCACGCGCTCCGAGAACGGCAGAAAGAGGTTCCACAGACCTGCAGCCCGGGCCTTGGGTTTGAGTTCCTCCACGACCTTGGTGGGAATCCAGGCATTGCCTGCCGCGCGATTGGCCTCGACTTCATGATGAAAGCGCTCTTCGTTCGGATAGATGTGCTGGTCCATGAAGGCGAGCAGTCGCGCCCGCATTTCCTTGACCTTGGGGGTGTACTCGAAGTCCATGTGCTGCTCCTTTGTCGTGTCGTCGTGTCGTCGTGTAAAGCGGTGGAAGGCGAAAAATAAAGCGTTGAGGCGGGTGGCAGGCGCTTCGTGCGCGGCTGATTCGGTGATGGCGCGCAGGCCGACTCAGCTCACCTTGCGTGCGAATGACCAGGCGAGCTCGGCGAGCGGGCGCACCCGCTTGCCTTGCTCGAGCGCCTGCGGGCTCGACGCGGTGCCATCGAGTGCACGTCCCACGATGCCCTGCAAAATGGCCGCCAACCGGAACGCGTTGTAGGCGAGATAGAAGTCCCAGTGTTCGATGCCGCTGCGTCCGGTGCGCTGGCAATAGGTGCGAATGTAGGTGGCTTCGTCGGGGATGCCGAGCGGGCCCAGATCCAGCCCGCCAATGCCGCGAAACTGCTCGGGCGGAATATGCCAGCTCATGCAGTGGTAGGAGAAATCGGCGAGTGGATGACCCAGTGTGCACAGCTCCCAATCGAGTACGGCCAGCACGCGCGGCTCGGTAGGGTGGAAGATCATGTTGTCCATGCGGTAGTCGCCATGAACGATCGTGGTCTCGTCGCCTGCAGGAATATGCTGGGGCAGCCACTCGATGAGCCGATCCATTTCAGGCACGGTCTCGGTCTGGGACAGCTGATATTGCTTGGACCAGCGGCCGATCTGACGCGCGAAATAATTGCCCGGCTTGCCAAAGTCAGACAGCCCCACGGCTGCAACATCGACCTTGTGCAAGGCGGCGATGACGCGGTTCATTTCGTCATAGATGGCAGCGCGCTCTGCGTTGCCCATGCCTGGCAGCGACTGCTCCCAGAGCACCCGGCCATCAACGCAGTCCATGATGTAGAAGGCCCGGCCGATGACGGATTCGTCTTCGCACAGGCCGAACATCCGGGCAACCGGCACATCGGTGGTCGCCAATGCCCGCTGGACCTTGAATTCGCGCTCGATGGCATGCGCCGACGGCAACAGTTTGGCCACGGGCCCCGGCTTGGCGCGCATCACATAGCGTCGCGTGGGAGTGGTGAGCCGGAAGGTGGGATTGGATTGGCCGCCCTTGAACTGCTCGACTGTGAGCGGGCCTGCGAAGCCCTCGACATGCTGGCGCATCCAGGACTCCAGCGCACCGATATCGAATTTTTGCCGGTCGGAGACTGCGGTGGTGCCGATGTTCTGGTCGGCCAGTTCGCTGCTCATGCTTACTCTCCAGGATGATGCCTGTTGTTTCTTGTGGAGCAGATTGTAACCGTGCGATGTGGGCGATCTTTGTTCCGGGTCATGGGGGCAATGATCGCTGCGGCATGGCGATGTGCCGGCCGCATGGGGCAGGTCGGGCCTCTCAGTACGGCATTTGCTTCAGGCCAATGCAAGGTGCCTGGCCTGTATCATCGCCACAGAAGGTCCCCATCCTTTCTGGCCATGAAAAAAAGAATGTGCCAGGGTGGGTGATCCATTCATATCACCCCCCGACATGACAACAGGAGAACAAGGATGACGATCACGCTGTGCGGCTTTGCGGTCAGCAACTACTACAACAAGGTCAAGCTGGCGCTCCTGGAAAAGGGCGTGGACTTTCAGGAAGAGCTCAACTGGGCGACCAAGGATGAGGCCACACTGGCGGCCAGCCCGCTGGGCAAGGTCCCGTTCGTGCGCACCGAGCATGGCCCGATCAGCGAGTCGCAGGTCATCATGGAATACATTGAAGACCGTTATCCGGCGCACCCGCTGATGCCCGCAGACCCCTTCCAGCGCGCCAAGGTCCGCGAGCTCGTGCAGTACCTGGAGCTGCATCTGGAGCTGGTGGCGCGCCGCCTGTATCCGCAGGCCTTTTTTGGCGGCAAGGTGGAGCAGTCGGTGATCGACGCGACGCGCAAGGAGCTCGAGCGCAACGTGTCGGCCTTCTCGAAGCTTGCGACATTCTCGCCGTTCATCGCGGGCGATGCGTTCACCGTGGCCGATTGCGCAGCCATTGTGTCCTTGCCGCTGATCTCCAGTGCTGCCAAGGCGGTCTGGGGCGAAGACCCGCTGGCGGCCACGCCCGCACGTGACTATCTGAAGCGCATGGGCGAGCGCCCGCATGTGCAGCGCGTGATGGCCGATCGCAAAGCGAATGTTGAACTGCGCGCGCAGATGGCAGCGAAAAAGGGCTGAGGATTGAATAAGGCTAAGGCTAAGGCTAAGGCTAAGGCTAAGGCTAAGGCCTAAGTGAAGGATCAGCGCGGTAGGGGTCTGAGGAGTGCATAGGCCTCTACCGCGCACAGAGCGGTGGGCTCAGGCGGTGTTCGACTCGTCCAGTGATTCCAGCCGACTGGCGAGTTCCATCCAGGCCTCCTCCAGTGATTCTCGTTCGCGTACCAGGGTGCCCCGTTCGCGTGCCATCTCGTTGGCGGCGGCGCTGTCCCGGTAAGCGTCGGGCTTTGCCAGTTTGAGGTCGATCTGACTGATGCGCGCTTCGGCTTTAGCCAAATTTTGCTCAAGCACCTGCATCTGCTTTTCGATCGGACGACGCAGCGCGGCGCGTTGTGCGCGCTGCTCGGCGGCGGCGCGGCGGTCATCACGACGCGTGCCCCCAGCGCTGACTGAGGCCCCTGATGTGGCCCCGCCTGGAGCAGTTGAACCACTAGCCGTGCTTGCCCCGCCTGCTGAGCCAGCGTGTCCTGGGCTGCCCGATGCGCTGTGTGCGGAAGGCTCCGTCCCGCGCTGGGTGAGCCACTGCGCATAGTCTTCAAGGTCGCCGTCGAAGGCGTCCAGGCTGCCGTCAGCGACCCGCACGAACTGATCGACCGTGGCCCGCAACAGATAGCGGTCGTGCGAGACCAGCAGCAGCGCGCCATCAAACTCGGCCAGCGCATCGGCCAGTGCGTCGCGGGTGGTGGCATCCAGGTGGTTGGTGGGCTCATCAAGCACCAGCAACTGAGGTTTGCTCCAGACCAGCATTGCCAGGGCCAGTCGCGAGCGCTCGCCGCCTGACATGGGGCCTACCGGCCGTGTCGCGTCTTCGCCGCGAAAGCCAAAGCGGCCAAGCCAATCGCGCAGCACCTGCTCGCGCTCCTGGGGGGCCAGGCGCTGCATGTGCAGCAAGGCGCTGGCCTCGGGCCGCAGCGCGTCGACCTGCTGCTGTGCAAAGTAGCCGACCCGCACCGTGCGTGCCCGCTGCAGCTCACCCGACAGCGGCGCAAGCTCGCCCACCGCTGTGCGAATGAGGGTGGTCTTGCCTGCGCCATTGCGCCCCAGCACGCCGATGCGTGAACCGCGCCCCACGGTCAGGCTGGCATGCGTCACCACCGGGTGTGCAGCCTGTCCGTCTGCGCCGGGGTATCCCGCGCAGACGTCGGCCATGCGCACCAGTGGGTCGGGGCAGTCGCCGACCGGTGCAAACGCAAAGTCGACGCCGCGACTGGCGCGCAGCGGCGCCAGCACTTCAATGCGCTCGAGCGCCTTCAGACGCGATTGCGCCTGTCGGGCCTTGGTGGCTTTGGCCCTGAAGCGCTCAACGAAGGCATGCAGATGCGCAATCTGTGCCTGCTGGGCGACCACCGCACGCTGGCGCTGGGCGGCGCGCTCGGCCCGCGCCTGCTCGCAGGCTGAATAGCCGCCGCTGTAGCGCACCAGGGTGTCCTGTTCGATATTGAGCGTGGCCGTGGCGATGCGATCGAGGAAATCGCGGTCGTGCGAGACCACGATCAGGGTGGCATCGCGGCGGATGAGGCGCCGTTCGAGCCACAGCACGGCGTCGAGGTCGAGGTGGTTGGTCGGCTCATCGAGCATGAGCAGATCAGCCGGCGCCATCAGGGCACGCGCCAGATTCAGACGCATCTTCCAGCCGCCGCTGAACTGGTCCACCGGCCGCTCGGCTTCGGTGGCGGAAAAGCCCAACCCGTGCAACAGCTCGCGGGCACGCGCGGGCGCTGAAGGGCCGTCGCACTGCAACCAGTCGTCGTGGGCCTGGGCCAGGGCTTCGCCGTCGTCGGTGGCCTCGGCTTCGGTCAGGGCATGCTGCGCGCGCATCAGTTGCGGATCGGCTTGCATCACAAAATGCCAGGCTGGCAAATCGCTGCGCGGCAGGCTTTGCTCCAGACGCACGATACGCAGGGCAGGCATGTCGATATCGCCGCCATCCAGGGTCACTTCACCGGCCAGCGCACCCAGCAGGGTGGATTTGCCGCTGCCGTTCTCGCCAATCAGTGCGATGCGCTCGCCCGGTGCAATGGCCGCGTCGGCCTCACGCAGCAGGATGCGGGTGCCGCGTGCCAGCGTAACCTGACGCAGCCGGATCACAGAGCCGCCAGCGCGCGGCGCTCCACCACCAGCACCTGATCGTCGCCAGGAGAGACTGGCATCCAGACGCACTCCAGACGCGGAAAGGCCGCCTCGAAGTGCAGGGCTTCGTGGCCGATTTCGAGGACCAGGATGCCGTCGGAGGTCAGCCGTGCCGCGGCACCTGCGAGGATTTCGCGCACCAGGTCCATGCCGTCCGTTCCACCGGCCAGCGCGCCTTGGGGTTCGTGCCGGTATTCGGTCGGCAAGGCCCGCAGGGAGGCGCTGTTGACATAGGGCGGATTGCAGACCACCACATCGAAGCGCTGCGTGGCGACCGGTTCCCACAGATGACCTTGCTTGAACGTGACGCGCTGCCCAAGACCATGCAAGGCGACATTCTCGGCCGCCAGCGCCAGCGCCGCATCGGACAGGTCGGCCCCGATGACATCGGCCTGTGGCCAGGTGAGAGCGCACAGAATGGCCAGACTGCCCCCGCCGGTGCACAGGTCCAGGACACGCAAGGCGGCGTCGGGCTCGGGCAGCCAGGTTTCGAGTGCGCCGCTGTCGAGCAGTTCGGCGATCGGTGAGCGCGGCACCAGGGCGCGCGGATCGCTCAGAAAGCGCACCCCACGCAGCCAGGCTTCGCCGGTGAGATAAGCCGTTGGCAGGCGTTCGGTGCAGCGGCGCTCGATAAGTTGCACGACCGTGGCGAGTTCAGGCGCGGTGAGTCGGGCCTCCAGATGCGGCTCGAGCGCATCGGGCGGCAGATGCAGCGACCACAGGACCATCCACACTGCTTCGTCGAAAGCGTTGTCTGTGCCATGCCCCAGGGCTACCTCGGCTGCGCGCAGGCGGGTTGCGCCATAGCGCACGCAGTCGCGCACGGTGCGCAAGCTGTGCAAGGCATCGTCGCGAGACGGAACGTGGCGGGTCAGGGGCAGGTCGGACATGCGCGCTCGTTCAGTGTGCAGCGGGCCGCACGGACGAAGTCATTTGAGCAGCCGCTCCAGCGTGCCGCGGTAGATGTTTTTCATGGGCACGAGGCTGGCCAGTGCGACATGCTCGTTGGTCTTGTGGATCGAGCCGTTATGCGGCCCGAATTCAATGACTTCGCGGGCAATGGCGGCGATGAAGCGGCCGTCAGATGTTCCGCCGGTGGTGGAAAGTTCGGTCTCGACGCCGGTCTCGGCACGAATGGCCTGGGCGATCGCATCGGTCAGCGCGCCGCGTTCGGTGAGGAACGGGTGCCCGGAGACTGTCCATTCGAGCGAATAGTCGAGCCCATGCGCATCCAGAATGGCTTTGACGCGCGACTGCAGTCCTTCGATGGTGCTGGCCGTGGAAAACCGGAAGTTGAAGTTCACGGTGGCCTCGCCAGGGATGACGTTGCCGGCGCCCGTGCCGGCATTCAGGTTCGAGACCTGCCAGGTGGTGGCCGGGAAATAAGCGTTGCCGCTGTCCCATTGCTCGGCCACCAGCGCCACCAGTGCCGGTGCCAGATCGTGGATGGGATTGCGCGCCAGATGCGGATAGGCCACATGCCCCTGCACACCCTTGACGATCAGCTTGCCGTGCAGCGAGCCCCGGCGGCCGTTTTTAAGCATGTCGCCAAGCGCATCGACCGAAGTGGGTTCGCCGATGATGCAATAGTCGATCTGCGTGCCACGCGCCTGCAGGGCCTCGACGACGCGCACCGTGCCATCGATGGCAGGACCTTCTTCGTCGGAGGTGAGCAGGACGCCGATCGATCCTGGGTGGTTCGGGTGGGCGGCAACGAATTCCTCGATCGCCACGACAATCGCGGCCAGCGAGGATTTCATGTCGGCTGCGCCGCGTCCGTAGAGATGTCCGTCGCGCTCGGTTGGCTCGAAGGGATCGGCATGCCACCACTGCCTGGGGCCCGCGGGCACGACGTCGGTGTGGCCCGCAAAGACCAGCAACGGACCGGGCTTTGCACCGCGACGCACCGCCCACAGGTTGTCGACTTCACCGAAGCGCATCGGTTCGCACTCGAAGCCCAGCGGCGCCAGCCGCGCGGCGATCACGCTCTGGCAGCCGGCGTCTTCCGGAAAGACCGAGCGCCTGCGGATCAGGGCTTCGGTCAGCTCGCGTACGGGACAGGGGGTCATGGTGGATCAGTCCTGATCGGATGCGGTCGAGGGCTTGGGAAGCGTGTTGCCCGCGTCGGTGGTCTGGCTCACGCTCGGACCCACAAACAGGCCGCGGTAGAGCGGCTCCGAAAAGCCCACGAGGATGCGGTCGCCAATTTCAAGGACCGGCCGGCGCACGAGTGTGGGCACCTGGAGCATGAGTTCGCAGGCGCTTGACTGGTCGACGATGGCGGCGCGGCGCGCCGGATCGACCTGCCGCCAGCTGGTCCCACGTCGATTGAGCAGGGCGTCCCAGGGCAGGTGCGACATCCAGTGACCCAGCAGCTCGGCGCTCAATCCATCCTTGCGAAAGTCGTGGACGGCGAAGGGCACCTGGTGCGCGCGCAGCCAGTTGCGGGCTTTGCGGACCTGATCGCAGGTGTCGATACCGTAAAGGCGCGCAGTCACGTTCATCACAGGTTGATCGAGAACCCGGAGAACGACGGGCCTTCTGACGGGCGTGCTGTACCACCGAGGTCGGCTCCAGGTGCGGCAACGCCGCCGCCCAGCGCCGCAGGCCGCCGTGCCGGCGCGCTCGCCGCCGGGGTGGCGCGCCCGGGCAGGGGCTGGTCTTCGGCGTTTTCCAGCAACCAGAGCAGATTGGTGGGGGAGTCGGCCTGGGCAAGTGCTTCGTCCAGGGTGACCTGATTGCTGCGCACCAGATCCACCAGGGCTCGTTCGAACGTTTGCGAGCCCGGAGACAGGCTCTTTTCCATGGCCTCGCGGACTTCGCCAATGCGCCCCTGCTCGATGAGCTCGGAGATCAGGGTGGTATTAGTAAGGATCTCGACGGCGGCGATGCGCCCACCGGCATTGGCCGGCAGCAGCCGTTGGGACACCACGCAACGCAACGTGGCTGCCAGGTCGGAGAGCATCACCCGGCGATTTTCAGGCGCATAAAAGCCGAGGATGCGAGTGAGTGCGTGAGCGGCGGTGTTGGCATGCAGGGTGGATAGCACCAGGTGCCCGGACTGCGCATAGGCAATGGCGGCACTCATGGTATCGGTGTCGCGGATCTCGCCAATCATGAGGCAGTCGGGGGCCTGACGCAGCGCATTGCGCAAGGCCACATCGAGCGCCTGGGTGTCCGTGCCGATCTGGCGCTGGTTCACCAGCGATCGCCGATGCCTGAAGGTGTACTCGATCGGGTCTTCCAGGGTCAGGATATGACCTGAGGCGTTCTGGTTGCGGTAGTCGAGCAGCGAGGCCAGCGTGGTGGACTTGCCCGAACCCGTGGCGCCTACGATCAGCAACAGTCCGCGTTTTTCCATGACCATTTCGGTCAGGAAGGGGGGCAAACCCAGCGTGTCGAACCCCGGCACTTCGCCCGGAATGTAGCGCACCACCGCTGCTGCGCTGCCGCGCTGGCGAAACACCGAAAACCGGAAGCTGCCCACCCCGCGCAGGCCGTAGCCGATGTTCAGTTCATTGTCCTGCTCGAACTGCGCCCATTGGCGTTCGGTCAGGACTTCGCGCAGCAGATGCTCGACCGAGGCTGGCTCGAGTGGCTGCTGATTGACCGCAGCCATGGCGCCATTGATCTTGATCTGTACGGCCGCCCCGGGCGACAGAAAAAGGTCTGAGGCCTTTTTCTCGCTCATCAGGGTCAGCAGCCGATCCATGGCCATGGTGTGGGCGGGCTCGAATGGGGAGGGAGATCTTGAAGGGGGGGCCGATTGAATCAGTCGCCGCGCAGCAGATCGTTGATGGCGGTCTTGGCGCGGGTCTGAGCATCGACCTTCTTGACGATCACCGCGCAGTACAGGCTCACCCGGCCATCGCCCGAGGGCATGGAGCCCGGCACCACCACTGAACCCGCCGGCACACGACCGTAGAGAATTTCGCCGGTCTCGCGGTCGTAGATCTTGGTGCTCTGCCCGATGAACACCCCCATCGAAAGCACCGAATTTTCTTCGACGATCACGCCTTCGACCACTTCGGAACGCGCGCCGATGAAGCAGTTGTCTTCGATGATGGTGGGGTTGGCCTGCAGCGGCTCGAGCACGCCGCCGATACCCACGCCACCCGAGAGATGCACGTTCTTGCCGATCTGAGCACACGAGCCCACCGTAGCCCAGGTGTCGACCATGGTGCCTTCATCGACATAGGCGCCGATGTTGACGTATGAGGGCATCAGCACCACATTGCGGGCGATGTAGCTGCCGCGACGCGCCACAGCGGGCGGCACCACGCGAAAGCCGCCGGCGGCAAAGTCCTGCGCGCTCCAGCCATCGAACTTGGTGGGCACCTTGTCGTAGAACTGCAGGTCGCCGGCCACGATCGGTCGGTTGTCTTCCAGCCGGAACGACAGCAGCACCGCCTTTTTGATCCACTGATGGACGATCCACTCGCCCTTGAACTTTTCGGCAACCCGCAACCGGCCGGTGTTGAGCTCGGCGATCAGGTGTTCGACCGCCTCGCGCACAGGCGCGGGTGCATTGCCGGGATTGATGTCGGCGCGGTGTTCCCAGGCCTGCTCGATGGTGCTCTGAAGGTTGCTCATGGCGGACGGTTTGCAGTGAGGTGGATGAGGACGAAAGTGCGGCGAAGCGCAGACGGGACGCGTGGATGGGCGCTTCAGCGGGAGGCAAAGGCGCGGATGCGCTCGGCGGCTTCCAGGCAGGCTTCCAGGCGGTCGACCAGCGCGATGCGCACGAAGCCCGCGCCGGGATTGACGCCCTGGACTGTGCGCGCAAGGAAGCTGCCCGGCAGCAACAGCACATTATATTGAGCATAGAGGTCGCGCACGAAGGCGGTGTCATCGCCCCCGGGCACGCCGGCCCACAGGAAAAAGCCACCATCGGGCGCACGGACCTGAAGCACTTGCGAGAGCACCGGGACCACCGCATTGAACTTGGCGCGGTACAGCCTGCGGTTGTCGATCACATGGGCTTCGTCCCCCCAGGCTGCGGTGGAGGCGGCCTGAACGGTCAGGCTCATGGCGCCACCGTTATAGGTGCGCAGCAGCAGGAAGCGTTCGATCAGCTGGGCATCTCCCGCCACGAAGCCAGACCGCAGACCGGGCAGGCTCGAGCGCTTGGACAGGCTCGAGAACACCAGCAGGCGCGCAAAGTCGGTAAGCCCCACGGCGTGTGCGGCCTGCAGCGCGCCCACGGGCGGTGCGGCGTCGTCCGGATAGATTTCGGAGTAGCACTCGTCGGCAGCGATGATGAAACCGTGGCGCGCTGAGCGCTCGAACAGCATCGCCCATTGCTCCTGAGACACCACCGCACCGGCCGGGTTGCCAGGCGAGCACACATAGACCAGCTGCACCCGTGGCCAGATGTCCTGCGGCACGGCGTCCCAGTCCAGCGCAAAGTTGGTCTGCGGGCCCTGATTCACGTAATAGGGTTCGGCCCCGGCCAGCAGGGCCGCGCCTTCGTAGACCTGGTAACAGGGGTTGGGCAGCAGCACCACCGGGCGCGGCGCGCCTTCGCGCACGTCGATGGCCACCTGTGCGATGGCGTACAGCGCCTCCTTGGAACCATTGACCGGCAGCACCTGACGCAGCGGGTCAATCGAGGGCAGACCGTATCGGCGCTGCAGCCATTGGGCGACCGCCCGACGGATGGGCTCGCCCCCCGCGGTGGGCGGATAGACCGACAGGCCGTCAAGCGCCTGCACCAGCGCCTCGCGCACCAGCGTTGGGGCAGGGTGCTTGGGCTCGCCGATCGACATGGAGATCGGTGCGTGGCGCGCGTCCGCCGTCACGCCTTTGAGCAAGCCGCGCAGGCGCTCAAACGGGTAGGGTGGCAGTGTGCTGAGAATGTGGTTCAAAAAAATCCCGTAACGCTATGATTTAAAGACTATCTTACCGAATGTTCCTTGGGGAAGTCGACCAGGTCGACGCGTGGCGCAGGTTTCCAGCCACGTTTGCGGTGTTCGGCGACCACGGTCGTGAAGATGCCTCCG
>DGIT01000058.1 GCA_002386465.1 Burkholderiales bacterium UBA4615 | reverse complement strand
TCAAGCAAGGCAAGCGTGGCGACCAGCGTGATGGCTAACGACCGAAGGTCTAGGGAGTTTGTACCCAACAGGCACCACCGAAAACCTTCGATCAATCCCACCGTTACTTTCAGGCTATAGGCGAATTTGAAACGCTCCGGAACCATGGAAAGCGGGTAGACAATCGGGGTGGCATACATCCAGATCTGCAGCAAAAACGGCACGGTGTGGGTAATGTCTCTGAATCGAACATTAAGTGGCCCAAGCCAGAGTCCAATGCCAACCGCAAGCGCTGTCGCCAGTGCAACGAACAAAGGAAGAAACACGATATTGACTGACGGCCAAACTTGGTAAACCGCCATCAGCAAAAATAGGGCGATCAGAGAGAGGAAAAAGTCAATCGCGGGCGTAACCGCATTAGCCAGAGGGATGACCAGGCGCGGGAAATATACCTTCTTGACCAGATCGGTATCGCCTACCAAACCCAAAGCGCAACGCCTTGTCGATTCCGCAAACAAGGTCCAAGGTAACAATGCAGAGAACGCGAACACCGGATAAGGTATGCCGTCGCTTGGCAGTTTGGCGAACACACCAAAAATCACCGTAAAAATGGCCACAGCCAACAATGGTTGGATAATGGCCCACGCTGCACCCAAAGCGGCTTGCGAATCGCGCACCTTTAAATCGCGCCACACCAGAAAGTACAGCAACTCGCGGTATTGCCAGACCTCACCGAGCGAAAAATCCATCCACCCTCGCATGGGGCGGATGTGCGTGATGGGGCGTTGACCTGCGGCGCTCATCCCAATCCCCCCACCAGCACGGGCCCAAGTCTGTCCACCACTGCACGCGGTAGCCGCTTCCAGGTTTCAATCGCGATACGATATTTCGGATTCATCGGGTTGTTTTGAGGCACTTCGCCCGTGGGCAGGTAAGGAAACTCATATTGAAGAACATGGGGCTCAAACCCCCAAAGCTTCTTGAACTGAAACGATCCCGTTCCCGCCTTGCTGCGGCCGAAATCAAAATGGGTGCACCCTCTGGACTCAGCATGGCGCATCAGTGACCAGTACTTGAAATCGTTGGCATTGGTCTCTCTGGCAGCCTCAACTTCTCCGGCAAAGTACGCCAGCACTTCGCCGCGGTGGTAGAAATTAAGAATGCCACTCAAGTCTTTGCCAGCGGCATCCTGTACAAAAAGGACGTCGCAGTCGTCTGGAAACGCCTCTAACAACGCGCGGAAAAAGGTCCGTCCTAATGCGGGGGTGCCATGGGCACGGGCATTTTCGGCATACAGGTCAAAGAAGCGGTCTGCATCCCGGCCAATCTGCGCTTGCAAGCCCAGGCTCACGGCACGCCTGACCACATTTCTGCGTTTTTGAGGGATCCCTTTCATGGACTCCAGTTGCGACGGAATCGGCGCACGAAAGGTCGCATACAGGTCTTGACGTGGTGCTTGCGGACAGGCCGGGTTCATCCCTCGCAACTCAACGCGATCCACTTTCAGATCACGCCCTAACGACACAGCATATTCAACCAATGCTGCGTTGATTTCCTTTGCGCCTTCATCGCACGCCAAAGGCCCTGCGTACGCGCAAAACGGCAAGCTGGTCAGGCTACTGCCAAACAGTCGGCTCTTGATCCCCACCAATGGCAACACACCAACAATGTCTTCGCCTTGCGTGGCACACAAGTAGTGGTCTGAGTACCCAAGTGTGCTGCATAAGAGCTTGCGCCAGCCCCAGCGATGGAAAAACGTTGACGCTGCACTGGTCAGAACAAAGTTCTCCCATGCTGGCGCAACGCTATCCATTACAGGTCTGATCTTCAGTTCTCGCACAAGCTATCCCGCGTTTTCGTACAGCCGCGAAGGTTATCACCCGACCGATTTCTGTCCGTATGAAAAGTCACGACCGCGAGGCTTGACCAGCACAGACGGTCTGATTTTCGTGACGGATTGCTGTTCGCCATAGCACTCAAGCTGCGAAAATTGTCGCTAGTTGAAGACCCTCCGGCCTTGTAGTGAGGCCGTGGATATACTCGCCCTTGATGCTCAAACTACAGCCCTACACTGATGATCGCCAGGCGAATGCTTTGCGGCTGGATTCCGTTCATCCGGGGTTGGAGGACTCGCTGTTTCTATCAGCGCCTTGGATGCAATCCTGTATAGACAGCTGGACCGGTCGCGCGAAGTTCCGACAGCTCCGCTTGCATGCGCCCAACAGCGCCCCTGCTACGGTTTTGTTGGGCGAGCGACTGGAGCGCCGGCACGGATTGCTGCCAGTGCGTGTACTGGCTCTGAATCAGTCCGCCTACGACGTGCTGGATCAGCCCTGGATTGAGCGGAATGGTTTTTTCGGTGGTAATCCGGCTGCGTTTGAAGACCACTTGATTCAATTGTTGGACCTGATCCGCGAAGAACCCAAGTGGGACGAGCTGCGCCTGGGCGGGCTGACCTCGCACCATGCACGGCAGGCGTTGTATCAGGCTGCGCGGTATGGGCTGAACGCAAGGCTGGACCTTGAGCAGCCCAGCTTCAACATCGACCTTGACGCGGTGCGGCAGCAATTCGGTGGCGACTACCTGAAAGCACTCAGCCCCAACACACGTCAGCAATTGCGACGCTCACGCAGGCTCGCTGAGTCAACACTAGGCTCGCTTTCCCTCGACAGGGCCGATTCAGTACAAGAAGCTTTGACCTGGTTTGAAGAAACCGGCCCTCTTCATAAGGCGCGCTGGGGCGGGCCTGACCATGAGGTGTTTGACAGCGGCTTCGATAACCCAGCCTTCGTTCAGTTTCACCAGGGCTTGATCCGCCATGCCTTTCCAACTGGGGGGATTCAGTATCTGCGGCTGCGAGCCGGCGAGACCGTACTGGCCTATCTATACAACTTTGTTTCGGGGCGAAACGTCCACTTCTACCTGAGTGGCATTGATTACCAGCACGATTCAAACCTTAGGCCAGGCATGCTGGCCCACTGGATGGCTGTGGAGGCCAATCTGGCACTGGGCATGCACAGCTACGACTTTCTTGCAGGCGATGCACGCTACAAGCGCAGCCTCTCCACGGGCGAAGACCGGACCCTGTGGCTGGTGCTGCAGCGTCCCCGACTCAAGCTGCAACTGGAAGCTTGGGCACGCAAGTCAAAGCGTCGCTGGCTTGGGCAAAACCAGGACACGCTGGACCGAATCCCGCATCCGTCACGCGTACGTTCCTAGTGGCGACCTTGGACAGGTCAGCTGCCGGGCGGTCCAACCGCTTGATGCATTTGGATCGTGCAAAAGATCTTTTCTTGATGACGCAGCGCACTTCATTGCACAGACGCCGCCTTGCATTAGGCTTGACCAGCCTCGGCCTGACAAATATGTGCCCCAATGCGATTCATGCCGCCGGGCGCCGGCAAGTAAGCGTCTCGGACGTCAGTACTCTGCACAGAGCCTTGGACGATGCCAACCGAAGCGGCGGGCATATCGAACTATTGCTGAAAGACGGCGTATACCTTGTCCAGCGCACCCTCAACGTGCAGGCGCCAGGGATCTCGATCGCCTCGGAAAGTACGAGCCGTGATCGGGTCATTCTGCGAGGCGACGCCATGTCGGCTGCGGCAGCCATCGGCAATGTGCTGAGAGTGTCTGCGCCGGACTTCACCTTGCGAAGTATCACCGTCGAGCGTTGTCGATATCACGCCGTTCAAATCGCCGGAGAAGCAGGTGCTCATCGGGCACAGCTGATTGACTGCATCTTTCGCGATGCGTTTGAACAGCTGGTCAAAATCAGCGGTGCTTCCTCCCCGGGACACACTACCTGTGATGATGGTCTGATTGAAGGCTGCCACTTCGAATTCACCGCCGGCATTGGACCCCAGTACTACATCGGCGGCATTGATGGCCATCATTGCAGTGGCTGGACCATTCGGGGCAACTCGTTCAGGAATATCGCCAGCCCAAGCAGGCATATTGCCGAACATGCCATTCACTTCTGGGGCATCCGTAACATGACGGTCGAGCGCAATCTGATCATTGACTGCGACCGAGGCATTGGATTTGGCATGGGCCCGGAGCGCTCGGTGCAGGGCGGGATGATTCGCAACAATGTGATCATGCATTCAGCGAATGCGCATCCCTTTGCTGATGTAGGCATTGTGTTGGAAAGCAGTGCCAACATTGACGTCTTGAACAACACGATCTTTCAGGAACACGCCTATCCGCGCGCCATTGAATACCGCTTCGCCGGCACGCAAGGCGGGCGGATCATCAATAATTTGACCAATCGAACCATCGCCTCTCGAGATGGCGGACGGGCTGATGTTTCGCACAATTACACCCGTGCCACACCCTCGATGTTTGCTCATGCGGCCAATGGAAATCTGCGTCTTAGCGGATCAATTCCTGGAGTGGTGGACAGCGGCTTATCGCTGACTGAAGTGGCCACGGATTTTGACGGGCGCCCGCGCCCGCTGGGGGCGGGTCACGATATTGGCGCGTTTGAGTTCTAAGCCTTTAAGCAGGTTTTTCTGAAAAGGTTTGCAATACTGGGCCAAAGCGCTGGCATCTGGCTAAGTGCCGACACCGGGCCCTTTTTGAATTGCGCCCAACAGACTCGTCCCAACCCACTGAACCGGTGGGTCAGCTCCAACCACTTGTAGGCGCATACACGTTCGAACGCGGCCCGCTCCACATACGCTGAGCGGCGATTGGCGTTGATCAGATGGGTGAGCCACAGGCCACTTTCCCTATACACGCTTGCGTTGATTGCTGCAGGAGAGCCTTCAAATCCTTGATGCAGACGCCACTGGGCATCAGTGGGCAGGACGTCCATCCGGGCCAGTAGCTCCAGTCGAATTTGCCGGGATGCCTGCGCCATGTCTGAGCGCACGACGTGCGTGTGGTTTGTATCGTGGTAGCGATAGTCAACCAGTTTCTTTCGGATGACATAAATGCCCTCGCCCTGGTCAGCCAGAGCGACCAGCAAACGATAGTCTTCGCAGTAATCCTGTTCAGGCGGATATACAGGCTCTGGGGCGTACTGCCGGCGAAACATCAGCGTTGAATGGCTCAGGAAATTGTGGAAAACAAACGCAGCTCGCGCCTCTTCTCCGCTGAAAGACCAATCTGACACCCCTGGGCGCAAATTTCCATCAGAGTCGATCGATCGGATCAAAGTTGCCACCGCGCTGGCTTTGGGGTGTTGATCCAGATAATTCGCTTGAAGCCGCAAACGCGAGCGTTGCGACGGATCGTCCTGATCGGTCACCGCAATGTAAGGTGCTCGTGCAGCCCGCACTGCAATGTTGCGTGACTCAATCACTCTCAGGTTGGTCGCGTTCCTGATGATTCGAAAACGAGGATCGTCGATCGAGGCAAGCAGCTGCGGCGTAGTGTCTGTCGACGCATCGTCGACCACGATCACTTCAAAATTCGGTTCGTCCTGAGCTTTGAACGCATCTAGTGTCTGTCCAATGAACCGCTCGCCGTTCCAGGCTGCGCAAATGACACTGATCCGCGGTGCCTGAGGGATAGGGACTTGCGAAAGCGGCACGCTGGCTTCAGCGGGGAAAGACCTGCTGAACCCGCGGCGCTACGGCCTGCAGCCTTGCGCGAGCAAGGTCTTGCGCCCGGCCATCTGACTGGCCAAAGGCCCGCTCACCTGAGGACTGAATGCGGGTATCAATCAGCGTCACCAGGGAATGGTCACCGTTCCCAGATAGCATCGACCAGGCAGTCAGTGCCTTGGCCTTGTAGTCTGAAGCAACGCCAATACCAGCGATGGTGTACCAGGACCACAGGAGCCGCTCCTGGTTGCCCTGACGAATGTGCCACTCCAAGATTGATACTGACTGACCTTCAAGTGCAATGGTTCGGTCGGATCTGGAAAGGACTTGCCATCCTCGCTCGCTCTCGGGCAACACCGCGTTGCCAAAGGCGATCATCTCCGCGCCGTCTTCCTGACGCGCAAAGTACGCCAGGTAGAGCTCGGTGCCATGCTCAGGATCAAGCACACCCTGAATCGTTGAGCGCGCGCCAGCGAATTGAGGCTGCACCGTGATCGGACCACGAATAAGGCCAGGGAAGGTCTGGACCGCACGTGCTTCAAAGTCGGTGCGTGGCGTCACGTCTCGAAGATTTGAAAGGACGAGGTGGATCAGGCCGATGCAGACTAAGGTACCCGCCAGAACAGCGCGGCGCTTACCCTTCGATGAGCGGGGCAAAGGTACGGCAGCGCCAAAGTCGGTGTGGGTCGCCACCGAAGCATCCATAGTGGATGGCCCCGCTTTGCCAGTGGCGGCGGAATCGCGCCACTTCGCACCCATCCAGAACAGCACGAACATCGTGATACCAAAAAACACCCAGCCGTACACCACGTGGTCATCACCCACGCCCCATTTCATGT
Organism: Burkholderiales bacterium UBA4615; assembly: GCA_002386465.1. Taxonomy (GTDB): domain Bacteria; phylum Pseudomonadota; class Gammaproteobacteria; order Burkholderiales; family Burkholderiaceae_E; genus UBA4615. Next base: position 1,641 of record DGIT01000058.1, on the reverse strand, counting down.
TGGAGAAGTGACCGACCAGGACGATCAGGTAGGCGCGCATCCAGTTGGCCACAACCGACACAGCGATTGAGACGCCAAAAAACGCGATGCGCTGAGACCAGCGCTCGAAGTTCAAGTACGCGAACAGAGCACCGAGCATGGCTGCTGCCAGCACATAACGCAGACCGCTGCAGGCTTCGACCACCGACCAGCGGCCCGTGGGGAGAGCGAAATTCATCCCTTCCCGATAGACCGGGATGCCGGTCATCTGCAGCGCCCAGACCGTGGCATTGGCTGTGCCGTCCATCAGCGGCGGATTAAGAGCCTCGCCTGCCGGCACCATGAAAAACAGGAACAACAGTGGAAAGGCCATGGCTTTGGCCACCGACCAGCCGGTGAGCGCCAGAGCAAGACAGACCAGCATGCCAGTGAACGCAAACTGGGTGACTACATTGATGCCCGCCAACTCGGCGGCGAGCCACCCGACGCAGCAGACCGCCAGACCAGCTACGCCTAACCAACTGACACTAGGGGTCAGAACTGCAAGCTGAGCACGCTGTCGCCAGATCAGCCAGGCCGCGATGGGTGCTACGGCCATGCCATGCCCGTATGTTTCTGAAGTGCCCCAGACCTTGGCCATGGCGATCCAGGTGGGTGCAAAGACCACCAGGAGTGCGACCAACCCAATGCCAAGTGCCCAGCGGGTAACCCCCCAGGCTGAAGCAGTCTGAACCGGAAATTCGGAAGATCTCAGCACAGGCGCAATACGGTTCTTAATGCGGGGTCAAGAGATGGATCGAGGCGCCGCTGAAGTGATCGGCCCTGATTCAATTGATCCTCAAGGTTAACCGTTTGTGCGGCCGTAAACTGTGCGCGACGGCACAAACCATGGGCTTGCGCCGATAAGCGGCGCTGCGCGTGTGGCGAAACAGACCCCGTTTAGCCTGAGGACGGGCTGGTGCAGACGGCAGGATCGGACACGGGCACGGTTGGTGGTGACTCGTTGATTGCCGCCAAGGCATCACTTGTTTCGGTGGCTTCTTGGGCTGTGCCAGGGGGCGTGCTGGGCGGCAAGCTCGAAGCTGGTGGCGCTGATGGCCCGCCATCTACAGTGCCCCCCTCCCCTGCAGCAGGATCAGACGGTGGGGTGAACCAGCCCAACGTAGCTGGAGAGGCTGAAGCGCCTGACAGCGCGGGCATGCCGGCCTGTGAGTGCCTGGCAGGCGATTGCATGCGCACCGTAGCGACCACCCGTACCGGTATGCGGGGCGGACCGTACGACCCGCCTGTAAGGCTGCTGGAGGCAACATCCTGCCCGTAGAACGCGCATGGCCACAGACGGCCGATTGAGGCCTGGCCTTGTATGGGCAGTCCAACAGTCCCGAGCGTTTCCGTCGGTCGGCTGGACGGGTTGGAGGAGGCCGCCTGCAGTGCCTCGCACCCGTCCCACACCCGCAGAGTCCAGGCGATCAGACGGCCCACCACAGGCACCACCAATGGAACCCCGTAGTCCAGCCGCAGGCGCAGCAAATTGGCGTCATTGAGGGTCTGCCCTGAGACCTGCCCAATCGGCTCCTGCCCGCGCAGCCCGGCCGCACCACTTGCGGGCTGCATGCGAATGGAGCGCGAACCAAGGTTGTCGTGAGGAATTTCGCGTACGCC
>DGIT01000080.1:1736-3207 GCA_002386465.1 Burkholderiales bacterium UBA4615 | reverse complement strand
TCAAACCGGAGGGCTTGATCGTCGAGGCAGGGTGTGGCGGCATCACTCGGGCGGGGGCTGGCACGAATTCTGCCCGCATTTCGCAGACGGTCACCGTTGCCGCCCGGACCGGGCGGGTCGCGGGGCTGCCCGATCCACCACCCGCAGGCCGAAAGGAGTGTCAGCGATGGCTCAACACAGCAAGCCCGGTTCGCCCGGAAGATCCAAGCGTGGCTTCGCATCGATGGATCCCGCGCTGCAGCGGGCAATCGCCAGCAAGGGCGGCCGAAGCGTGCCGCCCGAGGAGCGCAGCTTCTCGAAAGACCGCTCCCTGGCAGCACAGGCGGGTCGAAAGGGCGGCGAAGCCAGTCATGGCGGGCGGCGCCCGGGCGCTACGAGCGGGCGGACTGTGCCTGGCGCGGAAGCCGGCGTCCCGGGGAAAGGCTCGACGGGCGGAAGTGAACCCGGGGGGCGTCCGGGCGGCTGAGGTCGTCACTCGGCGCCTCCTTCGTTAATTGGGGTCTGACCCCAATTAACGAAGGAGGCCTATCGAGAGGAATGAATTGACCGACCGAGCGGTCGGCTAATAAACTGGGAGGGTTCAACCTGTGAAGTGAGGCCGCATGTACACCCAGTCGATGGACCTGCCTGCCGGCAAGTCGGAGCAGCCCGCGGGCGGCGCACACGAGGACTCGGCCGATCAGGCCCGGTTCGACGCGAAGCTGAAGGCCGACCAGAAGATCGAGGCGCAGGACTGGATGCCGGCTGCCTACCGCAGGACTCTGGTGCGGCAGATTTCTCAGCACGCGCACTCGGAAGTGGTGGGCATGCTGCCCGAAGGCAACTGGGTCACCCGAGCGCCCAGTCTCAAACGCAAGGCCATCCTCCTGGCGAAAATTCAGGATGAGGGCGGGCACGGCCTGTATCTGTACTCCGCCGCCGAAACCCTGGGTACCTCGCGCGAGCAGATGGTCGATGCCCTGCTCAGCGGCAAGGCAAAGTATTCGAGCATCTTCAACTACCCGACGCCGACATGGGCAGATATCGGTGCCATCGGCTGGCTGGTCGATGGCGCCGCCATCATGAATCAGGTCCCGCTGTGCCGTTGCTCGTACGGACCGTACGCGCGCGCGATGATCCGGATCTGCAAGGAAGAGTCGTTTCATCAGCGTCAGGGCTTCGACATCATGCTGACGCTGTGCCGCGGCACTCCCGAGCAGAAGGCCATGGCGCAGGAAGCCCTGAATCGCTGGTGGTGGCCTGTGGTCATGATGTTCGGACCCAGCGACAGCGCCTCGATTCACTCTGCGCAAACCATGCAGTGGGGCATCAAGCGGATCAGCAACGACGATCTGCGCCAGAAATTCATCGATGCCACCGTGCCGCAGATCGAGCTGCTGGGACTGGACCTGCCTGATCCTGCACTGCAATGGAATGCCGAGCGCGGCCACTATGACCACGGCCCGATCGACTGGAGCGAGTTCAAGCGGGT
>DGIT01000080.1:0-1669 GCA_002386465.1 Burkholderiales bacterium UBA4615 | reverse complement strand
GCCCGGGTGCGTGCACATGAGGAGGGCGCATGGGTACGCGACGCTGCGCTCGCACATGCCAAGCGCCAGCGCGAACGCCATGCCCAAGCGGCCTGAGCGCAGCCCGCGCTCTGATCTTCCACAGACAGCGACCCGTCAGGACTGACGCGATGAATGAATCGGCGCTCCCGCTTTGGGAAGTCTTTGTGCGCAACAAACAGGGCCTGGACCACAAGCACTGCGGCAGCCTGCATGCCGCCGATGCCCAGATGGCGCTCACCATGGCCCGCGATGTGTACACCCGTCGCATGGAAGGCGTGAGCATCTGGGTGGTGCCCTCCGCCGCCATCACCGCCTCGGTGCCGCAGGACAGCGCCGTGGACTTCGACCCCATGGCCGACAAGATCTATCGCCACCCGACGTTCTACGAACTGCCGGATGAAGTGCGCCATATGTAATCGGCAAAGAACGACCCCTGTATGAATCCTTCCAGCTCCCTCGCCGACCCGGCACACCCTGCGCACCTTGAGTACGTCCTGCGCCTGGGCGACAGCGCATTGATTCTCGGGCAGCGCCTGGCCGAATGGTGCGGACACGGCCCAATGCTTGAAGAAGACATCGCGCTGACCAACGTGTCGCTCGATCTGGTGGGCCAGGCGCGCCTGCTGCTGGCGCATGCGGGACAACTGGAAGGTCTGGGGCGCGACGAAGACACCCTCGCATTCCTGCGCGATGAAGGCGCCTTTCGCAACTGGACGATCGTGGAGCTGCCCAACGGCGATGGGCGCCACGATGACTATGCGTTCACCATCGTGCGCAACCTCATGGTGGCTGCACTCATGGTGCCGTGGTGGACTGCCCTGGCGCAATCACGTGACCCGACGCTGGCGGCAATCGGCGCCAAGTCGGTCAAGGAAGCCCAGGCGCATCTGCGACATGCCTCGCAATGGACCGTGCGCTTTGGCGATGGCACCGAGGTGTCGCACGCCCGTGCACAGGCTGCGCTGGAACGGCTGTGGCCCTACGCCAACGAGTGGTGGCAAACCGACGCCATCGAGCAGCACGCTGCACAGGCGGGCATCGGACCGCTGCCGGCTGACCTGCGTGCAGCCTGGGACGCCACGCTGGACGCCGTGCTCGCCGAAGCCACACTGAAGCGACCCGCAACGACCGGCTTCATCTCGCAGGGCAAAGCCGGACAACATTCGGAACACCTGGGGTATGTCCTGGCCGAAATGCAGTCGCTGGCACGCAAGCATCCTGGTGCGACCTGGTGAGTCTCGTGGCCGATCCGCTGCTTGAGCAGGTGCATGCGCTGGCCGGCGCCGTGCCAGACCCGGAAATTCCGGTCGTGACACTGAGCGATCTGGGCATCTTGCGCAGTGTCACGCGCGAACACGAGCAGATCGTCGTCACACTGACCCCAACCTATACCGGCTGCCCGGCAACCGAAGTCATTCGGGACGATGTGCAGCGTGCATTGATGCAAGCGGGGCTGCATGGGGTGCAGGTGCGCCTGACGCTCTCTCCGCCCTGGACCACCGACTGGATCAGCATCGCAGGGCGCGCCAAACTGCGCGACTATGGCATTGCCCCTCCAGCACGCGCCGCGCAGGCGCAGCATGCACAGGTGCTGCAGTTTGTCTCGCGCGAACAATGGCGCGCGGGCGCAGTGCCCAAGCAAGGTGAT
>DGIT01000066.1:16567-64119 GCA_002386465.1 Burkholderiales bacterium UBA4615 | reverse complement strand
ATTTGCCGGTACAGCGCCAGCTCGTCTTCGGCCAGGGTCAGACGGGCAAAGATCCGGTCTTTCTCAAGCAGGAAGTCGCCCACCGAGGCCTGCTCGAAGGCGGCCGACTGGGTCATGTCGCGCAGCCGGTCCATGCGCTGAAAGAGGAATGACAACTGCGTGGGCAGCGCATATCGCGCGCTGTCGCGATAAAAGCGCTCCAGAAAGGGATTGGCTTGCGGGTCCTCGAGCACGGCAGGCACGCCGAAGCGCTCCGACAGGCGTCGCGTCAAGGAGGTCTTGCCGACCCCGATCGGCCCTTCGATGACGATGTGCCGCCATCGTTCAAACGGGTTGTGATTCACGTCGTTCATGTGCGCAAGTCATTCATGGGCGAGACCATACCGTGCAGTCCTGATCGTCCACAGTCTGCAGGCAGGCTGCTACCGTGCCCCGTCCGGGGATGGGCAGGTCAGGGGCGAGTTCGGCCAGCGGGCGCAGCACGAAGGCGCGTTCATGCAGCCGCGGATGGGGCAAGGTGAGCGCGGGTGTGTGCAGCACCCGATCGTGCATCAGCAGCAGGTCCAGATCGAGGGTGCGAGGCGCGCCTGGATAGGGCCGCAGACGACCGAAGCGGGTTTCGATGTTCTGCAGCGCGTGCAGCAAATCCGCTGGCGCGAGGCCTGTCTGCAAACGCGCCACGGCGTTGAGATAGTCCGGCCCGCTCGCCTGCCAGGCGGGGCTGCGGTACAGGCGCGAGCGTGCGGTCAGGCGCGTGCGGGACAGCACGCGCAGCGCGTCGATAGCTGATTCAATCGTGCCTCGTCGGTCGCCCAGGTTGGCGCCCAGGCCGATCCAGGCGTCCTCAGTCATGGACTCAGGACGCGGGTTGAGGCGGTCCGCCCGCAGGGCTGTCCGATCCCGCTGCTGACGAGCCCTCCTGCGCAGATGCGCTGGCGTCGCCTTCTGCCGCGGCGCGCCCTGAGCGTCGCGCACCGCCGCGTCGTCTGCGCTTGCGCCCGGTGCCATTGCCTGTGCGTGATTCCGCGGCGGCGTCATTGAGCAGCGCTTCGCGTCCGATCGGATCGGCCTCCACGAAGGCCGTCCACCATTCGCCCAGTTCCTGCGGCAACTCACCAGCTTCGACGCGCAAGAGCATGAAGTCGTAGCCTGCACGAAACCGCAAATGCTCGAGTACACGCGCAGCGGAGCGTCCGGTGCGCTCAAAACGCGGCTGCAGGCCCCAGATTTCGCGCATGTCGGCGATGTGGCGCCGCTGGATGGCCAGCTTGGCGGCCTGCTCATCGAGCACCCGATCCATCGCTTCCATGAGCGCAGGGATGGAATGTTCGCCAGCCGCTTTGCGGGCCTGCCAGCGATCGGCCACGCGCTGCCACAGCAGGGTTGCAAACAGAAAGCCCGGCGAGATGGACTTGCCCGCACGCACCCGTGCGTCGGTCTGGGCCAGGGCCAGTTCGACGAAGCGTGCGCCATGCGGCTGCTCGAGGATCAGATCAAGCATGGGCAGCACGCCATGGTGCAGCCCTTCATCGCGCAGCTTGTGAAGACAGGCCAGTGCATGGCCGGATTCCAGCAGCTTGAGCATTTCATCGAAGAGCCGCGCCGACGGCACGTTCTCGATCAGATCGGCCAGCGAACGGATCGGCGCCAGCGTGGCTCCATCCACGTCGAACTGCAGCTTGGCGGCAAAGCGCACCGTGCGCAGCATGCGCACCGGGTCTTCGCGGTAGCGCGTGGCCGGATCACCGATCATGCGCAGCACGCGCGCCTTCAGGTCGGCCACGCCGCCCAGGTAATCGAGCACCTGATCACCGATCGGGTCGTAGTACAGCGCGTTGACCGTGAAGTCGCGGCGCAGCGCATCCTCATGCTGAGTGCCGAAGACGTTGTCGCGCAGCACGCGCCCATGCTCATCGGTTTCGGCATCGGTTTGCAGCGCGCGGAACGTGGAGGTCTCGATGGTTTCGCGCCCGAACATCACATGCACGATCTTGAACCGGCGCCCGATGATGCGCGCCCGACGAAACAGTGCCTGCACGTCCTCGGGGGTGGCGTCAGTCGCCACGTCGAAGTCCTTGGGCTGCAGGCCCAGCAGCGAGTCACGCACGCCCCCGCCGACCACAAAGGCCTTGTAGCCTGCACGTTGCAAGGTGTCGCATGTGCGGATGGCTGCCTGCGAGATCTGCTCGCGTCGGATACCCAGTTCGCTACCGCGGTAGACCCGTGACCCGGCAGACCCGGTGCGCCCCGCGATGTGCGGGCTGGCGTGACCCTGTTGTGCCCCTGCCTGCGCTGGAGGCACGGGTTGCGACCCACGCGGTGCGCCGAAGACACGCTTGAACCATGCAAGGATCATCGTTTGCGCCCGACGGCCTGGGCGCACACTCAGGCAGCGCCTTCGAAGAGATTCAGTACTGGCCAGCCACGCTCGATAGCCGTTTCCTTGAGCACTGCGTCGGGGTTGGTCGCAACCGGGTGCGTGACCTGCTCGAGCAGCGGCAGGTCATTGCGCGAATCGCTGTAGAACCAGGAGCGATCGAAGTCTTTCCAGCTTCGGCCGATCGATCCGAGCCATTCGTTCGTGCGCGCGATCTTGCCTTCGCGAAAGGCGGGCGTGCCATGCGGCTTGCCAGTGAACTGGCCGTCGCGCTCCTCGATGCCTGTGGCCACCAGATGCTCGATCCCAAAAACCCGGGCGATCGGTGCGGTCACGAACGAATTGGTGGCGGTGACCAGCGCAATCAGGTCTCCCTGCGTGCGATGCCGATCAACCAGCTCGCGGGCGGCCGGCGTGATGCGCGGCAGGATCACTTCGCCCATGTAGGCCTGATGCCAGGCGTCGAGCGTGGCCCGCGGGTGGCTGGCCAGCGGCGCTAGCTGGAACGCCAGAAACTCGAAGATGTCGAGCGAACCGTCCTTGTACTGCTTGAAGAACCGGTCGTTTTCCCGCTCGTAGTGTTCGCCGTCCAGTACGCCGCGGCGCACCAGGAAACGGGCCCATTCATAGTCGCTGTCGATGGGCAGCAGCGTGTAGTCGAGGTCGAAGAGCGCAAGTTGCATTTGCGCGCGATTCTACGGCAAGTCGGGCCCGCCGGCCCGACGGACAAACTCGCGCAGCAAGGGCAGGGTGAGGGCGCGCTTGCGCGACAAGGCATACACATCCAGCGCATCGATCAGTGCGCGCAGGCGGCCCAGGTGGCGCGGCGCATGGGTCATGAGCCATGGCACCAGATCGGCGCTGACCGCCACACCGCGGGCTGTAAGGCTCTCGGTGAGCGCCTGGGCCGTCTCGGCATCCGTCAGCGCTCGCAGCTCCAGCACCAGCCCCCACGCCAGTCGGCTGGCGAGTTCTGGCATCACGGGTAGCGTCGCAGGAGGCCGCCCGCCACAGGCGATAAAGGCCGTGTCCGGACGGTCCAGGACTGCGTTGAAGAGGTGAAAGGCGGCTTCCTGGCGTATCGCATCGAGCTGATCGGCATCGTCCAGGAGCCAGAGCGTGCAGCCTTCCGAGGCGACGAAAGCTTCAGGCGCAGACTGCGGCCCGAGCAGGCAGGCAACTCGCGCCGGCTGAGCGCTTGCCAGGGCGTGCAAGAGGTGTGATCGACCGCAACCGGGCGGCCCCCAGAGATAGATGGCTCGGGAAGGGGTATGCGGCCACGCCGCCACCAGGCTGCGCAGAGCCGCGAGGGCTTCCTGATTGCTGCCCGGGACAAAGTTGTCGAGGGTCGGGGCGGGCGGCCTGAGGAAATCGAGAACGAGTTGATCCACGGGAACTCAGTGCGGCGGGAGCGAGGCAGGGCGGCCGGTACAATCCGGGTTCGCTTCCACCCTCATTGTATCGGCCCGTCCCTGGGGCCCGAGCGCTCACCATGACCGACGCACAACGCCCGTCCACGCCCCTTCCGATGTCCTACAAGGATGCCGGGGTCGACATCGATGCCGGCGATGCGCTGGTTGATCGCATCAAGCCGATGGCCCGTCGCACCATGCGCGAGGGCGTGTTGGCCGGCATCGGCGGATTTGGCGCCTTGTTTGAAGTGCCCAAGCGCTATCGCGAACCGGTGCTGGTCACCGGCACCGATGGCGTGGGTACCAAGCTGCGCCTGGCCTTCGCGCTGGGTCGGCATGACACGGTCGGCATCGATCTGGTGGCCATGAGCGTCAACGACATCCTGGTGCAAGGCGCCGAGCCGCTCTTTTTCCTCGACTATTTCGCCTGCGGCCGACTGGACGTGGACGTGGCAGCGCGGGTGGTCAGCGGCATCGCAGCCGGATGTGAGCAGTCTGGCTGTGCGCTGATCGGCGGCGAAACCGCTGAAATGCCTGACATGTACCCCGATGGCGAATACGACCTCGCCGGGTTCGCTGTGGGCGCAGTCGAAAAGTCCGCAATCATCGACGGGCGCAGCATCGCCCCGGGTGATGCAGTCATTGGCCTGCCCTCGAGCGGCGCGCATTCCAATGGCTATTCGCTGGTGCGCAAAGTGATCGAGCGCGCCCACGGCAGCATCGATGCCGCAGCCATGCAGGCCGACTTCGGCAACGGTGTCAGCTTTGCCGATGCCGTCATGGCTCCCACGCGCCTGTATGTGAAGCCGGTCCTGGAACTGCTGCGTCATGTGCGGGTCAAGGGCATGGCCCATATCACCGGTGGCGGCCTGCTCGAGAACGTGCCGCGTGTGCTCCCCGACACTTGCCAGGCGGTGCTTCATCGCGATGCCTGGACGCGTCCTGCGATCTTTGATTGGCTGCAGCGTGAAGGCCGCATTGCCGATGACGAGATGCATCGCGTGTTCAACTGCGGCATTGGCATGGTGCTGATCGTGGCCCAGGCCGATGCCCAGACCTGTCTGGACCATCTGAGCCGCGCAGGCGAAGCGCCTCGCGTCATCGGCAGCATTGTTGAACGCGCCCCGGGCGCAGCGCAGACTCGCGTGGTGTGAGCCGCAGGATTTGCCGCGTTCGATCATCGCTGCGCCCTTGAAGTCCAGGTGCTGCGTGCAGGCAATCATCAGGCAGTCAGGTGGTGACTGGTCCCGAGCGCTGGCGTGGATGTGCCTGGCCGCAGGCATGGCTGCCACGCCGGTTAAAGCGCAGACAGCGCCCCCGCCCGCTGACGCCACCGCAGCCACTGAGCGCATCACAGTGGCCGACGACACGGTCGTGTCGGCTCCCGAAGCCCCCGCGCAGGTGGCATCAAAGCCCTCCAAGCCGAATCCGCTGGCACGTCTGCCAGTCATCGGACGCTTTTTTGGCGATCCGGACGTCACCGATGGACTTGACGGCGGCAAGGTGTCTCCCCGGTATGCCCTGCGCATTGAAGCGCCCGACCCGATCGCCCGGCTGATCCGCCAGCACACCTTGCTGGGCCGCTGGCGGCAGCGCGCCGACTACGACCCGTCGCAACTGCCGCTATTCATCGCACGTGCTGAACGTGAAGTGCGCGACCTGTTGGCCTCCGAAGGCTATTTCTCACCGCAGGTGGCGGTTTCGACGCTGGACGATGGCGCGCTGGTCCAGGTACTGACCGGCCCGCGCACCGTGGTGGATCGTGTGCAACTGGATCTTGAAGGTGAAATCGCTGCGCCGCAACGCGAAGCCTTGCGCCAGTCGATCGAGCGCAGCTGGCGGCTGCCAGCCGGAGAGCCCTTTCGATCACAGGACTGGGAGCAGGCCAAGCGGGCACTGCTCGATGCCTTGCGTGACCGCGGGTATCTGCGCGCCCGGCTTCTGGAAAGCGAAGCCGAGGTCAATCAGGAAGCGGCGCGCGCCTCGCTCGAACTTGTAGTCGATTCCGGGGCAGCCGTGCAGTTCGGCCCGCTCGTGATTGAAGGTCTGAACCGCTATCCGCCACAGATCATCGAAGGGCTCAAGCCCTTCCGAACCGGGGATCCCTATGACACGCGCCAGATCGCCGATCTGCAGACGCGACTCAATGGCGCCGGTTGGTTCACGACCGTCAATGTGCGCCCCGATGTGCGCGCACTGAGCGATGCCGCCGATCTGCAGGAAGTGCCGATCAGAGTGGAAGTCATCGAGCGGCCGGCCAAGCGGTGGACCCTGGGTGCAGGCTATGACGCCGACTATGGCCCCAGCCTGCTTGCCGGCTGGGAGAACCGCAACGTGGCAGGCCTTGGAATCCAGACCTTCAACGGCATCGAGCTCGATCAGCGTCGTCAGTTCGGCTTCTCGACCTGGGAGTCGCCGCAGGACCTGCAGGGGTACCGCTGGCAGGGTGGCTTGCGGCTGGAGCATCGGAACATTGAGAACGACATCGTCGATGCGGCTTCGCTCTTTGCGGCGCGTCTGCGGCGCGAGGGCAAGATCGAAACCGGGCTGTCGCTGCAGTATCAGTACGAACGCCAGAACGTCGTGTTTTCGTCCGACAACGAAGCGTTCTATCGGAACCGAGCCCTGGTGCTGGGCTGGAGCTGGACGCGGCGTGATCTCGACTCGCCCCTGATGCCCACCCGCGGCACGATCACGACCGTCCAGATTTCGGGCGCCTCGAATGCGCTGGGCAGTGAGCGCAGCTTTGTGCGGGGCTATGTGCTGGGCTATGGCATCTATCCGCTGAGCCGCGCAGAGTCTGGAGAATTCGGCCGGCTCGTGTTGCGCGGTGAGCTCGGTGCGGTCTACGCCGATTCCCGCGAAGGGATTCCGTCGGCCAATCTCTTTCGCACCGGTGGCAGCAAGTCGGTACGTGGCTATGTGTCGCAGAGTCTGGGCGTGTCATTAGGCGAAGCCGTCGTCGCCGGACGCTATCTGGCTGTGGCCAGCGCCGAATACCAGCATCTCATCGGTCGGGACTGGGCAATCGCCGGATTCGTCGATGCCGGCAACGCGAGCGATTCCATCGATACCTTCAAGCTCGCCCGTGGTGCAGGCATAGGCGTGCGCTGGCGCACGCCGGTGGGGCCATTGAATATCGACGTCGCCCGAGGGTTTGATCCAGGTCAGTGGCGCATGTATTTCTCCATCGGGGTGGTGTTCTGATGGCGCGCAACAGACTCATGGCCACAACACGTGGACCGCGTGCGCTGCGCTGCACGGGCTTTGTCTGGTGGCCAGCGCTGGCACTGATCGTGGTGGCGGCGATCGCCACGGCGTTGCTCACGCAGGCCGCAACCGACGGCAGTCTGCTGCGCTGGGTGATCGCGCGGGCCGAGTTAGCCACACAGGGGCGCTTGCGCATCGAGGCGCCGGCCGGTTCGCCCTTCGACATGCTGCAAGCTGAGCGTATGACCTGGCGTGATGCCGGCACGACGGTGATCGTCGAGCAGCCCCGCATAGCGCTGTCGTGGCGCAGCCTGCTGCAGGCGCGCCTCGCTGCGAAGAGCGTGCAGGCCACGCGGGTCGAGATCATCAGTGCCGCCGATGCGCCTGCGGCGTCCCCGCCTGACACACTCTCCGTACCGGTGCGTATCGACATCGACGATGCGCAGATTCAGGCACTGGTACTGCGCACCGAAGGCCAGACCGATGCCACGACGCTGCGCGATCTGCAGGCTTCGCTGCGGTATGACCGCACGGCCTGGAATATCGACGCCCTGTCCTTGCGCATGGACCTCGACGGGACGCCGGCTGCCCTGCGCGGCAGCTTCCGACTGCAGGATCAACCGCCCTTTGCGCTCAGCGGCCAGGCGTTGCTGGAGACCCGTCTGCTCAGCGAGACCGTCCCGGTTGATGCGACGCTCAGCGGGCAACTTGAGGCGATCGAGGTCCAGGCCCGAACGCGCTTGCGCGATGCTGGCCTGAGCCTGCGCACCGTAGTCACGCCGTTCGCACCTCACCTGTTTTCGGCGGCCGATCTGGATGCGACCACGCTCGATCTCTCCCGCTTTGTGCCGGCCTTGCCACGCACGCGCCTGTCCGGGAGGCTGCGCACTCAATTGGCAACAGGCGCCGCGTCAGCGTCGTTGGGATTGCCTCCGCTTGTGGGGCAGATCGTGCTCGAGAACGCGCTCGAGGGCACTCTGGAGGCCAACCGGTTGCCGGTGCGACGCGCCAGCAGCGCGCTGACTTTGAACGGCGACACACTGCAGGTGCGCAACATGGCGCTCGACGGTGCAGCGGGCCGCGTGACCGGTGAACTGACCTTGCCCCTTAAACCGGGTGCAGCCGCGCGCGGCTTTGATCTGCGTCTGGCGACGGACCGGCTTGATCTGCAGGGTCTGCATCCGGCTGCGGTGAGCACAGCATTGCGGGGCACGGCTCGGGTCAGACCACAGGGCGAGGCCATGTTGATCGATGCAGACCTCGCCGACCCGCAGCGCGCGATTGCGCTACAGACACAGGCGCGCCTGCAAGGCGATCAGCTCACCGTTACCAGCGCGCGCCTGAAGGCGCAAGACGGCATGGCCGAGTTCAGTGGCACCGTTGGGGTGGCTGCGCCTTATGCCCTTGCGCTCAATGGCACGGTATCCCGACTCGACCCTGCGCGCTTCGCAGACCTGCCTGCGGGCCTGCTCAATGGCCCGTGGGAGCTCAGCGGCACGGTTTTGCCCACCCCTGATCTGCAGGTACGTGCGACCCTTGCCGACAGTCGCTGGCAGGGTCAATCCCTGGCCGGCAAGCTGAGCGGGCATTACGGCCCGGGCGATCGCGTCTCCCGGCTGGACACCGACCTGCAGTGGGGCGCCCTGCGCGTGCGCGCCCGAGGTGATCTGGGGCAGCCCGCAGACCGCATGATGCTGACACTCGACACCCCCCGGCTGCAGGACCTGGATGCCCGCCTTCCTGGACAGCTCTCCGGACAACTCTCGGCCCAGCTCGCGCTGTCGGGCGCACTCAGCTCGCCTGCCGTGTCAGGACGCTTGAGCGCACGCGATCTGCGCAGCGGCGAGCACCTGCGGGTGCGGGCAGCGGAACTCACCGCCGAGATCGGCTCAATCGAAGTCGCACGACAGGCGCTGGAGCGCACTGGGCTGATCGAGCCGTCTGCCGGCACAACGCCGCCGGCGCTTGCTGCTGTCGCCAGCAGTGAACCGATGACAATCAAGCTCAAAGCAGATGGGCTGCGATTCGATGCGCACAGCCTCGATGCACTGGCGATCGACTTTCAGGGCGATGCCGCGCGACATGGCATCGTGATGCAGGCCACAGCACGCGCGCGTGCGCTGGATGCCCGCCTGCGTCTGCAAGGCGGGTTCGAGCCAGGCGCACCGGGCCGCTGGCGCGGGCAGATCCTTGAGGCGACCCAGTCGGCCACGCCCATGGTGCGATTGCTTGCACCGGCGTTACTGGAGGCCGACTTGCCCACCCTGCGCGCACGGTTGGCGCAGGGTGCGTTCGAGCTCGATGGTCCAGCCGGCGCGCGCCTGGACCTGGAGCAGATCGAATGGGCGCAGGCCAAGGGTCTTGTGGCGCGCGGCAAGGTGTCGCGCATGCCGGTGCGCTGGGTCGATCGCTATGTGGCCGAGCGCGGTCTGCGCACCCAGGTGCCCGATGCACTGCGACTGGGTGCGAACTTCGATCTCTCCGCCACGCTGGATGCGGCCGGCACGCCCAGCCTGCAGGGCGTCCTCAACGCGTTTCGCGAATCCGGCGATCTGCTGATTGAAGCGCCTGCCGCCGAGGGTGGCGTGGAGCTGTTGCGTGCCGGGTTAAAGCAGCTCGATGCCAGGCTTGAGTTCGCCGGCGCGCGCGCCGCAGCGACTGCGCAGATCCGCGGCGACGCACTGGGCAGCGCCACGGCACAGGCCGAGGTGCCCCTGCAGTTCGCGGCGGGCGAGTGGATGCCGTCATTCAGGGTGCCGCTGGCCGGGCGCGTCGACGTCAACGTGCCCTCGCTAGGCTTCACGCGGGCGCTGGTTGGCGAAGCCTGGCGGCTCAACGGCGCCCTGCAGGCCCAGCTTGCCTTGGGCGGCACGCTGCTGCAGCCTCGCATCAGTGGTGCCCTGACCGGCAAGCAGCTCGTGGCGGTACAGCGCGAGTACGGGATGCGCCTGACCGATGGCGAACTCGATGCGCAGGTCACCGACAACCAGATCGACGTGCGCAGGCTGCGTTTCGTCAGTGGCAAGGGCTCGGTGAGCATGACCGGCTCTTTGCGTCCCGACGATCGCAGCGAAGCCGTGGTGACGCTCTCGCAGATGCCGATTCCGCTTGGAGCAGGTCAGCGTCTGGTGCTGTCCGGCGAATCGCGCGCCACCCTTGCCGGAGGTCTGCTGGGCTTGCGCGGCGCCTTGCGTGCCGACGAAGGCGTAATCGAGATCAGCTCAGGCGACACCCCTGAAGTCTCCAGTGACGTGATCGTGGTGCGCAATGCGGCCCAGGCGGCCGCGCGACGCGAGCCGTCTTCGCGCCGCACCGTCGGCCGCGATGGCGCTGCGCGTGCAGCCCGCACCGCGCCGGGCCCGGCCGCTGAGGCCGAGCGCTCCGATGCGCCTGCCGCAAGCAAAGGCTTTCGCGTGCAGGCCGATCTGTCCATCGATCTGGGGGATCGTTTTCGCGTGTTTGGTGCCGGGGTCGATGCGCGGCTGGCGGGCCAGGTCACCTTGTCGGGTCGACTGCCGGATGCGCCGCGCCTGAACGGCACAGTTAGCATTGCCCAGGGCTCGTATACCGGTTTTGGACAGAACCTGGAGATTGAACGCGGCAAGCTCGTCTTCAGCGGGCCGGTCGACAATCCGGCGATCGACATCGTGGCCTATCGGCGTTTCCTGCCGGTGGAGGCCGGTGTGGCGATCAGCGGCACGGCGCGCTTTCCCCGGCTGACCCTGGTCTCCAAACCGGACGTGCCCGAACCCGACAAGCTCTCCTGGCTGGTGCTGGGCATGTCGGCGGAAAGTTCACGTGGCGGGCAGGCGGCCGCGCTGCAGGCGGCTGCGGTGCTGTTCGCCTCAGGCGATCCGCGGGCTGCGGCCGCACCCAGCCTGGCCTCGACGATCGGGCTCGATGTGCTGTCAGTACGTACCGGTGCCTCGGGCTTGACGGGTTCAGGCTCGGCGTCGGCGTCGGTGCAGGACAGCGTCGTGACGCTGGGCAAACGGGTGTCCGAGCGGCTGTTCTTGAGTTACGAGCAGAGCTTGCGCGGTTTGCAGAACCTGCTGAGGCTGCAATACGAAATCAGCGAGCGCCTGTCGATACGCGGGCGCGTGGGCACCGAGAACGCGATCGATCTGGTTTGGACGAAGCGCTACGACTAAGTTGGTTGTGTGGTCTGCGCGGACACCCATCCGCTCGCTTCAAGCGCGGCCAGCGCGTGCGCCACCACCGTATCGAGAGGCGCCGCCACATCGATCACGATGGCTGTGTCCGGTGGCTCAAGCGCGGCGAACTGGCTGTGCAAGAGACTGGCTGGCATGTAGCGGTGCTGCCGATCGGCGAGCCGTTGCGCAATCAGGCGTTCACTGCCCGACAGATGCACCCATTGCAGCATGGGTAACCGATCAGCCAGGGTTTCGCGGTAGGCCGCGCGCAGCGCAGAGCAGGCCAGCACCACCGGCTCCTGGCGCGCCACGGCGTGCCTCAACACGGCATTCAGACGCTCGAGCCACGGCGCACGGTCAGAGTCGGTGAGGGGCGTGCCAGCCCGCATTTTCTCGACATTCGCCAGCGGGTGGTAATCGTCGCCATCGATAAAGCGTGCACCCAGGCCTTGTGCAAGGCGCTCGCCCACCACGGTCTTGCCGCTGCCGGACACGCCCATGAGCACCACGGCGAGGGTGTTCATGCCAGGGGCCCTGACTCGGGCTTGACTGCATGCCCGCCAAAGCCCTTGCGCATCAGGGCGAGCAGCCGGTTGGCTGTATCGCCCTGTCCTTGCGAGGCAAAGCGGCTCATCAGGGCCAGCGCAATCACCGGCGCAGGCGTACCCTGTCGCACGGCCTCGTCCACGGTCCAGCGCCCCTCACCTGAGTCGGCCACAAAGGGCGCGATCTGCGTCATGGCCTGCGGGTCACGCAGCGCATCGACGGTCAGATCCAGCAGCCAGGAGCGCACCACCGAGCCATGGCGCCACAGTTCGCCCACGGCGGTCAGGTCGAGTTGAAAGTCCTCGTGCCCGGCCAGCAAGGCAAAGCCTTCGGCATACGCCTGCATCGCGCCGTATTCGATCCCGTTATGAATCATCTTCACGAAGTGGCCGCTGCCCACGTCACCACAATGCAGCCAGCCCCGATCGGGTGCGGGCGCCAGGCGCTGCATGATTGGCGCGAGTTGCGCGGCTGACTCGCGGTCTGTTCCGAACATCAGGCAATAGCCGTTCTCAAGCCCCCAGATGCCGCCCGATACGCCGCAGTCGGCAAAGCGTATGCCGTGCATGGCCAGTTCGCGTGCACGGGCCTGCGCATCGCGGTAATTTGCATTCGCACCATCCACCACCAGATCGCCCTCAGTCAGCAGACCTGGCAGCTCGGCCAGCACCGATGCGCTGACTTCACCCGCAGGCAGCATCAGCCAGACGATGCGCGGCCCAGGCAGTGCGCGCACCGCCCGTTGCAGGCTGTCGTGCACCACCACGCCAGGTTCATCTGACAGTGACTGACGCGCTTCGGGTTGTGCATCGAACGCTTCAACGCGTGCGCCGTGCCGGGCCAGCCGACGCGCCATGTTGGCCCCCATGCGACCCAACCCGATCAGCGCCAGGGCAGGGGTGTCGGACGTCGGTGCGGGCGGCTGAATCATGGAGCACTCACGGCGGTGGAAGGATCAGCAGGCGGGAAACCCAGCGATTCGATGATAGCGGACACCCGTTGCGCCGCATCGGGGGCCAGACAGTCCACCACGTGACGATCGGGCATGCTGCGCAACCAGGTCAGCTGGCGTTTGGCCAACTGGCGGGTCGCGGCCACACCCTCGTCCACCAGACGCTGCCAGCGGGCTGCAGCCTCAGCGCTGGCTGCCCGCTCCGTGCTCAGCGACTTCTTGTCCAGGACCTCGTCCTTCATGGTGCCCTCCATGTCGTCCAGGTACTGCCAGCTTTGTCGGTATCCCACGCAGCGCATCGAGGGCAGGTTGGCGTGCAGATCGCCTCGGGCCCGCAACGCACGCACTTCGTCCAGCAGGCCCCGGTGCAGCATGGTGTCAAAGCGCGCAGCAATCTGCTGATGCAGCACCGCACGATCAGAGGGTTCGAGTGCGATCAGCGCAATCTGCGGGCGCGCTGCGGTTGCACTGCGGTCGGTCTGCCCGATCAGGGACGACAAAGCCTGCCCGGTGATCGCATGCACTTCCAGAGCACGCTGGATGCGCTGCGCGTCGCCGGGCTCCAGGCGCGCGGCGGTCACCGGGTCAAGGCGCGCCAGTTCGGCGTGCAGTGCAGGCCAACCCAGCATCGCCGCACGTGCATCGATAGCTGCCCGTACGCCTGCATCCGCGCGGGGCAGGGCATCGAGCCCGGAACGCAGGGCGCGGATGTAGAGCATCGTCCCGCCCACCAGCAGCGGTAAACGCTTGCGTGCACGCACCTCGCCGATCGCGCGGGTGGCGTCCTCGGCAAAGCGCGCGGCGGAATAGGCCTCGCGCGGATCGATCAGATCGATCAGATGATGCGGCACACGGCGCAGGTCGGCGGCATCGGGCTTGGCTGTGCCCAGATCCATCCCGCGATAGACCAGCGCGGAATCGACGCTGATGATCTCCAGATCGAAGCGCTCGGCCAGCGCCATCGAGATGGCGCTCTTGCCTGAAGCGGTCGGCCCCAACAGTGCGATGGCGTCTGGCGTAGGCACTCAGCGTCCGCGCAGGAACCACCGGTCCAGTTCGGCCATCGGCAGTTGCACCCAGGTGGGACGCCCGTGGTTGCACTGGTCGGCGCCCGGGGTGGACTCCATGTCGCGCAGCAGCGCATTCATCTGTACCAGGTCCAGCCGCTGGTTCGCCCGTACGGCCGCATGGCAGGCCATGGTCGCGAGCAGGGCCTCACGTCGCTCGGCCATCAGCCGACTTGCGCCATGCTCGCGCAGTTCAGCCAGCACCGAGCGGGCAAGGCCGACCGGATCACCATCGAGCAGGGCGGCGGGCACGGCCCGCACCGCGAGGCTGGTGGGTGACATCGGCTCCAGATCCAGCCCCAAGGCGAGCAGCGCCTCACGCTCGTCTTCGGCAGTGCGCACATCCAGTTCATCGCCCCGCAGGATGGCCGGCACCAGCAAGGGCTGACTGGGCACGCTGCGGTCTGCAAACCCGGTTTTCAGCCGCTCATACACGATGCGCTCATGCGCCGCATGCATGTCCACCACGATCAGTCCCTGCGCATTTTGCGCAAGGATGTACACGCCATGCACCTGGCCGATGGCAAAGCCAAGCGGGGGCAGGGCGGTGGCGTTTGCATCGGGCTCGCGCAGTGCATGCGTGCCTGGCATCGCTCCGCTTTCCGGCGTCGCATCGGGCGCCAACCAGCGCATGGTTGACGGAAATGACCCACTCGCTGCCAGCTCAGGCGCCCGGGGGCCTGCAGAAAATGACCGGCCGACCGATCCGCCCACGCCCCCTGTATCGAATGTCGGCCGCGCTGAGCCACTGCGCTCCAGCGGCAGTCCCGGCTGCCATTGCGGGCGCACCGGCTCGTTCACCGATGCTTGCGTTGCCAGGTTGTCTGCGACCGGGCTCCATCCATCAGGTGCCGCCCCACGCACGACCGCGGCGACGCCATCGGCGCCCGCACCTACCCGCAAGGCTTCGCGCACCGCATGAAACACGAAGGAGTGAATGGCGCGGGCATCACGAAAGCGCACTTCGATTTTTGCCGGATGCACATTGGCATCGACTTCGGCCGGATCGATCCACAGAAAGAGGCACCAGGCCGGATGTCGGTCGCCATGCAGCACATCGGCATAGGCCTGCTTGACCGCATGCGAGAGCAACCGGTCGCGCACGAAGCGACCGTTCACATAAAAAAATTGCCGGTCAGCGCGTGCACGGCTGGCAGTGGGTACACCTGCCAGGCCATGTAAACGCAGGCCGCCCGCGCTGCGCTCAAGCTCACGGGTGGGCGTGTCCTCGCCCAAGGCACCGCTCACACGGGCCGTCCACGGACCGGCAGGCCAGTGCTCCACACTGCGGCCATCGACATGGCAGGTGAAGGTGATGTCCGGGTGCGCAATGGCCACGCGCCGAAAGGCATCCAGCGCATGGGCCGTCTCGGTGCCCTGGGCCTTGAGAAATTTGCGCCGTGCGGGCGTGGCCGAATACAGATCGAGCACGTCAACGGTGGTGCCCTGCGGGCCGGCCGCAGGCTGCACGGTGGGCGCGGCGCCTGAGGCCGGGTCGCTGTCGATCATCCAGGCCGATTCAGCGCCTGCGGTGCGACTGGTGAGCCTGACCCGGGCCACCGAAGCGATGGCCGCCAGCGCTTCGCCCCGGAAGCCCAGCGTGCCCACCCGCTCAAGTTCATCAAGACTCGCGATCTTGCTCGTGGCATGGCGCGTCAGCGCCAGCGTGAGTTGTTCCGGCGCAATGCCACAGCCATCGTCGCTCACCACAATGCGCCGCACACCGCCTTCCTCAATGCGCAGCGCAATCCGCGATGCACCCGAGTCGATCGCGTTTTCAAGCAGCTCCTTGGCCACCGAGGCCGGGCGCTCCACCACCTCGCCTGCGGCGATCTGGCTCACCAGCGCATCGGGCAGTGCGGCAATCGGGCGTCGGCCTGCGACGGCAGCGCCGACGCGGCTCTGTGCGGCTGCGGTGTGTGCCGCAATGGCGCCGGATGGGGTGGTGGCTTCGCTCACCGTCCGATTATAGGAGCGCGGGCGGCGCGCCTGCGCGGCAGGCCTGTGCACATCAATCCGGGCGAGGCCGCTTGGCAGGCGCCGTGTATCATCCGCCCGCCATGGACATCTCCCAGTTCATCGACATTTTCCTGCACCTCGACAAGCATCTCGAGGCGATGGTGTCGCAGTACGGCCCCTGGGTCTACGCGATGCTGTTTGCCATCATCTTCGTTGAGACCGGCCTGGTGATCATGCCCTTTCTGCCGGGCGACTCGCTGCTGTTCGTGGCGGGCGCCATTGCGGCAGTGGGTGGCTTGTCCTTGCCGCTCATGATCGCCCTGCTGATCGTGGCGGCCGTGTTGGGCGATGCGGTGAATTTTGCAGTCGGCTCCCGGGTGGGCAACAAAGTGTGGGGATGGGAGCAGTCGCGCTTCTTCAATCGCGCAGCCTTTGACCGCACGAATGCTTTCTACGAGAAGCACGGCGCCATCACGATCATCGTGGCGCGGTTCCTGCCCTTTGTGCGCACCTTCGCGCCGTTTGTGGCGGGCGTGGCCCGCATGCGCTACGGAAAGTTTGCGCTCTACAACGTGGTCGGTGCTGTGTTGTGGGTAGGTGGTCTCACCGTGCTGGGCTACTTCATTGGCAACCTGCCGTGGGTGCGGGCGCATTTTTCCTGGGTCGCGCTGGCGCTGATCATCGTCCCAGGCTTGCCGGCAGTGTTCGAAGTGCTGCGGCACACCGTGTTCAAGCGGCGCTTGCCACGCGCTTAGTTCCCTGGACTTAGTGCCACCCCGCCAGTCGCAGGATCAGCCCCAGCCCTGCACTCACACCAAGCACCTTCATCACGCTCACCTTGAAGCGAACCAGCGCAATGGTGCAAGCGATAGCGATCAGCGCGGCCACGGGATCGAAGGCCCCCGACGGTTTGGGGAACAGCACCTCATTGGCGAAATACAGCGCCATGGAGGCCATCACCCCCACCACGGCGCAGGAGATCCCTGCCAGAGGTGCGCCCACGCGCAAATCGTTGCGGGTGCGTTCAACGAGCGGCCCGCCAGCCAGAATGAAGAGAAACGACGGCAAGAAGGTGAACACGGTGGCCACCAGAGCCCCGGCCACACCTGCCGCCAAGGGGCTGAGCCCCAGGGTTTGTGACGACCAGCCACCCAGAAAGCCCACGAAGGCCACGATCATGATGAGCGGGCCGGGCGTGGTTTCGCCAAGTGCCAGACCGTCGATCATTTGAGAGGCACTCAGCCAGCCGTACTGCTGCACGGCCCCCTGCACCACGTAGGGCAGCACCGCATACGCGCCACCAAAAGTCAGCAGCGCAGCGCCCGTAAAGAACTGTGCCATGTCGGTGAGCGTGCTGCCGGCACCGCGCCACTGCGCCCAGGTGTGCAAGCCCCACCACAGGGCCGCGCCCAGTCCGACTGTCGTGAGACTCATGCGCACCACGCGTGCGATGGATGTGCGTGCATGGGCCGGCGCGGGTGTGTCGTCGTCGATCAGTGCGTCATGCTCGGGTGAGCGCTGAGGGCGTGAGTGAGGCGGTGTTGCTCCCGGACCATGCCCGCCTGCGCCACCGAAGGCCTCTGGCCACCATCGTGCACCTACAGTGCCTGCCAGGGCAGCCGCGCACACGATGGCCGGAAACGGTACCCCCCACACCGTGGCAGCGAACGCCGTGATCGCGACCGCCCAGGCTGCCGGGTGACGCAGGGTGCGCGCGGCCAGACGCCAACCGGTGGCCAGCACGATAGCGATCACTGCAGGCTTCACGCCGGCGAGCACCCCTGCGACGGCGGGTTGCTCGCCAGCCGCGATGTACAGCCATGACAAGCCGATCAGCAACAGCAGGGAGGGGAGTACGAAGAGCACGCCCGCTGCAATGCCCCCACGCACGCCGTGCATGAGCCAGCCGATGTACGTGGCGAGTTGTTGCGCTTCGGGGCCCGGCAGCAGCATGCAGTAGCTCAGGGCATGGGCAAATCGTGCCTCTGAAATCCAGCGCCTGCGCTGCACAAGCTCCTCATGCATGAGCGCGATCTGCCCGGCGGGTCCCCCAAAGCTGATGCAGCCCAGCTTGAGCCAGTATCGCAGCGCTTCGCCAAAGGGAACTGATGGCACGGGGTTGGGGGACGCAGGCGTGTGCATCAGGCGGGTGCTCCGCGCGGGCCGGGTGGATGGGCACGGAAGTAATTGCGGATTCCGATGTGCAGTGCTTGTGCCATCTGGTCCTGGAACAACGGGTCGCGCAATTTTTCCTCTTCCTGAGGGTGGCTGATGAAGGCAGTTTCCACGAGCACAGAAGGAATGTCAGGCGCCTTGAGCACGGCGAATGCGGCCTGCTCCACGGCTGGCTTGTGGACCGGGCCCAACTGACCCAGTTCGCTCAGCACCGCTGTGCCCAGTCGGCGACTGTGCCGGATTTGCGCTGCGGTGGTGAGGTCGATCAGCACCCCTGAGACCTCACGGTCTGCGGCGCGGACAGTGGCCCCACCGATATTGACCCCGCCGATCTGATCGGCACGATTTTCCTGATTCGCGAGCCAGCGTGCGCCCACGCTGCTGGCCCCTCGCTCGGAGAGCACGAATACCGACGAGCCTCGCGCCTCCGGGGAGGTGAAGGCATCCGCATGGATCGAGATGAACAGATCGGCCGACACCGCGGCAGCCTTGCGTACACGGGTGGCCAGCGGCACGAAAAAGTCGCCGTCGCGCGTCATGAGGACCCGCCAGTTCGATTCCGCCGCGAGCCGATCACGCAGCCGTCGCGCAATGGCCAGTACCACTTCTTTTTCCATCGTGCCGCCCGGGCCGATCGCTCCCGGATCCTCGCCGCCATGACCCGGGTCGATGGCGATCGTTACCACGCGGTCCACACGAAGATCGGGCCCAACTTCAGCCCGCGCGATGCCGCTCTGGGGGCGGGGAGCAGGTGTGCGCTCTTGCAACCATTGCGCCAGAGGGTCGCTCGCGTCGGGGCGCGCAGGCGGCGAGGCGCTGCCCGATGAAGGCGCTGCAGGACGCGTCCCAGAGGCGATCCGAGCATTGCGTGCAGCCTGCGCGGCGCTTGTACTGCGTGCGTTTTGGGCGATGAGTTCAACGATCGGATCGGGTGGCTGCAAGGGGTACAGATCGATCACCATCCGATGCCTGTAGTCCCCCACGGGCGTCAGCGCGAAGACCTGAGCATCGACCGCAAGTTTGAGATCGAGCACCAGGCGAGCCACCCCAGGTCGATTCTGGCCGATGCGCACCCCTGCAATATAGGGATCGTCGGCCTGCACGCGTGCGACCAGCTCGCGCAGGGCGACCGTCAGATCGATACCCTCGAAATCCACCACCACACGCGGCGGGTCAGACACTGTGAAATGCGTGGCCGGCAGGGGCGTATCTAGTTCCAGCGTCACCCGCGTGTAGTCCGGCGAAGGCCACACTCTCACGCCGATGAGGGTCGCACCGTGAACAGCCGGTAGCGTCACGGCCAGCAGCACGCCAGGCGCTGATTTCAGCAGCCGTCGACGATCGTGTTCACGCATCTCAAGCCCGCCTGCGTGCAGGCATCAATCATCACGCTGCGTTGTGATGACGCGCCTGGCTCGCCGCTGAAGGCCAGTGCAATACGCACATCGGGTGGCGGAACTGCGTCCGCCGCCTGCTCGGGCCATTCCACCAGGCACACGCCGGTTTTGCCGAAGTAGTCATCGAAACCTGCGTCATGCCACTCGTGTGCCGACGCAAACCGGTAAAGATCAAAATGGTACACCGCAAAGCGCGCCAGTTCGTAGGGCTCAAGCAATGTGAACGTGGGGCTGCGCACCGGGCCCGCATGACCGAGCGCCCGAAGCAGCCCGCGTACGAGGGTGGTCTTGCCCGCGCCCAGGGTGCCGCACAGCCACACCACCTGACCGGGCGAAAGTGCCTCAGCCAGACGCGCAGCGAAGGCCTCGGTCGCTGACTCATCGGCCAAGGTCAGCTCGCAGCGGCGCAACGGTTCGCGGCAGGCCGCCGACGCGCCAGCCCGATCCCCTGCGAAGTGCACTGGACGCCCACCTTCCGCGGCGACCTGCGCGGCGACCTCGGTTGAAACATCAGACGGCAGATCAGGCAGGGGCATCGCGAACCTACAATGGCCGGATGGAGCATCAGGCTTGGATCGGACAACTGCGCAGCTGGGCAAGCGAACTCGGCTTTGCTGCGTTGGGCGTGGCTGACGTCGATCTGTCGCAGGCCGCACCCGGGCTCAAGGCCTGGCTCGACGCAGGCTTTCATGGCGAGATGGATTATATGGCGCGCCATGCGGCGCTGCGCACCGACCCTGCCGCGCTCATGCCCGGCACGGTGCGCGCCGTCATGGTGTCGATCGATTACGCGCCTGACGATCCCGACTGGGTCGCGCAGGCTTGGGCCAACCTGGCTGACCCGGAACGTGCCTATGTCTCGCGATATGCCCTGGGGCGGGACTATCACAAGGTTGTGCGATCGAGGTTGGCGGCCCTGGCCCGGCGCATCGAGCAGGTGGCGGGCCCATTCGGTTGGCGCGCCATGTGTGATTCGGCGCCGGTCATGGAAGTGGAGCTTGCGCGCCGTGCCGGCCTGGGCTGGCGTGGCAAACATACCCTGATGCTTTCGCGTGATGGCGGTTCCATGCGCTTCATCGGCACCCTTTACACCAACGTGCCCCTGCCTGTGGATGCGCCTGTCGACGAGCACTGCGGCCGTTGTGAAGCGTGCATTCAGGCCTGCCCTACCGGAGCGATCGTCGCACCCTACCGGCTGGATGCGCGCCGCTGCATCGCCTACCTCACCATCGAACTGCAAGGCGCAATTCCTGAAGCGTTTCGTGCTGCAATCGGTAATCGCATCTATGGGTGTGATGACTGCCAGCTCGCCTGCCCCTGGAATAAATACGCAGCGGCTGCAGCCTTGCCTGACTTCGCGGTACGCAACAGCCTGGATACCGCAGAGCTGATCGCGCTCTTCGGCTGGGACCGCACACGATTCGACACCGCATTCGAGGGATCGGCGATTCGCCGGATCGGTCACGAACGCTGGTTGCGCAACCTGGCGGTCGCACTGGGCAACGCGCCCTCCAGTGCTGCCGTGATCCATGCGCTGCGCAGCCGTGAACAGGATGCGAGCGCACTGGTCGCCGAGCATGTCCGCTGGGCGCTGGCCCGGCACGCCCTCAGGTCACCCAGCTCAGCCATAGGGGCAGTGTCACCGCGCTGAGCACGGTCGTGGCCGTGACCAGCCGCGCCACATAAGGCCCATCGCCGCCCATGTTGGTGGCTAAAACGTAGCAGCTCGATGCGCTGGGCACTGCACCAAAAAGGACCAGCACCTGCGTGTCCAGGGGCGGCAGATGGAGCGCCTGTGACACTGTCCAGGCGGCCAGCGGCATGGCCAGGAGCTTCACGGCGATTGCATACCGTGCGAACCCATCGTCGCCTCGCGCACCGGAGGGCTCGAGCCCTGCACCCACCGCGATCAGGCCCAGGGCAATGGCCGCCGCGCCCAGTCGGGACAGATAAGCCGACAGCGGCTCAGGCAGGCGCAGATCGAGCCACAGCGCAATCAGTCCCAAGACAGTGGCGATCACCAGCGGATTGCGCGCAAGCGAACGCAACACGCCGGCGCTGCTGCCTCGTGCCATGAACCAGACTGCCGCCAGATTGCCGGTGGGCACCGCCACAGCGACCATCACGGCGCACAGCGCCACGCCGGCATCGCCGCCCAGCCTCTGCGAAACGGCGAGCGCCACATACGAATTGAAGCGGAAGGCGCATTGCACTGCACTGGAAAACCGGCGTGCATCGAGATCGAACAGCCGCTTGCCGAGCGCGCCCAGCGCAATGCCGAGCAACAGCACACCGAACACGCCCAAGGCGAAGGGCGCGGCCTGGGCCGCGTCGATGCGCTGACGCACGATGGCGGTGAAGAGCAGCGGCGGAAACAGCACGTAGTACACGAGCTTTTCCAGGTGCGCCCAGAATCCGGCTGACCAGCGCATCCCGCGCGCAAGTGCAGCCCCGGTGGCAATCAGGGCCAGATCAGGAAGAAGCAGCAGGAGCGTATGCATGTGCGCCGGAGCAGGGCTCGGCTATAGTCGAGCCGGCCAAACGATAGCAGACGAAGGGGATCGGGCGTGACGCAACGCTCCACCACATCCAGCGATGCTGCGGCCTCGCCCCCCGAGGCAGCCGACCGCGCAGTATTGACGGGTTTCCTGGACGCGATCTGGCTCGAAGACGGGCTCTCGACCAATACGCTCGAGGCTTATCGCCGCGATCTGTCCGTGCTCTCAGTCTGGCTGGCCACACGCGCAGCCACGCTGAAGGCGGCGAGCCAAGCCGACCTGCAAGCCTATATCGCCGAACGCCATGCCGACTCGCGTGCCACGAGCAGCAATCGCCGGCTGACGGTGTTTCGGCGCTTTTATCGATGGCTAGTGCGAGAGCATCAGCGAGCCGACGATCCCACGCAACAGATCGTCTCGGCGCGTCAGGCGCTGCGCTTTCCCAAGTCCTTGTCGCAGGCTCAGGTGGAGGCCCTGCTTGTTGCGCCCGATGTCAGCACCGCGCTCGGCTTGCGTGATCGTGCCATGCTCGAAACGCTGTATGCCACGGGTTTGCGCGTCTCGGAGCTGATCGGGCTCTCAGGCGTATCGATCAGTCTGGTCGATGGCGTGGTGCGGGTGATCGGCAAGGGCGACAAGGAGCGGCTGGTGCCGCTGGGCGAAGAAGCGCGTCACTGGATCGAGCGTTATCTGGATGACGCCCGACCGAAGCTGCTCGGTGCACGCTCGGCCGATGCCCTCTTTGTGACGGCACGCGGGGGTGCCATGACCCGGCAGATGTTCTGGACGCTGGTCAAGCGCCATGCCTTGAAGGCGGATATCCAGGCGCCGCTTTCGCCACACACCTTGCGCCATGCCTTTGCCACGCATCTGCTCAATCATGGCGCCGACTTGCGCGTGGTGCAGGTGCTGCTCGGCCATGCCGATATTTCCACTACGCAGATCTACACCCACGTGGCACGCGAGCGGCTGAAGTCCTTGCATGCGCGCCACCACCCGAGGGGCTGATCTTCACGCCGCGCGAGTGCATCGCGGTACAGTCGCGGTCGTTTCCAGAGTGCGCGAGGAGCACACCATCATGAAGGCCTGCGTCATCGGTCTGGGGGCCATTGGCGGCTTCGTTGCACACCGGCTGGTCGAGGGCGGTCGCAAAGTCAGTGCGCTGGCGCGCGGGGCCACGCTGGCGGCAGTGCGTGCACAGGGTCTGCGTCTGCGTGATGCACCCGCGATCGATCCGACCGCCACCGAGCGGGCTGTGCCGATCACGGCCAGCGATGATTCGAGTGTGCTGGGGGTTCAGGATCTGGTCATCGTGGCGCTCAAGACCACGGCGCTGGCTGATTTGCCCACGCTGATCGCCCCGCTGCTGGGGCCTCACACCCTCGTGGTCTCGATGATGAACGGCGTGCCCTGGTGGTTTTCAGATGGCCTGCCCGAACCCTGGCGCGGCATGCCCTTGCACAGCGCCGATCCGCACGGTCTGCTCACAGCCGCGATCGCACCCCGGCGCGTTGTGGGCGCAGTGGTACACATGTCGGCTGCGTGCCCTGCACCCGGGCGTGTGCACCAGGCCTTCGGTGAACGGATCATCCTGGGAGAACCAGGCGGACTGGACGCTGCGCGCCGTGCGTCGGTGGTCGATTTCTTTACCGTGCCAGGCCTGCAGATCGAAGCCACGGCGCGCATCGAGGAAGCCCTGTGGTTGAAGCTATGGGGCAACCTCACCATGAACCCGGTCTCGGCGCTGACCGGGGCGACCATGGACCGCATCCTGGATGACCCCTTGCTGAATGGTTTCGTGCGCGACGCCATGCGCGAAGCCGCAGCCATCGGCGAGCGGATCGGGGTGCCGATCACCATGACACCCGAGGCGCGCAATGCGATCACGCGCAAGCTCGGTGCAGTGCGCACGTCCATGCTCCAGGATGTCGATGCGGGGCGCCCGATCGAACTGGATGCACTGGTGGCCACGGTGCATGAAATCGCCCAGCGCGTGCAGGTGGATACGCCTGCGATCAATGCGCTGCTGGGACTCACGCGGCTCTTTGATGCAGTGCGCACCGAGCGCATCACCGCCAATGGCCTGCAGGCGACATGTGAGCAGCCCCGCACATGAATGCAGCCACACCTGAGCAAACGGAGCACGGTGCGAGCCCGCACGGCCATCCGAACCAGTTCGCTTTGCTGGGTCAGAGGCGCTTTGCACCGTTTTTCTGGACGCAGTTTCTGGGTGCGGGCAATGACAATCTTTTCAAGTTCGCCTTCACGGTGCTGGTCACCTACCAGATCAATGTGAGCTGGTTGCCGCCTGCACAGGCCGGGGTCGTGATCGGCGCGCTGTTCATCCTGCCGTTTCTGCTGTTCTCCGCAACCAGCGGGCAGTTGGCAGACAAGCTCGACAAGCGCTGGTTGTTTCGGCGTGTGAAAGAGCTGGAGATCGCGATCATGGCGATTGCGGCCTGGGGCTTTCTGGCGAGCAACGTGCCGGCCCTGTTGGTCTGCGTGTTTCTGATGGGTCTGCACTCCACGCTCTTTGGCCCCGTGAAGTTTGCCTACCTGCCCCAGCATTTGTCCGAACGCGAGCTGACCGGCGGCAACGGCATGGTCGAGATGGGTACGTTTGTGGCGATTTTGCTGGGCAATCTGGCTGGTGGCCTGCTGGTGGCCCTGCCCGATGGCGCACGTCTGGTGGCTGCCGCTGTGGTGGCGGTTGCCGTGCTCGGGCGCGTCTGCGCGCAAGCCATCCCTGCGTCCCCGCCTACCGACCCGGGTCTGCAGATCAACTGGAATCCGTTTACCGAGACCTGGCGCAACCTGCGCATCGCCCGCGAAAACATCGTGGTGTTTCGCTCACTGCTGGGCATCTCATGGATGTGGTTCTTTGGCGCGGTGTTTCTGTCCAATTTTCCTGCGTTCTCAAAGGACGTGCTGCATGGCGATGAGCATGTGGCGTCGCTGCTGCTCGTGGTGTTTTCGGTCGGCATTGCCACCGGTTCGCTGCTGTGCGAAGTGCTGTCGCGCAGGCATGTGGAGATCGGCCTGGTGCCGCTTGGGGCCATCGGCATGACGCTGTTTGCGCTCGATCTGTCGTTTGCCGTTCGCGGACTGCCCGAGGTGCCTCTACAGGGCGTATCGGCATTTCTGGCGCGTGCTGAGCATTGGCGCATCCTTTTCGATCTCGCCATGCTGGCGCTGTCGGCAGGTCTGTTCAGTGTGCCGATGTACGCGCTCATCCAGATCCGCTCACAGCCTTCGCATCGGGCGCGGATCATTGCGGCCAACAACATTCTCAATGCACTCTTCATGATCGCCAGTTCGCTGGCGGCCGGTGCCCTGGTGGCTGCGGGCGTGAGCCTGCCGGTCATTTTTCTGCTGCTGGCGCTGGCCAACGCGGTTGTGGCCCTATACATCTTTCTGCTGGTGCCTGAGTACCTGCTGCGTTTCGTGGCCTTCATCGTGTCCCGGCTGATCTATCGCTTTCGCGTGCTGGGTGACGAACACATACCGGTCAGTGGCCCGGCGGTACTCATCAGCAATCATGTGAGCTTCATGGATGCCGTCCTGATCATGGCGGCCAGCCCCAGGCCGATCCGCTTCATCATGGACCATCGCATTTTCGCCACGCCGGTGCTGGGCAGCGTGTTTCGACTGGCCAAAGCGATCCCGATTGCCCCGCGCAGCGAAGATCCGCAGACCTACGAGGCCGCGTTTGCCACTGCCCGACAGGTGCTCGACGAGGGCGATCTGCTGGGCATTTTTCCGGAAGGCTCGATCACCAGGGATGGCGAATTGCAGCCGTTCAAGGGCGGGGTACTCAAAATCCTGCAGGCCAATCCGGTGCCAGTCGTTCCCATTGGGTTGAGCAATTTGTGGGGCTCGTTCTTTTCGCGCATCGAGCAGGGGCGCGCGATGGTCAAGCCCTTTCGACGTGGCAGCTTCAGCCGCGTGACGCTGCGAGCCGGCCCGCCGATTGCGCCACAGGACGCCACGCTCGAGCGCATGCGTGAGTGGGTCGATCTGCTGGAGCATCAGCCCGAGGCGGCTCGTGGCCGCTGAGGCGCGCCCTGCGGTGGATGCGCCAGGATTCGTTTGAGCCGACCTTATCATTGCGTTTATGTCCAGCAAGCATGTTTCGCAGACCCCGGCCACCGCAGCCTTGCGTGCCGCCCGCGTGGTGTACACCGAACACCCGTACGACTATGTCGACCATGGCGGCACGGCTGAATCGGCCAGGCAGCTGGGTCTGGACGAGCACGCTGTCATCAAGACCCTGGTCATGCAGGACGAGGCCGCGCGTGCGCTGATTGTCCTGATGCACGGCGATCGCAAGGTGTCGACCAAGAACCTAGCGCGCCAGGCACAGCGCAAATCGATCAGCCCCTGCGAGCCCGAGGTGGCGCAGCGCCACACTGGGTTTCAGGTGGGTGGCACGTCACCCTTTGGCACGCGCAAGCGATTGCCGGTGTTTGTGGAGCGCAGCGTGCTTGAATTGCCGCGCATCTGGATCAATGGCGGGCGTCGCGGTTATCTGGTGGGCATCGAGCCGCGGGTGCTGACAGAACTGCTGCAGGCCGAGCCGGTCGACTGCGCCCTGGAGGACTGATACCCATGATGACTCTGCCCGCCCTTGTGGCCGTTGTGCTTGCCTATCTGCTGGGGTCGATTTCCTTCGCGGTCCTGGTCAGCAAATTCATGGGGCTGAACGACCCGCGCAGCTACGGGTCAGGCAACCCTGGTGCCACTAACGTGTTGCGCACCGGCAACCGCACCGCCGCAGCGCTAACCTTAGTGGGCGATGCCGGTAAAGGCGCGTTGGCAGTCGTGCTGGCGCGGCTCGCCGCAGACCGCTTCGGCTTCACCGACAGCACGCTGGCGGCCGTAGGGCTGGCTGCATTCGTCGGCCATCTGTTCCCGGTGTTCCACGGGTTCAAGGGCGGCAAGGGTGTGGCCACCGCGGCGGGGATGCTACTGGCCCTGGCGCCCTGGCTTGGCCTGGCCACGCTGGCCACCTGGGTAGCAGTGGCCGTGTTCCTGCGCTATTCCTCGCTCGCTGCCATCGTGGCGGCGGTTTTCGCGCCGCTCTTTTACCTGCTCATGGCCCGTGCTGACGCCGTCTTCATGATGATCGCGATCATGGCGGCGCTGCTGCTGTGGCGCCACCAGGGCAACATCGCCAAGCTCATGGCGGGTACGGAAAGTCGGATCGGCAGTGGCAAGAAGGGTTGAGCGCAGCCCGGCTCAGTACGAGCGCGGTAACCCCAGGATGTGCTCGGCCACGTACGACAGCACCATGTTGGTCGAAATAGGCGCGATCTGCATGAGCCGCGTCTCGCGCCATTTGCGCTCCACGTCGTACTCCTTCGCATAGCCAAAGCCACCGTGCGCCTGCAGGCAGGCTTCGGCCGCGTGCCAGGCGGCTTCCGAGGCCAGCAGCTTGCCCATGTTGGCGTCGTCGCCGCAGGGCAAGCCTGCCGTGAAAAGTGCCGCGCCACGGCTGATCATCAGCGCAGCCGCTTCGGTTTCGGCATAGGCGCGTGCAATCGGAAACTGCACGCCCTGGTTCTGGCCGATCGCGCGATTGAAGACGCGCCGGTCGTTGGCATAGTTCACGGCTGTGCGCGTAAACCAGCGGGCGTCGCCAATGGCCTCAGAGGCCACCAGGATGCGCTCTGCATTCATGCCATCGAGGATGTAACGAAAGCCCTTGCCTTCCTCGCCAATCAGATTGGCCGCCGGCACTTTCATGCCGTCGAAGAACACCTCGGTGGCGTGATGATTGATCATCGCCTTCAATGGCTTGATCTCCAGGCCGTGCCCCAGCGACTCACGAATGTCCACCAGAAAGACCGACAGGCCCTCGGTTTTCTTTTTCACCTGGTCGGCTGGCGTGGTGCGCGCCAGCAGCAGCATCAGATCGGAATGCAGTGCGCGTGACGTCCAGACCTTCTGGCCGTGCACCACGTAATGATCACCCTCACGTACCGCGCGGGTCTTCAGCTGCGTGGTGTCGGTGCCGGTGGTGGGCTCGGTCACACCGAAGGCCTGCAGGCGCAGTTCGCCCGAGGCGATCTTGGGCAGATAGCGCTCCTTTTGCTCGGCCGAGCCATGACGCAGCAGCGTGCCCATGATGTACATCTGCGCATGACAGGGCCCGGCGTTACAGCCCGAGGCATGAATTTCCTCGAGGATGGCTGCCGCGGCGGCCAGCGGCAGCCCGGCGCCGCCATACGACTCGGGAATCAGTGCGCCCAGAAACCCGGCTTGCGTGACCGCTTGGACGAATTCGGTGGGGTAGGCCTCACGCGCTTCGAGGTCGCGCCAGTAGGCGCCGGGGTAATCAGCACAGATCCGTCGCACACTTTCGCGAATGTCGGGAAACGATTCGCCCAGGGTGATGCTGACGTCGCTCGGGCTGATGCCGTGACCGCCCGGCGCATTCATGCCGCCACCTGCTCGCGGGTCGACACATAACCGGTCGGCAGCCCTGCGCGCGCCAGCGCACCGTGCATCTCGATATCGGGCAGTGCTTCGCGTACCAGCGCACGCACCGCCAGCAGTTTTTCCAGATCGACCCCGGTGCGCAGCCCCATGGAATCGAGCATGAAGCACAAGTCATCCATCACGATATTTCCGGTGGCGCCCGGTGCAAACGGGCAGCCTCCAATGCCCGCGAGCGAGGCATCGAAGTGACGCACGCCGGCATCGAGCGCTGCGGCCACGTTGGCCAGGCCGGTGCCGCGTGTGTCATGAAAATGCGCGCCCACAGGCAGGCTGCCAACCTCGGCCATGACCCGCTTGAACACCGTGCGCACAAGCGTCGGGTCGGCATAGCCCACCGTGTCGGCGACCACGATCTCGTTGGCGCCGGCTTCGGCCAAGGCGACTGCGCAGCGCACCACATCATCGATGCTGATGCGACCCTCGTACGAACAGCCCAGTGCGGTGGACAAGCCCCCACAGATGATCGGGCGGCGGTCTGCCGGTTGCTCGCGGATACGTTCAACGATGCGCGAGAAATCGGCGATCGATTCCTCACGCTCGCGGCGAACGTTTTTCAGATTGTGCGTGCGGCTGACTGACATCACAAAATTGAGCTTGTGCACGCCGAGTTCGATGCCGCGCTCTGCGCCACGCAGGTTGGGGACCAGCGCAGCCACCGTCAGGCCCGGTGTGCCCAGCGCCTGCACGGTCACCGCCTCGGCATCGGCAAATTGCGGGATCACCCGTGCCGGCACATAGGAGGTCACTTCAATTTCGGGCATGCCCGCAGCGGCTTCGGCACGAATCCAGGCGAGCTTTTGCTCGGTCGGCATGAACGTGGAATGAATCTGCAGGCCGTCACGCAGTCCCACTTCGCGCAGAAACACATCGCGTGCGGGGCGTGCAGCACTCGGGTTGAGAGGGCCTGAAGCTGAGTTGTTCTGCATGATGGGTCGTGGCGAAACGGTTAAAGGGGCGATGCAAAGCGTCTGGCTCAGTGACTGAAACTGAGTGACAAAAATTCAATGACGAAATCTTAGTCACGAAAAATCAGCGGCCTTTAAATTGGGCCTTGCGCTTTTCATTGAAGGCCGCCACACCTTCCAGGCGGTCTTCCGTGCCGATCAGATGATTGTAGGCCTCGATTTCAAATCGGAATGCCGTGCGCAGTTCCATCTGCCCGCCGTAGCGCACCGACTTTTTGATCTGCCGTACCGACAGCGGGGCGTTGGCTGCAATGCTGCGCGCGGTCTCCATGGCATGCCCCAGCACCTGCGCGGGCTCGCACAGTTCATTGACGATGCCCCATTGCAGCGCACGCTCGGCGCTCACCGGTTTGCCCGTCAACAGAATTTCCTTGGCGCGACGCTCGCCAATGGCACGCGGCAGGTTCTGCGTGCCGCCTGCGCCCGGCATGATACCCAGCGTCACTTCAGTGAGTGCAAAGCGTGCGGCGCTGCTGGCATACGCAAAATCGCACGACAGCATCATCTCGAATCCGCCGGCATACGCATGGCCATTGACTGCAGCAATGACTGGCACCGGCAGGTCCACCAGTGTCCAGTACATGCGCTCAAACAGTTCATGCTGACGCGTCCACGCCTCGCGGGTCATGCCGTTGCGCTCTTTCAGATCGCCGCCCGAACAGAAGATGCGATCGCCGGCACCCGTGAGCACGACGCATCGCGCGTCCTCTGGGTCCTCGGTCAGTCGGGTCCAGACGTCATACAGGTCGTGCCCCATCTGCGTATTCAGCGCATTGCCCACTTCAGGACGGTTCAGGGTCACCTGCAGCACATGGGGCTCGACCATCTCGGTGCGCAGGGTCGCGTAGCTGGGAAAGGGCATGGGGTCAGGACTCCGGAGAATGAAGAATGGACGAGGTGTGTTCGCCCGCTTCGGGCGGCCGGCTGCGTGGTGTCGGGCGCACACCGTTCAGGCTCAGCGGCAAACCCACCGCGCGCAGGCCGCTGCCGGGCAGGGACTGAACCAAACCCATCGCCTCGGTCTGCGGATGGGCCAGCAGTTGTGCCACCGACTGCACCGGGGCACAGGGAATGCCGGCTGCTTCGAGTGTCTGAATCCAGTGCGCGGTGGTTTCGCGCGCAATCAGCGTATCAAGCTGACCGTAGAGCACAACCTGATTGGCGACGCGGTTCGGGTTATCGACAAAGCGCGGATCCTGGACCCACTCAGGATGCCCCACCACCTGCGCCAGGCTTCGAAACAGGCCGTCGCTGCCTGCGGCGATGACGACTTCCCCATCGCGGGTCGCGTAGGCCTTGTAGGGCGCAATACCCGCGGCCCCTGAGCCTTCCTTACCGGGCGACTGGCCGCTGGCCATGCACTGCGAAGCCAGGATGGTGAGCCAGGCGCTTGCAGTTTCGAAGAGCGATACGTCTACCACGCCGCCCTGGCCGGTGGCTTGCCGCACGCGTAGCGCGGCCAGGGTGCCGATCACGGCCCACATGCCGGTGCCCATGTCCACGATCGACGGACCCACACGCACAGAGGGGCGGCCCGGCTCACCGGTTGTGCTCATGACCCCGCCGAAGGCCTGCATCAGCGGGTCGTAGCCGGGGCGGTCCTTGAGCGGCCCGCGCTGCCCGAATGCCCCTACATTGCAGTAGATCAGCGAAGGCTTGATCGCCAGAAGGCTGTCGGCATCCAGACCTAATTCCTCGACCTGGCCGGGGCGCAGGTTTTGCACGATGATGTCGGCGCGCGCTCGAATCAGGCTAAGCAAAGCATTGCGATCACGTTCAGCGCGCAGGTCGGCCGTGACTGACTGCTTGTTGCGGTTCAAGGCCTGGAAGGTGGCCGAAGCGCCCTCCCAGAACGGCGGCCCCCATTTGCGGGCATCGTCGCCGCCTGGCTTTTCCACCTTGATGACCTGTGCGCCCAGGTCTGCAAAAATCTGGCCTGCAAAAGGTGCCGCCACGCTGTGCCCAAGCTCGATGACCACCAGGTCGGCGAACGGGCGCGATGCATCCATCATGAGTCTGCCGCCCGCGCCCGTCGCATCAATCGACTTTGATATTGCCCTTGCGGATCACCTCGGCAAAGCGCCCCGAAATCATTTTCAGATAACGGTTGAATTCATCGGCCTTTCGGTAATCCACCTCTACCGCGATGCCATTGAATGCCGTTCTCAGTTCGGGCGACTGCATCGCCTTTTCCAGTTCGGCAGCCAGTTTCTCAACGACCGGGCGCGGGGTGGCGGCCGGCGCCATCAGTCCCAGCCATGCCCCCAGATCGAAGCCTGGAATGCCGGCCGCTGCGGCCAATGGCGGAATGCCCGGTGTCACGCTGCTGCCCTTTTCCAGCGACACCCCATAGGCGCGCAATTTGCCGCTGCGGATGAGCGGCATGGTGGAGGCTGCTGTTTCGATGCAGTACGCCACCTGACCGCCGATCACATCGGTGAGCGCAGGTACCGAGCCTTTATAGGGCACATGCACCGCCTGCAGGTTCAGGGCGGCGTTGAAGGATTCAGCAATCAGATGCGCGGTGGCGCCCGTGCCGGATGACGCAAACGTGTACTTGCCGGGGTTGGCCCGCACCAGCGCAACGAACTCGCGGGCATCGCGCGCGGGGAAGTCCGGAGCGGTCACAAGCAGGTAAGGCGACAGCCCGATCATGCCGATCGGCAGCAGATCGCGGTCGGGATCGTAAGGGGTCTTGGTGAGCAGTGGTGAGACGCTGACGGGGCCACTGGAGGCGGCCAGCAGCGTGTATCCATCTGCCGCGGCCTTGGCCACGGCGTCGGTGCCAATCGAGCCGCCAGCGCCAGCCCGGTTATCAATCACGATCGGCTGACCAATCGATTTGGTCATCTCCTGCGCCAGCACGCGCGCGGCCTGATCGGTGGCCTGCCCCGGAGGCCAGGGCACCATCAGGCGAATCGGGCGTGCGGGATAGGCGGTCTGGGCGTTTGCGGCAGGCGCGACCATACTCCATGCGCCCAGGGCGCCTGCGGCGGCCAGCAGACCGCGCCGTCCTTGCGCCTGAACCTCAGGCACCGTACGCAGGTTCGAAGCCGGGTGGCGCGCGCGCCTCGTGTGATCGCTCATCTGAGTCTCCTCGTATCGTTCGTGATGCGCTGGTTCGGGGGGTGTCGACGCACGTTAATCGAGCCGAACCGCCTTGGCAAACTGGATGACCTCGCTCTGCGGGTTATTGCGCTGCAACTTGCGCGCTCGGAGCTGCCCGCAGCCAGCTTGCACATCCTGTCCGGCCGACTGGCGCAGCGTGGCCAGCACGCCGTGGTTGCGCAACTGTCGCACCAGTTCGATCCCGCGCGTGGCGTCGGGGCGCCGATAGGGACTGTCGCCCACCGCATTGAGCGGGATGAAATTCATCACCGCATATTTCCCCGCGAGCATCCGGCCCAGGGCCTGCGCTTCCTCATCGCTGTCGTTGACGCCATCAATCAGCGTCCATTGGTATTGAATCGGGTATCCGGTGTGTCGGGCATAGGTTTCGCCGAGTTCCACGAGCTCGGCCGGATCGATGCGTGGGGCGCGTGGCAGCAGTTCACGCCTGAGCGCAGGGTCAGTGGTGTGAAGGGACAGGGCCAGGGCCGGGCGCACCTGCGCGCGCGGCAGACGCTCGAAGACCCGATGATCCCCCACCGTTGAGAACACCAGATTCTTGTGACCGATGCCACCAGACGTACCCAGCACGTCGATCGCCAGCAATACGGTCTCCAGGTTGTGTGCCGGCTCGCCCATTCCCATGAAGACCACCTTGCGCACGGCGCGCTGCGATCGGGCTTGCGCCACTTGCGCCAGAATTTCCATCGCATCGAGCTGACGCAGCAAACCGTCGCGTCCGGTCATGCAGAAGGTGCAACCCACCGCGCAACCCACTTGGGTGGAGACACATACTCCATCACGCGGCAGCAGTACCGTCTCCACGGTTTGTCCGTCGGCGAGCGCCATCAGCCATCGCTCTGAACCGTCCTGGGCCGGATGGGCGCTGGCGACACGGGCCTGCTCATCCAGCCAGGTTTGCAGCCCGGGGAGACCGTCGCGCAGACGCTTGGGCAGGAAGTCATCTGCCGCGCGTGGTCCGGACGCCAGCGGCCTGCCCCACAGCCAATTGCGCAGCAGTTGCTCGCTGTGTACCCGTGCAGCACCGAGCGCGTTGAGCCGCTGCTGCAGCGATTCCGGCAGGGGCAGGTTCATGCACGGGCCGGGGGATTCCGGCTCTCATGGCGTGCCAGCAGCGCGATCGCCGCCACAATCACTGCACCGCCCAGCAGGGTCGTGGGGCGCAGCGTGTCGTTGAACAGCATCCAACCCAGCAGCGCTGCCCACAGCAGATCAACGAATTTGGCCGATTGGGTGGCGGAAATATCGACCGATACGAACGAGCGCGTGAGGCAGTAATGACCCACCGTGCCAAAAATTCCGCCGATCAGCGCCAGTCCCCAGTGCAACGGCTCCATGGACACCCAGAACGGCAAGGCCAGTGGCAGCGACATGAGCGTGATCAGCAGCGTTTGCCACAGCACGATGATTTTGGCTGAGTCTTTCCGCGTGAGGACCTTGGTCAGCAGATAAGACGCTGCAAAGATCGGTGCGGAAGCGAGCATGGCCAGGTTGTACCAGCCGCCTGTTCCGCTGATTGCGGGCCCAACGATGACCAGTACCCCTGCAAACCCGGTCAGCACAGCAGCCCAGCGTGCCCGGCTCATGGGCTCATGCAGCCACCATGCCGCGCCGATCAGCACGAACAGCGGGCCGGTGAAGCCGATGGCGGTCATATCGGCCAGGGGCATGTGGGGCAGTGCGATGAACCACAACACCAGCCCCAGGGTATGCAGCGCGCAGCGCCACATCTGCCCGGTCATCGAGTCGGGCTTGAGCGACTTCAATGGGCTGTGCATCAGCAAGGGCAACAAAGGCAGCAGCCCGAACAGGTACCGAAGGAACAGGGCCTGAATCGGATGCACATGCATCGTGAGGCCGCGCATCGAGGCACTGGCAATTGAAAAAAGCAGGCCAGCCGCGATGGCCCATAGCAAGCCGCGCGTTGTGGGGGATAGCTCATGGGTGGTCTGCCACAGGGTGCGCCGGGCACGTCGTGCAGCAGCACGCCAACGCATGCGATTAGCGGGCGCGCCGATTCACACCGCACCATCGCGCCATGAACCGCGCCAGCACTTCAGTGCAACGCATCGTGCTGTTGATCGACACCCATTCATCGATGCCATGGATCGATTCGCCGTTGGGGCCGTAGCAGGTGGCTGGGATCGGGCCATACAGGTTGAAGCTGCGGGCATCAGTTGTGCCGGTGCCAACCGTCAGCTCAAGGGTTTCGCCGGTCACATCCTGATGGCAGCGGTTCAGTTCGGTCAGCACGGGTTGCGCCGCATCCAGCACACAGCCCTCAGACTGGAAGCCTTTGTAGACGACCTTGTAGCGCACGCTGTCGCGCGACGCCGAGGCGGCGTGCGCCTCGGCCAGGCGCTGCTCAACCAGCGTACGCACCTGCTGCGCGCTCATGTCCGGATAGAACGACAATCGGATGTCGGCCGTGCAGGTGGTGGCCACCGAGGAATGCCATTCGCCACCACTCAGGCGCCCGAGGTTGAAGTTGATCGGGTGCTCGTGTGCGCACCACAGGGCATGACGGCGCGAGGGTTCGTTCCACTCACGCTCGAGCAGTTTGAGTTCAGTAAAGAGGTTGCGCGCGGCATCGATGGCATTGGTGCCGGTGTGGGCCACCATGGCATGCACCGGAATACCGGTCACTTCCAGCGTCAGCCACATCACACCCAGTTGCGCGCGCAGCAGGCCTTCGCCCGGTTCGGTGATGATTGCGGCATCAGCGTGATAGCCCTGCACCAGGCAGGCCAATGCGCCATTACCGGTGCACTCTTCCTCGATCACAGACTGCAAGAACACCGGTGCCGCCGGCTCCATGCCAATGGCCTGCAGTGCCCGGAACGCATTGAGCCACGCGATGATGCCGGCCTTCATGTCGGCGGCGCCCCGCCCATAGAGTCGGTCGCCCTCCAGGCGCGGCGCGAAGGGTGGTGAGGCCCACATCGATGCATTGCCCACCGGCACCACGTCAATATGGCCGTTCAGGATCAGCGACCGGCCCTTCACTTCGCCGGGCTGGTGAACGCCCACCACGTTGGGCCGACCGTCATACGAGATGAGCGAGGGCGACCAGCCCCGGTGCGTGCGCAGTTTGGCTTCATCGATATCGAAGCGGTCCACGCGCAATCCCATGCCGCCCAGCCGATCGGCCATCCAGTCCTGTGCCGCAGCCTCTTCGCCAAGCAGTGAGGGCAGAGCGACCAGCTCGCTGAGCATGTTGACCGT
Organism: Burkholderiales bacterium UBA4615; assembly: GCA_002386465.1. GTDB lineage: Bacteria > Pseudomonadota > Gammaproteobacteria > Burkholderiales > Burkholderiaceae_E > UBA4615. The sequence continues at coordinate 28,552 of DGIT01000066.1, read as the reverse complement.
GTCGTTGCGCAGGCCGTGCACGGCTGCCGCGAGCTCCTCCTCCAGATGCAAGTCGGGTGTGGGCAGGCTGTGGGCACGGGGATCGATGGCGTTCATGATGTCTGGGTCCGAGGAATGGAATGAAGATCGGGCGTGAAGGCAGGACGCAAGCGTCATGTGTCAATCGGGTGCGCAGGCGCGTGCATCGAACAAAGCCGTGCGCCCGCCGGTAGACTAGCAAAGATGACCCAAGCCACGGATCGCCGCGCCATCCTGACCATGCTGTGCGCACTGGGCGTGCTGATCCTGCTGGATGCAAGCGGCAAGTGGTTGGGTATGGCAGGGTTTCCTGTGGCGGCCATCACCTGGTCGCGTTACATGGGCCATATGCTGCTGGTCCTGCTCCTCTTTGTGCCCACCCGCGGTCTGCGGGTGCTGCACACCCAATCTCCCGGGCGCCAATTGCTGCGTGGCGCGCTCATGGTCACCATCAGCCTGCTCTATTTTGCGGCTGTACGGTCTTTGCCGCTCGCGCAAGCCACCGCGGTGTTTTTCACCACACCGATGCTGGTGACCCTGTTTGCCACGGTATTTCTGAAGGAGCGTCCCGGCTGGGCCACCTGGCTCGCAGTGGCTGGCGGGTTTCTGGGCGTGATGATCGTGGTGCGCCCGGGAGCGAGTCTGCCGCTGGTACCCACGTTGCTGGTGTTTGCGGCGGCGGCCTGCAATGCCGCTTACCAGACACTGACACGGGCGCAGTCCCAGGCGGATCCGCCCGAAGTGCAGGTGCTCTATGCAGGCCTGGTGGGCGCAGCACTCATGACGGTGGCCTTGCCCCTGTGGTGGACACCGGGCTGGTGGATGCATCCCGACTATCGCGCCATCGACTGGATCGTGTTTGCCCTGATGGGCGTACTCGGTGCGACCGGACACCTCCTGCTGGCCCGTGCATTCAAGCTGGCCTTGGCCTCGCGCTTGTCACCCTGGGGCTATATGCAGATTCTGTTGTCCATCTGCGTGGGGTGGTTCGCATTCGGTGACGCGCCGGACGCCATTGCGCTCATCGGGATGGCGCTGATCGCCCTGTGTCCGCAGCTCGTGCGGCTGCAGCGCCGATCGGCCTGATCAATACGCCGGGTCTTCGGTGGTGAGATCAATGTCGCGTACCAGACTGCGCACTGCGAGCGGGCTCAAGTTGAGCAGCTTTCCGATCGCTTCGAAGTCATCAGGCAAGGCGGCATTGTTCCAGCCGTTCTGGCTGTGCCGAGCCAGCGCCGTGGCCAGCATCACATTGCGTACACGGGCTTGAGCGCTCAGGTGCGGATCGGTGAGTTCGCGCAGCAACTCCGGCAATTGCCAGGCCCGCATCAATGCCTGCTCCAGATCGCTCAGTTCGATGTGCAACACCTCTCGCTGAACCTGTGCCGAGCGCAGCGTGGGATCGGCCCGCTGGCGTGAGCGCATCTCGAGCGCCAGCTGTGGCGCATGACACCACAGCAGCACCTCGGCGAAATCATGCAGCAGCGCCGCTTCGTGAATCACCTCGGCATCGGTGTCCTGTCTGTGCATGGCAAAGCCGATGGCCAGTCGCGCAGCCCGATGCGAACGATCGAGCACCCGACGCAATCCATCCAGCGCCCCCGGAAAATCGGCCAGGCGGGACTCCACCGTCGGCGCCTGCCCACAGGCGTTGAAAAATGCGGACGTGCCCATCATGAGCAGACACGCCGTAACCGTCTCGGCCTGACTGCTCATACGTGACGAGCGTCGGCGCGCCGCATGCGCCAGGATGCGCAGCGACAGTAATGGGTCTTCCTGCGCCAGCTCGGCGATTTCGCGGGCCGACACGTTGTCCTCGTCCGCTTGCAAGGCCGCGATAGCCAGCGCGCTGCGCTCAAGGATCGGAATGTCCGCTTCGTCGATGGCCCGGACCCAGCCCTGCAGGCTGAGTGGCGAGAGTGCAATCATGAGAGTCTCCGGATGCGTCCTGTGACGCTATATCGGCGCAGATTCCATGATCTTGAGATTAGCGCCGATGCGTCGGCTCAATTCGACGCGCGATTCTCGCCGGGGCGTGGCAGGCTGGACAGTGGCCAGCGCGGCCGGATATCGAATCCTGTGACGGCCCGGGGAGCAGTGATCGGGGCGGGCTGCGCAAGCGCTGCCTCGGCCTGCAGCCGCAAGGCGCCGGCAAAGGCGATCATGGCTCCGTTATCGGTACACAACGCGGGCTCCGGACAGTGCACGCGAATGCCCTGGCGCAAGGCGTGGGCGTCCAGTTGCGCCCGCAAATGCCGGTTGGCACTGACCCCGCCGGCAATCACCAGCGTACGCAGTCCGCAGGCCTGCACAGCCGCCATGGACTTGGCGACCAGCACCTCAACGATCGCGGTCTGGACTTCGCAAGCCAGGTCTGCGCGGGCCTGATCGTCAGGCAGGCCGCGTGCAATGCGTGTGGCCACTGCAGTCTTTAAGCCGGAAAAGCTGAAATCCAGGTCGCCCGAATGCAGCTTCGGTCGCGGCAGCCCAAAGCGCCCCGAATGGCCTTGCTCAGCCAGTCGGGCGATTGCCGGGCCGCCCGGGTAGCCGAGCCCCAGCAGCTTGGCACTTTTGTCGAAGGCTTCGCCTGCCGCGTCATCGACCGATTCGCCCAGCAGGGTGTATACCCCGACCGCCTCGACCTTCAAGAGTTGGGTATGTCCGCCGGACACCAGCAACGCCACAAACGGAAACGCAGGTGGGTCTGCAGACAGCAGGGGCGAAAGCAGATGGCCTTCGAGGTGATGGACCCCAATGGTGGGCTTGCCCAGGGCATAGCCCAGGGCAGTGCCGACGGCCGCACCAACCAGCAATGCACCGGCCAGACCGGGGCCTTCGGTATACGCAATGGCATCGACCTGCGCCAGCGTGCAGTCGGCCTCCTGCAGGACTTGTCGGGTGAGCGGCACGATGCGCCGGATGTGATCGCGTGACGCGAGTTCCGGGACCACGCCGCCATAACGCTCATGCATGGCGACCTGCGAGTGCAAGGCCTGTCCGAGCAGCCCTCGTTGCGAGTCGTACAGCGCGACGCCGGTTTCGTCGCAGGAAGTTTCGATGCCCAGGGTCAGCATGGGGCGAGTGTAACCCCCCATTGCGGTGCGTCCTGCACCGTGCCGTGGCACGCGCTGCGTGTCTCGCCATCCTTCAGGGTGTGTCTTGGGCCATCTTCGTACCGGTGATCGGGTCACTTCGCGTTAGGCATGGTGATTGCATGAGCCGGTTGCCCAGGGAGGGCCCATGCACGAATCAAGACAATTGGAAAACCTCATCCGACAGCCTGTACGGACGCCCGTCCACGGCGATGAGGTGTTTGAGCAGCGCGTCGGCGCGGCGGCCACTCCAGTGAAGGTCCCGGATCCCGACCCGCTGGCCGAAATCGCTTACGCCTGGATCAGCCAGTCCATGACGTCGGACGCGACGGTCACACTGCCCGTGCTGACCGATGCCGCACGCCTGCTGTCCAGTCCCGCCGACCGCATCATGGTTGCGTCGCGCGCGCCGGTGATTGCGCTGCATGCAGACCATCAGGCGGCCTGTCTGCCTGACCTGGTGCTGCTGGCTTCGATGTTGTGCAGCACAGGCATGCATGTGGTGGTCACGGGAGCCCGTTCGAGGGGCATGCTCCCCGCAGTGGGCGATGTGTTCGCAGCGATGGGGGTGCCCGAAGCAGGGTGCGCCGCCCATATTGATGTCGCATTCACCCGGAGTGACCCGGCCTGCGTCCCGCTCAAGACGATCAGTCCCAGACTGGATGGCTGGCTGCAGTTGCCGGCGAACGATCCGCTGCATCGGCTTGCCCGCTCGCTTGCGCCCTGGGCCGATCCGATTGGTGTGGTGGCCGACCTGCGCGTGTTGATCACGACCGACGCCAACTGGGCACAGTGCGTGTTGCAGGTCGCCCAGGCGCTGGGCGCTCATGCGCTGACGCTTCTGGTCGAGCCTGCGACGGCCACAGCAGGGTCTGCGCCACGCATGCGCGCGATGCTGGCTGCGCGGGGTCGGATCACGCCGCTGACACTGGATGGGCCCTGGAGCGACGCCGACCGCAGTGCGCTGACTGCGTGCACCGATGCGGTATCGATCGCACGCCGGGTGCAGTCCGTGCTGGCCGGCGAGTTCCCCGTGCCGCGCCTGACCGATCAGCTTCTGGAGCTGGTCTCGCGTGTCTGCGGCGGTTTTCGCAGCGGTCTGGACTGAGCCCGCATCAACTGACCCCGGTATATTCACGAGCGCGTCCTGTGTCGGCCGCGTCCTTGTCACGTTTGTCTGATCGCGTTGATCGCGGGATCCCAGCATGTCCATGCGTTTTGATGCGGTGATCGTTGGCGCCGGAGCGGCCGGCCTCTTTTGTGCCGGTGTGGCTGCACAGCGTGGCCTGCGCGTCGCCCTGATCGATCATTCCGAGCATCTGGCCGAAAAAATCCGCATCTCTGGCGGCGGGCGCTGCAATTTCACCAACCTTGAGGCAGACAAGCCCGAGCGCTTCCTGTCAGAGGATCCGCGCTTTGCCCGTCATGCGCTGAAGACCTACCGCCCCGAGCGCTTCATTGCGCTGCTGCGCAGCCACGGCATCGGATGGCACGAAAAGCATCGCGGGCAGCTGTTTTGCGACGACTCCAGTGAACGCATCATCGACATGCTGCGCACCGAGTGCGACCGGGGCGGGGTGCACTGGATGCGTCCGTGCGTAGTGCACGAGGTTTCGCGCATCGAGCCGCTTCAGGTCGAACACACGGCCGATTCGCCGCATGCCGTGCCCCGGTTTGCACTGCGCACTGACGCGGGCGAACTGGTCTGCGCCTCGCTCGTGGTGGCGACTGGAGGGTTATCGATCCCAAAGATCGGCGCCAGCGACTGGGGCTTCAGGCTTGCACGCCAATTCGGACTGCAGGTCATCACGCCGCGCCCCGCGCTGGTGCCCCTCACATTCACTGCGCAATCGTGGCAGCCGTTCGCAGAGCTCTCAGGTCTGGCCCTCGAGGTGGAACTGGCCTTGCCAGAGCGCCCTGATGCACCGCGCTTTCGCGAAGACCTGCTGTTCACCCACCGTGGCTTGTCAGGGCCGGCCATCCTGCAGGGATCCAGCTACTGGCATGCAGGTGAACCGATTGCCATGGATCTGGCTCCGGGGCGTGATCTGGGGCGCGAGCTGATGATTGCGCGCGATGGCACCCGGCAGCAGCTTGGCACGGCGCTGTCGGCCATCGTGCCCCGGCGTCTGGCCCAGGCCTGGCTGGCCGATGGCGAGATCGCGCAGATCCTGCCCGCCACCCCTGGAATGCCAGCGGTCTTTGAGCGAAGGATTGCCGAACTGGGCAACCGCGCACTGCTCGCCCTTGCTGCTCGGTTCAAGGACTGGCGCGTGCACCCAGCCGGCACCGAAGGCTGGCGCAAGGCCGAAGTGACCGCGGGGGGCATTGCAACGCCTGAGCTTGATCCGCGCACCTTGCAGGCTCATCGGGTGCCCGGGCTGTATTGCATCGGCGAGGTCGTCGATGTCACCGGCTGGCTGGGTGGCTATAACTTTCAGTGGGCCTGGGCAAGCGCCTGGTGCGCTGCGCAGGCCCTGGCCCGACCTTGAGTCTTCAGAAACCCATGCGCTGACGCTTCATGTTGCGCCCGGCCAGATCGTCGGGCGCAAGCGCATGGCGACCGTCCAGGCGGGCGGTGCCAAACGCGCCCATCAGTGAGCGGCGCATTTCCCGCGGGGCGATCCCGGCAAGGCGCTCCAGGACGCCCTCAGCCGGCAGCTCCGGAAAGTGCCGCCCCCACTGATGCGACTCGCGGATCTCCCGGTACAGGGCCAGCGCAATATGCCGCGCACCCTGAATATCGGGCGGCTGAATTTCGTAGACATTCATCCGATTCAGAATCGGCTCGGGAATGCGCGATGCATCGTTGGCGGTGGCGATCCACACGATGTCGGAGCAATCGAGCGGCACCTCCGCAAATTCATCGGTAAAGCTGCGCGCGGTATCCAGTTCAAGCAGCGAATAGAGCGAACCGAGCGGGTCGTAGTGGCTTTCGGCCGATGCCTTGTCGATTTCATCGACCACCATCACCGGATTGGCATAGTCCCCGTGCACCAGCGTGTCGAAGACCTTGCCGGAACGTGCATTGCGCCACTGCGAGGACGCCCCCGAGAGGACCCAGCCGGCGGTCAGCGAACTCATCGAGATGAACCCGTAGCCCGTGCCAAGCAGCTGGGATAGGCGTTTGGCGAAATGGGTCTTGCCGATGCCCGGATCACCCAGGAGCAGCATCGGCGCGATTTGCAGCGGGTCTTCGCTCTCCATGCACAGCGCAAGCTGCTTGCGCAGGTCATGCAGCACTTCGGCGAAGTTCGGCAGCTCTTCAGCCAGAGCGTCAAAGTCGGGCATCCGCCCGGGCTTGACGCTGAATCGTTCGCCGCCTACCCGGAGCATCTTTTCGTAGGTGGCACGCAAGGCTTCGTTGGCCCCGGGCGGCAGGTCCTCCAGTGCCGACTCGACACTCTGCGGTGAATACACCTGCTTGAATCCGGCGATGGAGAACGTGCATGCACCGGAAAGAACGGCTGGAGATGGCTGCATCAAAGACCTCCGCTTGGGATGGGAGAAGACCGCCTGCGTGAATTCATTCTGGACTCGACCAGTGCTGCAATCAACATTCGTGCCAACCGTCGGTCGGACTGAAACGAACGCCTGCGCACCCGCTTTTTCGGCCGACTCTTCAATCTTCCGAACAGGAGTCAGCGACCCCTTATTTCATTGAAAGCATGCTTTTTGCCACGAACATGCATTTGTGAATGTTCAGCGGTGCGACTCGCCGGGGCGATTCGATCGATGCGCCATTGCAAGGCTGGCGCTGCCGTGTCCGGGCTGCTATAGTGGCGGGCTGACCGAATCAAGGTAATCGGAACAAGGTAATTTTTGATGCCCACCATCCGTCTGAAGGAAAACGAGCCGTTTGACGTTGCACTGCGCCGTTTCAAGCGCACCATCGAGAAAACCGGCCTGCTGACCGAGCTGCGCGCTCGTGAGTTCTACGAAAAGCCCACGGCTGAGCGCAAGCGCAAGAAGGCAGCTGCGGTCAAGCGTCACTACAAGCGTCTGCGCAGCCAGATGCTGCCCAAGAAGCTCTACTGATACCGGTTTCGCATTCCGGTTGTTCCCAATGACCGCGTCTGCACTGAAAGACCGCATCACTGAGGACATGAAGGCGGCCATGCGCGCGCGCGAGGCCGACCGACTGGGGGCCATTCGCATGCTGCTGGCCGCCATCAAGCAAAAAGAAGTTGACGAGCGCATCAGCGCAGACGACGCCCAGGTAGCGGCTATCGTCGATAAGCTGATCAAACAGCGTCGCGACTCGATCGCACAGTTCGAGCAGGCGGGCCGCACCGATCTGGTCGAGCGCGAGCGCGCCGAGGTAACGGTTCTGAGCGCCTATCTTCCGGCCCAGGCCGATGCAGCAGAAATCAATGCCCTGATCGAGTCGGCTTTGACTCAGGTTCAGGCTCGTGGCCCCCAGGATATGGGCAAGGTGATGGGCCTGCTTAAACCGAAGCTGGCGGGCCGCGCCGATCTGTCGGCCGTGTCGGCCATGGTTGGTGCGCTGCTCAAAGGGCGCGCCGGCTGACGCTGGACTGCGGCCTTGATCCCGCAGGCATTCATCCAGGATTTGCTGGCACGCGTCGACATCGTCGAGGTGGTCGGTCGCGTCGTCAAGCTCAAGAAAGCGGGCGCCAACTTCCTTGGGCTGTGCCCGTTTCATGGCGAGAAGTCTCCGTCCTTCACGGTTTCCGCAGTCAAGCAGTTCTATCACTGCTTCGGTTGCGGCGCCCATGGGTCGGCCATCAGTTTTCTGATGGAGCAGGGTGGGCTGGGCTATGTCGACGCCATCCATGAACTCGCCCGCGCCCAAGGGCTGGTGGTGCCCCAGGAGAGCGGTTCCGCGGCGCAGCCGCGGCGCGACCCCGATGTGCTCGAGTCACTCGCCACAGCGGCGCGCTTCTACAAGCAGCGGCTCAAGGATTCCGATCGGGCCATTGAATACCTGAAGGGCCGCGGCGTCAGCGGCGAAACCGCGGCACGCTTTGCCATTGGCTATGCCCCGGAGGGATGGCGTGGACTGCAGGCCGCAGTGCCCGACTATTTCGCATCGAGCCTGCTGGAAGCGGGCCTGGTGATCGAGCCGGACTCCGACGCCGATGACCAGGCCGGACCGCGTACCGATAGTTCTGGCCGGCGCCGCTACGACCGGTTTCGCGATCGGATCATGTTTCCGATTCGCAATCCGCGCGGGCAGGTGATCGGATTTGGCGGGCGCGTGCTTGGCAAAGGCGAACCGAAATATCTCAATTCACCGGAGACCCCCGTGTTCTCCAAGGGGCGCGAACTCTACGGCCTATTCGAGGGTCGCGAAGCCATCCGGGCGAACGACTGCGTGATCGTGGTCGAGGGGTACATGGATGTGGTGATGCTCGCCCAGCATGGAGTGGGTTTCGCCGTGGCCACACTGGGCACCGCCACCACTGCGCAGCACGTTCAAAAGCTGCTGCGTACTGCGGACCGCCTGGTCTTCGCCTTCGACGGCGACGCCGCGGGCCGGCGTGCGGCCTGGCGTGCACTGGAGGCCTGTCTGCCGCATCTGTCCGATACCCGGCGCATCGACTTTCTGTTCCTGCCACCTGAGCATGACCCCGACAGTTTTGTGCGCGAGCAGGGTGCAGCCGGGTTTGCCCGGGCGCTGGATACGGCCTTGCCCTTGTCCGAGTTCATGCTCGGCGAACTCAGTGGGCGCGTGGACCTGGAGACGCCCGAGGGGCGCGCCAGACTGCAGGCCGACGCGCGCCCCCTGCTTCGAGCCATCCCGCCAGTCGCTCTGCGCCTGCAGTTGATCCAGTCGGTGGCCTCGCGCGCCAGAGTGCGCCCCGAAGACCTCCAGCAATTTTTGGCGGCGGCCGATGCCCCCGCGAGCAGTCCGGGCGCCGGGTCGGGCGGGAAGCCCTCGCCGCCTTCAGGCGCTCGGGAGATGTACGGCGAGCGCCGCTTTCGCTCGAACCCTGCATCGCGCCCGCCCAGCGCGCCGGTGGGCGCCACCTTGCCTGATCTGCAGCGGCGGGCGCGTTTGCTGCTCGCCCTGCATCCGGCGCTGGCGGCTGAGGAATGGCCGACCGAGTTCCTGCCGCCCGCGGTAACAGGGTGGATGAAGCGGCTGGCCTTACTGCCATCGGGCGCCAGTTTTGCGGGTCTGCTCGAATCCCTGCGTCAAAGCGAGCCCGAGATGGCCGCTGCGCTACAGGAGCAGGTCACCCGGGACCGGGGGCTGCTTGCGGATTTGTCGCCAGACGATGCACGTTCTGAATTTGAAGGCGCGCTGGTGCAATTGCGTTCGCAGGGCCTGCGCGAAGCCGTTGATGAACTGGTGCGAGCCGGTCTGCAGGACGAGGCGTCCAGAGAGCGGTATGCCCAATTGCAAGAGATGCGGCGGGCACTGACGAATTCATGAGGAATTAAAGTACAATTAAAGGTTTCCCCGCTTAGTTTGTGTGGTTAGCACTCACCAACGAGGTTCGGTCGTGAGCACATCCAGAAAGGTTCCTCAGCGCACAGCCTCTGCACGGTCCGCGGCCCGGGGCCGCACTGCCACGTCGGCCGGTGCTTCAACCCCCAGTGGTCAGCGCGTTGCCAGGCAAGACAGCACGATGGTTCGGCGCGAAGGCGCAGCGCCACGATCCCAATCCGCTTTGAAGACACCGGCCAAATCAACGGCACGGACTACGGTGAAAACTGCATTGAAAACACCCACGAAAGCCTCTGCCAAGTCAGCGACTGCTGCCGCCAAGTCCACACCTGCCAAGACCAGCGGTAAGACCGCTATCGCCAGCAAGGCTGCCTCCAAGGCCCCTGCCCGGTCGTCTGCGACACAAGGCAGTTCGCGTGCAGCCACCAAGACGGTTGCCAAGTCAGCAACCCGGACGGCCGGCAAGGCTGAGCCCGTCAAAGCGGTTGCTTCCAAAGCACCGGCCAAGCCCGCCTCTGCAGCCAGCAAAGCGCCGGCCAAGACGGTGGCGCGCTCTGCAGCCGTTGCCAAAGCCGCGCCCGCCAAGGCGCCTGCGCGCAGCGCAGCGTCAGGGGTCAGCAAAGAGAAAGCACCCGTTGCGCGGGCGAGCGCCAAGGTGACCGAGCAGGCCGTCGTTCAGGCAGCGGTGGAAAAAGTCATCGCCAAGGCAGCCAGTACCGCGAAGATCGCGGGAGCCGTCAAAGCCAAAGCACCCGCTGCAGACGCCGCTGCGAGCAAGGCGGTCGCAAAGCCGGCTCCGGCCAAGGCCACTGGCGCTACGGGCAAGAAGGCCGCCTCCAAACCCACGCCTCAAAAAGGTGCCAAGGCGAAAGGCGTCGTGCCCTCCGACGATTCCGATCTCGATCTGGTGGGCGACCCCACCGATGCCCTGGATGAATCCGATGGCGCTGACGTCGAAGTCATCGAAGTGCCACCGGCGCCTGTGCCCGCGAAGGTGCGGGCGCGCGACAAGCGTGCCAAGGAAAAAGCGCTCATCCGCGACGCACTGGCCCGCAACCTTGGCAGTTCCGAAGAAGAACTCGAGATCAAGCGTAACAAGCTCAAGTCCCTCATCAAGCTGGGCAAGGAGCGTGGCTTTCTCACCTATGCCGAGATCAACGACCATCTCCCTGAGGACCTGGTCGATGCGGAAGCGGTCGAATCCATCATCACCACGTTTGGTGACATGGGCATCACGGTCTACGAGCGTGCGCCTGATGCAGAGACGCTACTCATCAACGACAACACACCAGTGGTGTCGTCGGATGAGGACGCCGAAGAAGAAGCCGAAGCCGCGCTTTCAACGGTCGACTCCGAGTTCGGCCGCACGACTGACCCGGTGCGCATGTACATGCGCGAAATGGGTTCGGTTGAGCTGCTGACGCGCGAGGGCGAAATCGAAATCGCCAAGCGTATCGAAGACGGTCTCAAGCACATGGTGATGGCCATCTCGGCCTGCCCCACCACGATCGACGAAGTGCTCAAGGCAGCCGAAGACATTCGGATCGAGAAAAAGCGCATCGATGAGGTGGTTGACGGGCTGATCGATCCCAACGCCGAGGAAGACTTTTCGCCGCCCCAGCCGGTAGCCGCTGCCGCCGCTGCAGCCGGCGACTTCGAAGACGACGAGGAAAGCGAGGCCGACGCCAACAGTGCGAACACAGCCAAGCTTCAGGAACTGCGCCGCGCATCACTCGAAAAGTTCGAGCATATCGGCCGCTGGTTCGACAAGATGCGCGTGGCCTATGAAAAGGAAGGCTACAAGTCCAAGCCTTACCTGAAGGCGCAGGCTGAACTGCAGGAAATGCTCATGACCATCCGCTTCACGGCGAAGATGGTTGAAAAGCTGTGTGACACCCTGCGCGGTCAGGTCGAAGAGGTGCGTTCCTATGAGCGCGCCATTGCCGAGATCTGCGTGCATAAGGTCGGCATGCCGCGTGAGCATTTCATTCGCTCGTTCCCGGGCAATGAAACTAATTTGCGCTGGGTGGAAAAAGAGTCTGAGGCCAGCGCGACGTACACGATCACGCTGCGCCGGAATATCCCGGCAGTGCAGGATCTGCAGCAAAAGCTGATCGATCTTCAGGCGCGCGTCGTGCTGCCCCTGTCTGATCTGAAAGAGATCAACAAGCAGATGTCGATGGGCGAGGCCCGCGCTCGCCGCGCCAAACGCGAGATGACCGAGGCGAACCTGCGTCTGGTGATTTCCATTGCCAAGAAGTACACCAACCGCGGCCTGCAGTTCCTCGACCTCATTCAGGAAGGCAACATCGGTCTGATGAAGGCCGTGGATAAATTCGAATACCGTCGCGGTTACAAGTTCTCCACGTACGCCACCTGGTGGATTCGTCAGGCCATCACCCGGTCCATCGCCGATCAGGCGCGCACCATCCGTATTCCGGTGCACATGATCGAGAC
>DGIT01000066.1:0-16532 GCA_002386465.1 Burkholderiales bacterium UBA4615 | reverse complement strand
ATCAGCCGCCAGATCCTTCAGGAAACCGGCACCGAGCCCGATCCTCAGACCTTGTCGGGCAAGATGGAGATGCCCGAGGACAAGATCCGCAAGATCCTCAAGATTGCCAAGGAGCCCATCTCCATGGAAACGCCCATCGGTGACGATGACGATTCCCATCTGGGCGACTTCATCGAGGACACCGCTACGCTCGCACCTGCCGACGCCGCACTGCACGGCTCGATGCGCGATGTGGTCAAGGAGGTGCTCGACTCACTGACGCCTCGCGAGGCCAAAGTGTTGCGCATGCGCTTCGGGGTCGAGATGAGCACCGACCACACGCTTGAGGAAGTGGGCAAGCAGTTCGATGTGACCCGCGAACGTATTCGTCAGATCGAAGCGAAGGCTTTGCGCAAGCTGCGTCATCCGTCGCGTGCCGACAAGCTCAAGAGCTTCCTCGAGGGCCAGTAAGCGGTTTGCGGCCTGGTCCCGCTGGTCATGAAAAAGCCCGCTTCAAGCGGTCTTTTTCATGTGTGCTCGTCTTATGTGCTCGTTGTCTTGTGTGCTGATTGATGTCTCAGGGATCGGGCTTCAATACACCCACTGGATCCGGGCAAGGATGGCATCGGTAATACCGGTCACGCCCTGATCGTCCAGCCAGGTACGGCCCCAGCCAATACCCAGCTTCCAGCGATGGGTAGCCCACCAGTTGGCGCCGACGTAGGTCTTCTTGAAGCTGCCACCTTGGATGGCGCCGTCGTCCAGATCGATATACGACAGCCGGGCGACCAGTTCGATCGCGCCTTGCGTACCGCTCGGTTTCACACGACGCGCATAGCCCACGGTCGGGTCATAGGGGCGGCTGTCACCCGTGACGACCCAGCTCGCGCCGATGTAGCCGCCCTGGAAGCTCGGGCTGCCCGAGAGCGGCGCATCGGTCTTGGCGCGAATGTATTCGCCCATCACAGAGAGTGGCCCATCCTGCCAGATGCCTTCCAGTCCGACGTGCCAGGCATGGTTTGCCGTGAACGAACCGGTATCCACGTAGTAGTCGGTCACGTTCGATTCGGGTCGGCCCCGGTAGCGCAATTTGCCGCCATCAGCACCTGCGCGGCGCACTGAAGCGCCCAGGTGCATGAACTTGCTGCCTTCCTTCTCAAACCAGAGCAGGTGCGTGGCGCGCGCGGTGAAATCTGTGCCGTCGTTCGGGACGCCCGTATTTTTCCCGGACCAACTGTCATTGAAAAATCCGAAGGCGAAGGTCGACATCCGGTCTGCGGCCATGTGGTTAAACCGGACCCCTGTTGCCCGCGATACGAAGAACGGGCTGAGGACGCGTTCCTGGAAAGGCAGATTGGCCGCGTCACCGACCATCTCGTAGCTGTGCGTCTCCTTGGTCTTGCCCACGGTGACGGTGGTGGTCGGCCCAAGGATCGGGAAGGTCAGCGACACATCGGTCATGTCCCAGTTGGTGTCACGCGTGCTGTCAAAGCCTTTGTATTCGCCGGCAATCAGATACCGCATTACGTAGTCGGTGCCGATCGTGCCGCGAAGCATCAGGCGTGCTGCCCGGAACTGACCCTCGTTGTCCTGACGCCCCACCTGCGCCAGCGAGTTGGCGTCCTGACTGAACCAGGTGTAATCGCCCAGCAAGACCAGACCTGGCTTGATCGTGAACCACGGCGACTTGAGCTCGGTGTCCTTGTAGGTCGACTGTGGCGCGTCTGGCACCAGGAATCCACCCGGGACAGGCGCTGGCGGCTCCCCCTCGAACTGGCCTGGTGCTGGCGGCAACAGTGATTCGGGCGCTTGCGCCTGGGCAGGCAGCGCCAGCGTGGCGGTGAGCAGGGCGGCAAGCGAGACTGCGCGAAGGACGTGACTCATGTCTGTGTGCACAAGAAAGTAGGAGAAGAGCGCTGTACAGGTAGCGCGCGCGTGATGCGCCAACGGTCACGCTGCTGTGGGCAGAATGGCTTGGCCCATGCAGCCTGTCAAACGATGTACGCTCGTTTATGCCGTACAGATGTGATCGCACTGGGCATCCGCTGAAGCTGACGGAGCACGGCGCAGCGCTATGGGTGGCGTGCTCTGCTAACCTCAGGCCATGTCTCAGACCCTCTCCTTCGATGTGCCCTCCACGCTGGCAGCCGCCGCACTGGTTCTGGTGGTCGGGCGCAGGCTGGTGGAAGCGATCCCTGTGCTCAAGCGGTATTCCATCCCGGCGGCCGTGGTGGGCGGTTTGCTCGCCGCAGCCATCGCAACCGTGCTGCATGCGCAGGGGATCACGCTCGCCTTCGACAAGTCGCTGCAACCCGGGCTCATGCTGGCGTTTTTTGCAACCGTCGGGCTGGGCGCTGATGTGCGCATGCTCGCCCGAGGGGGCAAGCTGCTGTTCACCTTTTCCATCGCCATCGCGATCATGCTCATCGTGCAAAACGTGGTGGGGGTGGGTGCTGCCAAGCTGCTGGGGGTCGATCCCTTGCTCGGCTTGCTTGCAGGGTCCATCTCCATGGCGGGTGGGCACGGCACGGCCGCGGCCTGGGGACAGAAATTTTCCGAGACCTACGGGCTGACCGCAGCGCCCGCCTTGGGCATCGCTGCGGCCACCTTCGGGTTGGTGGCAGGCGGATTGCTCGGCGGTCCTGTGTCCCGCAGGTTGGTCGAGCGTCTGTCTGCCCGCGGCTTGTCGCTGGGCGAATCCGATGCGCGTTCGGGGCCTCACGATGGGGCTCAGGCGCAGGGGCCTCTGAGCGTCGATCGGCTCACGATCATCATCTTGCTAATCACGGTGTGCATGGTGCTGGGTTCGCACCTGGTGCGCTGGGCTGAAAACCCAAGCTTCACCTTGCCTGCCTTCGTCTGGACGCTCTTTGCCGGGGCGGTCTTGCGCAATCTGCTGGCGCTATTGAACTGGCACGAGGTCGACGCCGAGGCGCTGGACTTTGCAGGCAGTATTGCGCTGTCGCTCTTTCTGGCAATCGCGCTGATGAGCCTGCGGCTATGGGAAGTGGCCTCGCTGGCTGGCCCCGTGTTGCTGATCCTGCTCTTGCAGGTGGTCGCTGTGGCGGTCGTGGCTACCGTGCTGACCTACCGGCTGTGCGGCAGCAACTACGAAGCAGCGGTGCTGGTGGCGGGGCAGTGCGGCTTTGGTCTTGGGGCCACGCCCACCGCCATTGCCAACATGCAGGCCGTCACCGAGCGCTTCGGTTACGCCAGGCAGGCCTTCATTGTGGTGCCGGTCGTCGGCGCCTTCCTGATCGACATCCTGAATGCGGTCGTGATCGGTGGCTTTGTGAGCTGGCTGGGTCAGGGGCGCTAAGCCGCCTCCTGCCCCACCACTCCACTTACCGCACGGGCCTGCTCAGACAATGCGGCTCTTGTGCCCGGCCCAGTACTGCTCACGCAGCGGCTTCTTGTAGAGCTTGCCGGTCGGCAGCCTGGGCAGCGCGTCCATGAAGTCCACCGACTTCGGGCATTTCAACTTGGCCAGATGCTGCTGACAGAAGGCGATCAGTTCCTGCGCCAACTCGGCGCTCGCCGTCACACCGGGCATCGGCTGAATGACCGCTTTCACCTCTTCGCCCAGATCTTCGTTGGGCACGCCAAACACCGCTGCATCAGCCACTTTTGGATGGGTGATGAGCAGGTTCTCGCATTCCTGCGGGTAGATATTCACGCCACCCGAGATGATCATGAAGGTGGATCGGTCGGTGAGATACAGGAACCCATCGTCGTCCACATAGCCCACGTCACCCACGGTGCTCATGCTGCCATCGGCTGAGCGAGATTCCGCGGTGCGCGCCGCATCGTTGAAGTACTCGAAGGGGGTGGCGGTCTTGAACCAGATCTCGCCCGGTGTGCCCTTGGGCGCAGGCTGCATGTTCTCGTCCAGGATATGCAGATCGCCCAGCAGCACCCGACCCACCGAACCGCGATGAGCCAACCATTCAGCCGAATCGCAGGCAGTGAAGCCCAGGCCTTCGGTGGCGCCGTAGTACTCGTGAATGATCGGTCCCCACCACGCGATCATCTGCTCCTTCACCTGCGCGGGGCAGGGCGCCGCAGCATGCACGGCGATCTCGAGCGAAGACAGGTCGTACTGAGTACGCACCGCTTCAGGCAGCTTCAGCATGCGGCTGAACATGGTGGGCACAAGCTGCGAGTGCGTGACGCGGTACCTGGGAATCAGCGCCAGATACTGCTCGGGATCGAAGTGCTCCATGATGATGACGGTGCCACCGTTGCGCACCGTCAGTGCCACGGCCGCTTGCGGCGCCGAGTGATAGAGCGGCGCGGGCGACAGATAGATCATGTCCTCGCGATAGCGCCACAGCTTGTTCAGGAAGTGAAAGAGGGGCAGCGGCTTGGAGGGCGGGTCTTCGGGCAAGGGCCGCACGATGCCCTTGGGGCGGCCCGTGGTGCCCGACGAATACAGCATCGGTGTGCCCAGCCATTCGTCTGCAATCGGGGTGGCCGGATACGCCGCCACCGCCTGGGCAAAGTCG
Organism: Burkholderiales bacterium UBA4615; assembly: GCA_002386465.1. Lineage (GTDB taxonomy): Bacteria > Pseudomonadota > Gammaproteobacteria > Burkholderiales > Burkholderiaceae_E > UBA4615. Next base: position 12,048 of record DGIT01000066.1, on the reverse strand, counting down.
AGCACATCGCAGCCCTGCACGCGCGCCGGTAGAGTGGTAACTGACGCGCCATCGACTACCAGGCACAGGGCGACTCGAGGGCACTGCGTCAGAGCCTTCAAGGCGATATCGACCTTGCCGCGCGAGGTGATCAGCACCTGCGATTCGCTGTTGGTCAGGATGTAGGCGAGTTCGTCGGGCGTGAGAAAGGAGTTCGTACAGGTGTAGTAGAGACCCGCGCGTTCGCCAGCCCCGCAGGACTCCAGATAGCGCGCGTTGTTCTCCATGAAGATCGCGAAGTGGTCTAGCCGCTTGAGTCCCCGGGCGCGCAGCAGATGGGCCAGCCGGTTGGTGCGGGCCTCGAATTCTCTGTAGCTGACCGACTCGCCGCTTGCGGCCATGATGAAAACCGGGCGATCAGGGTGTTGGTTCGTGTATTGACCGGCGTACATCGAATGTCTCCTAAGGGCAGTGCTGAAATGACGCGCGGCGAAGATAGCATGCGTGCCGGCGCATGGTTGGAATCGGAAACACGCTGCGTGCCGGACGGCTCTGCGCAACCCGGGCTGCGTCTACAATCTGCTTTCACCGGTCGCAACAGAACAAGCCCCGCCGGGCGACCGTCGTCAGGGGCACCAGGAGGAACTCAGCATGCCCACATCGACCAACGGGTCGCCCGTTGCGCATCCTCCGTCTGCCTCGGCCTACGAGGCGCTGGTGCAGACGACGCACCGCTTCTTCTGGTACCTGGACGAATTTCGCTATGACGAACTGGTCGCCATGTTCCTGCCTCAGGGCACCTGGCATCGGCAGGGCAAGGTCCTGGCCGGGCCCTCGCAGATCCTCGCCGCACTGAACGAGCGCCCGCGCTCGCAGCGCATCCGCCACGTGGTGAGCAATGCATTCATCGAGCGCATGGAGGGCGATGATGTGGCGCATTTCATCTGCTACATGATCGGCTATCGCGCAGATGAAGGCGTGCCTAAGCCTGCCCCGCAAACCATTGATGGACCGCTGCGTTTGCTGCTGGTGCGTACGCGATTTGAGCGCCACCAGGGCGTGTGGCGAATTGCAGAGCAGATCGCTGCGCCCGAATTCGATTTCCGTTCACGTTGAGGCCTCCCATGATTCGATTGAACCAGCTGTTGTCCCGATTGAGCCTTGGCCTGGCTGCCGCGCTGAGTGGGGTCTGTGCCCCTGCCTGGTCACAGGACTATCCCAATAAGCCGATCCGCATCCTGATCGGCTTTGCTGCCGGCGGCCCCACCGACGTCATCGCGCGCATCGTGGCCCAGGACCTTACCGTGGCGTTCGGGCAATCGGTGATCGTTGAAAACTGTGCCGGCGCCAACTCGCTGATCGCGACTGATGCGGTGGCCCCTGCAGCCCCTGATGGCGATACGCTGATCGCAGCGACTCTGGCGCACAACATCAATCCGATCCTGATGGCGGACAAGGCGAAGTACCACCCTATCCGCGACTTCAGCACCATCAGCCTGGCCGCAACCGTGCCGATGATTGCGGCCACAGGTTTTGATTCGCCGAGACGCGGCATTCAGGATGTCGTGAACACGGCCAAGGCTCAGCCGGGGGCGGTCACCTATGGGTCGGCTGGTCACGGCGGATCGGCGCATCTGGCTGCCACATTGCTGGGCAATCTGAGCGGTACGCAAATGACGCATGTGCCGTTCAAGGGCAACGCACCAGCCACGACTGAAGTGATCGCGGGACGGGTCAGTTTCATGTTCTATCCCATGGTCGGTGTGGCGGATCAGGTGGCGCAAAAGCGCCTCAAGGCGCTGGCGGTCACCACGCCCAAGCGACACCCTGATTTCCCTGCTGTACCTACCATGGCCGAACTGGGCTATGCAGGCTTTGAGGACTACACACCGGGCATTGTGTTCCTTGCACCTGCCAACACGCCGCCTGCCATCACCAACAAGCTGGCCGATGCCATCCGCGCCTCGGTAGCCAAGCCTGAAACACGCGAGCGCCTGCGCGGGCTCGGTGCCGTGGCGGTAGGTCTGTCACCGGCTGAGACGGTGTCATGGATGCAAATGGACTACGACCGCGGGGCGCGCCTGATCAAGGTGGCTGACGTCAAGTCCGAAGACTGACCCTACGCATCAACGACTCTCACCACCAGAGCTGAGCCCCATGCGTATCGCCATTCTCGATGACTACCAGGATGCGGTCAGCAACCTGGCGTGTTTCGCCCGCCTCACCGGTCATGACGTGAGGGTATTTCATGACACGCCTGGTGATCCTCAGGTGGTCGCCCAGCGTTTGCAGGGTTGTGATGCCGTGGTGCTCATTCGTGAGCGCACGCGCTTTAATGCCGCACTGATTGCGCTGCTGCCCGGCAGTCTCAGGCTGATCAGCCTGACCGGCCCATTGAGCGGACAGGTGGACCTGCAGGCTGCTCACGCCCGCGGCATCACCGTGTGTGCGGGCCGCGGCTCCGGGCAGTCCACGCCTGAGCTTACCTGGGCACTGGTGATGGCCGGCACCCGCCATGTGCCGCTGGAAGATCGGCGCATGCGCGCAGGTCGCTGGCAAACCACAATCGGCCGCGTCCTGGCCGGGCGTACGCTGGGCATTCTGGGCTACGGACGCATCGGCTCGAAGGTGGCGGCCTATGGGCGCGCCTTCGGCATGCCGGTGCTCGTGTGGGGCCGCGAGGGCTCCATCGAACGCGCCCGCACAGACGGCCATGAGATTGCGGCCGATCAGGCCGATCTCTTTGCCCGCAGCGATGTGTTGAGCCTGCACCTGTCCTTCAATGCGGGTACGCGAGGCGCTGTGCGGACGTCCGATCTCGCCCGCATGAAGCCCGATGCGCTGCTGGTCAACACTGCGCGCGCGGGCATCATTGAACCGGGCGCGCTGTTGGCTGCACTGCGTGCCGGGCGCCCGGGGTTTGCCGCGCTGGATGTGTTCGACACCGAACCCTTGCCGGCAGACGATCCGCTGCTCGCGATGGACAACGTCATCTGCACACCGCACCTTGGCTATGTGAGCCGTGACGGTTACGAAGTGTTGTTCGGCGATGCATTCGACAATCTGCTGGCCTATGCGGCAGGGCGCCCCACCGGGGTCCTGTCCGCCCCGCAAGCCTGAACTCAGGGAGCTTTCACATGAATACGGCAACCACGCAGACAGCACTGAAAGTTGTGCCTGCAGGCGCGCAGCTGGGCGCCCGCATCGAGGGTCTTGATCTGTCTGTGCCCATGACAGCCGACACGCTCGGGGCAGTTCGCGCGGCGCTCGCGCAATACGGGGTGATCAGCTTTCCGCGTCAGACCCTGAGCGCACACCAGTTGCACGATTTCAGCGCGCAGTTTGGATCGCTTGAAATCAACGTGGGCGGCATTTTTCAGGAACCCGGTCTGCCGCAGGTGATGATCCTGTCGAACATCACGCAAGACGGCAAGCCGATCGGCATTGGTGACGCCGGCCAGGATTGGCATACCGACATGTCGTACAGCGGCACGGTGGCCTATGCCAATGTGCTGCATGCGCTCAAGGTGCCTCAGCGAGATGGTCAGCCTCTGGGCGGTACCTTGTTCGCGGATATGGCTGCCGCGTACGACGTGTTGCCCGAGTCGGTGCGCGCACGCATCGACCACCGCACGGCTACGCACGACTTTGAAAAGTTCTGGGAAATGATGCGCCGTGAGCGCAACAGCCCGCGCCCGCCATTGTCCGAAGCGCAGCGTCGCGCCAAGCCGCCGGTGTCGCACCCGATGGTGCTGGTGCATCCGGTGAGCGGGCGTCGCAGCCTGTACGCCAACCCGGGTTATGCCATGTTCATCGACGGCATGCCGCGTGATGAAAGCGATGCGCTGCTCGAAATGCTGTTTGCGCATCAGGTTGAAGAGCGCTTCATCTTCAAGTTCAACTGGACCGAAGGCGATGTGCTGATGTGGGACAACCTGCGAGTCATCCACAAAGCACTGGCTGACTATGGCCCGACGGAACACCGCATGATGAAGCGCTGCCAGGTGATGGCTGACAAAGTCCTTCCACGCGGCACCATAGGTGCAGCCCTGGGTGCGCATGCCTGAGTGGGCGCCCGTGCGGGTGGGGTCCGATACACCCGCACCCGAACCCTCGCGCGCGGTGCGGCGCAGCTGGTCCATCGAAGACCTGCGCACGAATGCGCGTGCGCATCTGCCACGCGCAGTGTTCGATCTGTTCGATGGCGGGGCCGAAGACGAGCACACACTGCGCGATAACCGCGCGGCCTTTTCGCGGCGCACGCTCATGCCGCGCGTGCTGGTCAACGTGGCGGACGTCTCGCTGGATACGACGCTGCTCGGTCGTCCGTCCTCCATGCCGATTGCGGTCGCGCCCACCGGTGCGGTGGGCTTCGGGCGGCCAGGCGGCGATGTCGCCATTGCGCGCGCAGCCGCGCGCAACGGCATTCCTTATTCGCTCTCCACATCGGCGACCGCCTCCATCGAACAGATCGCTGAGCAGGCGGGTGGGCGCCTGTGGTTTCAGGCTTACATCATCAAGGACCGCTCGTTCACCTTCAAACTGATCGAGCGCGCGCGCGCAGCCGGATATGAAGGCGTGATGATCACGGTTGATCTGGCCGTGGGCGGCAAGCGAGAAAAAGATTTTCGTAACGACCTCTCCATTCCCTTTCGCTACACGCTGCGCAATCTGGTCGACTTCGCATCGCGCCCTCGCTGGGCCGCGCAGATGCTGCGCAATGGCATGCCTGTGATGGAAAACCTGCGCGGCCTCACGCCTGCGTCCACGGACGCCAAGGGCATCGTCTCCACCGCCGGTCGCAACTACGACCCTTCCTTCGACTGGGAGGGCCTGCGCTCGGTGCGCGATGCCTGGCCGGGCAAGCTGATCGTCAAGGGCATCGTGCGCCCTGACGATGCCGTGCGTGCATTGGCCATTGGCGTTGATGCCATCGTGGTGTCCAACCATGGCGGGCGCCAGCTTGACGGCGGGATTGCCACACTCGATGCGCTGCCCGGTGTGCTGGCTGCAGTACAGGGGCGCTGCAGTGTATTGGTCGATGGTGGCGTGCGTCGTGGTGCCGATGTGGTCAAGGCGCTGGCACTGGGCGCCGAGGGCGTGCTGGTGGGCCGCGCGACGCTCTATGGCGCATGTGCCGGTGGAGAGGCTGGTGCACTACGGGCGCTCGAAATCCTGCGTGACGAGGTCCGACGCACGATGCAGTTGTGCGGCGCGCGAAGCGTTGCCGAGATCACACCTGATCTGCTGGCCTAATCCAGTTTTCCGTCAGCAGACCGGGTACTCGCTCGAACTCGCCGAGGTTGTTGGTGACCAGGGTGAGCCCTTCGCTGCGGGCATGAGCCGCAATGTGCAGATCATTGACGCCAATCGGGCGTCCTGCCTTTTCCAATGCGCTGCGGATGGCACCGTAATGCTGAGACGCTTTTGCGGTGTACGGCAGCACTTCCAGCAGGCTGGCAAACTCTTCGACCGCAGCCAGATTCTGGGCGATCCTGGCGCTTTTCTCGGCGCCGTGACATAACTCACCCAAGGTGATGGCAGAGATCGCCATGCGGCCGGCATGTTCGTTGAACACTCCCATGACATCAATCGGCCGCCGCTTGATCACGTAGATGGCGATGTTCGTGTCGAGCAGGAACTTCAGCATCGGGCAAACGGGGTCAGAGGCCGTCGCGCTCGGCTTGGGTTTGTGTAGCGCGCTCGGTCATGAAATCGTCTGATACGACGGGTCCGTTCAGAAAGAACTCGTCCCAGGTGCGACCCACTGGCGAAATGATGCGATCCACGCCACGGGCCCGCACCTGAACTTTCTTGACGCTATCGGGTAGGCGCACATCGGCGGGCAGACGCACCGCCTGAGTCCGGTTGTTGGTGAAGACCGTGCTGATTGTCATGCGCTGGACCTACTTTGTAGGGATGCGGTATACGGCAATAGTATATAGCAAAAGTATATGGCGATTGCTGTTCGGTATGCAGACCTGCCATGTCCTGCGCTGGGCATCTAGCCTGGCGCCAGGCACCACAGCCCCACACACACGCCGAAGAGCCCTTGCACGAGCAGATCCAGCAGCGATCCGATGATCGCAATGGGTACCGTGGCTGCCAGCAGCAGCAGCGCCAGGCCTGCGACGGTGAGCCTGGGTTCGGGCAGGGTATGACCCAGGATAGTCTCGGGGCGGCGGCTCATGCGGCGCGCTTCATGAGGCGCTTACACTCGAGCGATGAACGTTCACTGGAATCTGCCTGAGCGAGCGAGTTGGGACGCCTTGCATCGTAACGCGGCAGGGGCGCTGCAGCAGGACTGGGCCTACGGCGACGCCATGCAGGCCCTGGGGACCCGCGTCCTGCGTGCGCATATCCATGAGGGCGAGCAACTCATTGGCGTGGCGCAGTGCCTGGTGCGCCGGGTGGCGGGCATCGTTCAAATGGCCCTGTGCAGCCATGGGCCGGTGTGGGCGCAGGAGGCCACGATGGCGCAACGCCGCGCCGCGTGCCGTTTGCTCAAGCGCACCGTGCCCTTGTCCGGGATCCGGCTGCTCTTCGTCACACCGGATATGGCCGACAGTGCAGCCGCTGGTACCCAAGGCATGATCCGCGTGGTTACGGGTCAGTCCACGGTCCGGATCAGTCTCGAGCCCGAGCCGCACGCGCTGCGTGCCTCCCTGCAAGGCAAATGGCGAAACCGTCTTGCAGGTGCCGAGCGTTCGGCGCTCACGGTGCATCGGGTGGGCCGCAAGCCCGCGCAATACCGATGGCTCCTGGAGCGGGAGCTGGCACAGCGCGCAGCACGTCGTTACATCGCGCTGCCGGACGGTTTTGTCGAGGCCTGGCAGGAGGCTCACCCGGCCCGTACGGGCCACGAGCCGGTCCTGACCCTGCGCGCGGACCTGGGTCGTGACCCTGTGGCGGGCATGCTCTTTCTGGTGCACGGCGAAGCCGCCACGTATCAGATCGGCTGGGTGGGCGAGGGCGGGCGCGAACTCGGGGCACACAACCTGCTGCTGTGGCAGGCCATGTTGGCCTTGCGAGAGCGCGGTGTGCGCAGGCTCGATCTGGGCGGCGTGGACACTGCTCGCGGAGCCGGCCTGGCTCGCTTCAAGATCGCCACAGGCGGTGAGGTGCTTACGCTCGCCGGCACCTATCTCTGAGCGTTTCCTGCTTAGGCCTAAGTTTCTTGAAGGCCAGATCGGGACACTGGCGCGCCCGTAGAGGGCGGTCCTCGGCTCAGGGCCGCGCGTTAGGCCCGCGCAGGGACGCCAGGCGCGTGGCTTCGTCACGATGGGCGACGGCCAGCAGATCGGCCAACACCCGGTCGGCCATGGCGATCTCAACCTGACAACTGCCCGCGGCAACATGACCGCTGCCGCCGAAACGCTGACAGAGTTCGCCGATGTCCGTGACGCAGGTGCGCTCGAAAATCGATTTCCCCAGGGCGTACACGATGTTGCGGCGGTCGCGCCCCCACATCTTGCGGATCACCAGGTTGCACTGGGGGTAAAGCGCATAGATCATGAAGCGGTTGGTCGACCAGATTGGGTCCTGATCGCACAGGTCCAGCACCACGACATTGCCTTTCACGGTGGAGGACGCCAGCAACTGATCTACGGCCGGCCCTTCATGCTGCGTGTACAACTCGACTCGCTCTTTGACATCGGGCAGCGCGAGGATGCGATCGACCGAGAGCGTGCGAATCGATGCCACCATCGATTGCATCAGCTGCAGGTTTGAAATACCGAAGGTTCGAAAGCGCCCCAGACCCGTGCGCGAATCCAGGATGACATTGAGCAGCGTCCAGCCCTTGGGATGTAGTACATCCTCCACGCGGTAATCCGCGGTGCATGACTGATCTACGGCGCGCAGCATCGCATCGCTGATATTGGGCATGCTGAATGCCCCACCGTAATGCAGCCACAGCAGTCGCGCAGCCGAGGGCGCGTGCGGATCGATCACATGATTGCGCAGATGGGCCGTATTGCGAGCCAGCGCATGGATGCCATGTTCGAAGACGCGGTGCGCAGCGGCCGAGTAGGGCAGGTTGGCCGTGATGTCGCGCGCAGTGATCTCGAAGGTGCCATCGAGCACGTCCTGAGTGTGTACGAACACGACCTCATCAATGAGTTCGAGCTCGCTCAACATGACCGCGCATGCCAGACCGTCGAAGTCTGCGCGGGTGACGAATCGATGCTTGGTTGGTGTCATCGTGGCATGGGAGAGGGGCGCTGCAGCCAGCGCGGGTTGCCTGCATCCTTGGCCACCCCGGGCGCCCGGTACAGCAGCGCCCGATGAGCGGTGTCGACTGCTGCCCGGATGGCCCCATGCTGGCGCGTGGTTTCCTTTCTCCCCAGGACTCAATGCCCGGTGAACTTGGCCGGGCGCTTCTCCAGAAATGCCGCCACCCCTTCCTTGAAGTCCTTCGAGGCGCCGGCCTGGCGCTGCATGCGTGCTTCCATGTCCAGCTGGTCCTCAAAGCCGTTGAGCGGGCTGTCCCAGTAGAGCCGCCGCGTCAGGGCCAGCGCAACCGTCGGTCCATCCGCCAGGCTGCGCGCCATGGTCATGGCTTCGGGCACCACCTGCGCGTCGTCAACCACCCGATTCACGATGCCCCATTCCATTGCGGTCTGCGCCGGTAGCTTTTCGCCCATCAGCGAGAGTTCCATCGCGCGGGCACGTCCCACCAGTCGGGGCAACAGCCAGGTGGCCCCGCAGTCGGGCACCAGGCCAATGCGGCGGAAGGCCTGCAGGAAATACGATGAGCGACCGGCAATGATCAGATCGCCCATCATGGCAAAGCTCATGCCGGCACCGGCTGCAGGACCGTTAACTGCTGCCACGATCGGGCAATGTAGATCACGCAGTCGGCGCAGCACCGGGTGGTATTCGGTTTCAAGCGTAGAGCCCGCGCGCGCCGGTTTGCTGCCCGCCTTGGCCGACCGGCCTTGCAGGTTGGCTCCGGTGCAAAAGGCACGGCCCTCGCCGGTGATCAGCACGCAACGCACACCGTGCGCCGGGTCTTCGATGTGGTCCAGTGCATCGCCCATGCCCACCAGCATCTCGCTGGAAATGGAGTTCAGGACCTCGGGGTGGTTCAAGGTCATGACGGCAATGCCGTTATCCAGCGTCAGGCGAATGCGGGTCAGGTCAATCGTGGTGGCGCTCATGGTGTCTCCTGTGTGTAGGTGCCTGATGGTACCGCCGCGACCGTGTGTGCCCGTTTCGCGGTTACGATCCTCGGCATGGCCCGCGGATACCTGATTGCCTTTCTGTTGTCGTTCGGACCCACGGTCTCGAATTCGTTTGCGCGCTTCGCCTACGCACTTGTGCTGCCAGCGATGCGCAATGACCTGGCACTCGACTGGTCTCAGGCAGGCGCGCTCAACACAGCCAATGCATTCGGATATCTCGCGGGCGCACTGCTTGCCCGGATGTGGGTGAGCCGCACAGGCAATCGCCCGCTCTTCAATGCCGGGATGGTGATCACCGGCCTGGCCTTGCTCGCCACAGGGCTCACGCGTGATCTGAACGCACTGGCGCTGGCACGTGTGGTGTCAGGCGTTGGCGGCGCGTGGGTGTTCATCTGCGGTAGCGCGTTATCAGGAAATATTTTTTCTGGTCAACCTCAGCGCGCCACGACCACCATCGCCATCTTTTTTGCGGGCGGCGGATTTGGACTGATCGGTTGCGCCATCGCGTTGCCGTGGATGCTGGGGGCCTTAGGCGATGCGGCCTGGCCAAGAGCGTGGCAGGCCATGGGTGTAGTCAGCCTCATCATGGCGCTGGCGGCGGCCTGGGCTGCTGCGCGCATCCAGGAGCCCGGGCGGGTGCAGGCTGGACCTGCAGTGTGGTCATTGCGCGCATTGATCCCCCAGTTGATGGCCTATGTCTGCTTCGGACTGGGCTATATCGGCTATATGACCTTCGTGATTGCGTGGGTGCGTGAGAACGGCGGCGGGACAGGTCTGGTGATGCTGGTGTGGACGGTGCTGGGTCTGGCCACCCTTGTGGCGCCAGCAGTGTGGGCGGGGCCCTGCGAGCGCTGGCGCGGTGGCCGTCCGCTGGCCGCGGTCATGGGGGTGCTTGCGGTGGGTGCCTTCCTGCCGATGTACTCGGTGCAGTCCTGGGTCATGGTCCTGTCTGCGGCCTTGTTCGGTGTTGCCATGTTCAGCGCGCCGTCTGCGGTCAGCAGTCTGATCAAGCATGCGGTGCCGATGCCAGCCTGGGGTGTGGCCATGGCCACATTCACCGTTGCGTTTGCGATCAGCCAGATTGCAGGCCCCGTCGCCACAGGTTGGGTGGCAGACCGTTTCGGGTCGCTACGCCCGGGGCTCACCGTGTCGGCCGCCATCCTTGCATTAGGTGCCTTGGTGGCACTTGCGCAGCGAGATGTGCGCCCATCGCCATCGCGCTAGGGCTGACTAGCGGCGCTCGAACAGCCCACTGCGGCGCATGGCGTCAATTGAACCGGCAGACAGGCTTGCGGCTTGGACGGCCGGGTCTTCCCCGCCGGGCCGGTTGGCGCGCATCGACCACATCTCACGCCCGCTCGCGGAATCGATCAGGCTGGTTTGAATGCCAAAAGCAGTCATGGGTCGGCCAGCGCCAATCGGGATCGAGATGCTGCCGCCAATGCCCACCCCCACGCCCACGCCCCGGCCGATTCCAACGCCCATGCCCATCATCGGGCGCGGCGCGTAGGGGTCTTGAGCGCTGATACTGATGGTACTCAGGATCGCGGCATCAGCGCCTGCATTGCGGGCTGCCTGGTTGACAGCTTCGACGCCTGCGCCGTGGTCCAGCGTTGCAGGCGGCATGGTCGGGATGACCCCGACATCGATCAGGCCGCGGGCGAGATGGTCTTCACAGACACGGGACAGGCCTGCGTCAGGCGCCCGGCAGAAGACCAGGACCTTCCGGTCCCTGAGGCTGCGTTGCGCAAACGACGGATCGACCCATTGCCCCTCAATACGCGATGGGGCGGGGGTGGTTGCGCAACCCGCGATGGCCAGCCATGGCAGTACGACGAGTGCGCGGATCAGGTTCATGCGTTAAGGGGTGGTCTGAGTGAACGTGTCGCAGGAGGAGATTTGGCCAGTCTTCATGCCCATGCCGAACCAGTAGGTGCGCTGCTGACCCGAACCGTGCGTGAAGGCATCGGGCACGACCACGCCCTGGGAGCGCTTCATCATCTTGTCGTCGCCAATCTGAGAGGCAGCATTCAGGCCTGCCTCCACATCGCCGCGCTCAAGCCAGCCGCGAGCCTTCTGGGAGTGATGCGCCCAGACGCCGGCATAGCAGTCGGCTTGCAGTTCCAGTCGGACTGAAAGCGCATTGGCCTGCCGCTCTGGCGAGCGCTGCTGCAACGCTTGCACCTGCTTCATGGTGCCCATGATGTTTTGAATGTGATGTCCGACCTCGTGGGCCACCACATAGGCTTGAGCGAAATCGCCGGGCGCCTGAAATTTCTGCTGCAGCATCCGGTAAAAGCTGAGGTCGATGTACACGGTCTGGTCGTTGGGGCAATAAAAAGGGCCTGCTGCGGCCTGTCCGGTCCCGCAGGCGGTGGGCGTGACATCCGAAAAGAGCACCATTCGAGGTGGCTTGTATTGCGAATTGGCCTGCCGAAACACTTGAGTCCAGACTTCTTCAGTACTGGCCAACACGATCGAGGTGAACTTGCCGCCATCATCCGATACGGGCCCTTGCTTGCCCTGTACTTGTGGGCTGCTGGTCATGGATCCGCCGATCTTGCTTACGCCCTGCACGACCCCGATGGCGACCAGCGGATTCACACCAAAGAACCAACTGCCCAGCAAGGCCAATACGATGCCGATGATGCCGAGCCCGCCGGCTTTTCCGCCTGGCACGCGCATGCCGCGCCGATCTTCAACGTTGCGACTCTGAGGGCCTTCTTGCCAACGCATGAGAATGTCTCCGCTGGAGTTCCTGTTAAGCGGCCGATTCTAGCCCACAGGCTCCAAACCGGGCTGTGCGGGTCTTAAGCTGAGGAAACGGGCGGTATCATCGCCTTGCGGGCCTCTAGCTCATGCTTGGTTAGAGCAGCGGACTCAT
>DGIT01000112.1:746-2575 GCA_002386465.1 Burkholderiales bacterium UBA4615 | reverse complement strand
ATTCCCGCCCTCTGGTTCACCCGGCCCTGCGTCCGCGCGCAGGCACCGCCTTGAGCAGTCCCCCATGTTTGCATTTCTCGCACGCCGCCTGCTGTCGACGATCCCGGTACTGCTGATCGTTGCCGTGCTGGTCTTTCTGATGCTGCGCCTGACGCCCGGTGATCCTGCCGCTGTGCTGGCAGGCGACGCCGCCAGTACCGAGCAGATTGCTCAAATCCGCCAGAACCTCGGGCTTGACCGATCAATCCCCGAGCAGTTTGGCATCTGGTTCGGCCGCATGATGAGCGGCGATCTGGGGCAGTCGTATTACTACAAGATGCCGGTCACCTCGCTGATCGCACAGCGCCTGGAGCCGACTTTGTCGCTGGCGCTCATCACGATGGCGCTGGCTGTGCTGATCGCCGTGCCGCTTGGAGTGCTGGCGGCCTGGCGCCATGGCGGCTGGCTCGACCGCACGCTCATGGGCTTTTCGGTCATGGGCTTCTCGATCCCGGTGTTCGTGCTCGCCTATCTGCTGATCTGGCTAATCTCGCTCAAACTCGGCTGGCTGCCGGTACAGGGCTATCAGCGCCTGTCGGGTGGCATGGGTCCGTGGCTGCGCCACCTCCTGCTGCCGGCGCTCACGCTGTCGGTGGTGTACATCGCGCTGATTGCGCGAGTGACGCGGGCCTCGGTGCTGGAAACGCTGGGCGAGGATTACATCCGCACTGCACGCGCCAAAGGTCTGCCCGAATCGAAGGTACTCATGCGCCATGCGCTGGCCAACGCTGCAGTCCCGATTGCGACGGTGATTGGTATTGGCATTGCGCTGCTGATCGGTGGCGTCGTGGTCACTGAGTCGGTCTATGCCATTCCGGGCCTGGGCCGACTCACGGTCGACGCCGTGCTGGCGCGCGACTTCCCCACCATTCAGGGCGTGATTCTGTTTTTCTCGTTCATCTATGTGGTGGTCAACCTGCTGGTCGACCTGTCCTATGTGTTCTTCGATCCGCGCATCCGCTACTAAGCAGGGCCACTGACATGGCGAGCGACACTCCCAACTTTGAAACGCTGTCGGTCGAGTCGGCCTCGGTCGTGACGCAACCCAGCACCTGGCAACGCGTCCTGCGCAACGGTTCGGTGCGCCTGGGCGGCTCCGTTCTGCTTGTGCTGCTGGCCATCGCGCTCGCAGCGCCCTGGCTGGGCACGGTCGACCCGTCGCTCTTCGATCCGGCCAGCCGCGATCTGCTGCCGGGCAAGGCCGGCGAGATCACCACGCTGGAGGGCGAAACCATCGCCCACACCTTCCTGATGGGCTCGGACAGTTTCGGTCGCGACATCTACAGCCGCGTGCTGTACGGCACGCGTGTCTCGCTGATCGTGGGGCTGGCCACGGCGGTGGTGGCCATGGCATTTGGCGTGCTCTTCGGATTGCTGGCGGGCTACTTGCGCTGGCTTGATGGACCGATGATGCGGGTGATGGACGGCATCATGTCCATTCCGGCCATCCTGATCGCAATCGCGCTGGTGGCGCTGTGGCGGGGCAGCCTGCTCACCGTGATCGTGGCCATCGCCATCCCGGAAATTCCGCGAGTGACAAGACTGGTGCGTTCGCTGGTGCTGACCATCCGCGAAGAGCCCTATGTGGAAGCCGCGGTCTCGCTGGGCACCCCCACCTGGAAGATCATGCTGCGGCACATCCTGCCCAACACGGTCGCGCCGCTGATCGTGCAAGGCACCTTCATTTGCGCCTCGGGCATTCTGGTCGAGGCCATTCTGTCGTTCCTGGGCGTGGGGCTGCCGCCCGACATTCCCACCTGGGGCAACGTCATGGCCGAAGGTCGTGCGCA
>DGIT01000112.1:400-698 GCA_002386465.1 Burkholderiales bacterium UBA4615 | reverse complement strand
TTTCCCGGGATTTTTCTGGCGCTCACCGTGCTGGCGGTCAATATCCTGGGCGATGGTCTGCGCGATACGCTCGATCCCAAGATGGCCAAGCGCGTATGAACGCCGATCATCTCAACGCTGCGCAACCGATGCAGACCGCAGACTCCACCGCTGCGCAAGCCGACACGCCCATTCTGTCGGTGCACGATCTGACGATCGGGCTGCCCTCGGGCGGCGATCGCAACACCGCAGTGCGGCAGGTCTCGTTTACCGTAGGGCGCGGGGAAATTTTGTGCCTGGTGGGCGAGTCCGGCTCGGG
>DGIT01000112.1:0-371 GCA_002386465.1 Burkholderiales bacterium UBA4615 | reverse complement strand
AATCGGTGATGGGCCTGCTGCCCAAGTCCTTGCCGGTGATGTCGGGGCGCATCCTGCTGCAGGGCGAAGACATCACCCATGCGCCGCTGTCGCGGCTGCGCGAATTGCGGGCCACCCGCATGTCGATGATCTTCCAGGAGCCCATGACCGCGCTCAATCCGGTCATGACCTGCGGCGATCAGATCGATGAAGTGCTCGCCGAACACACCAGCCTGACACCGGCGCAGCGCAAGCAAAAAGTGCTCGACATTGTGCGCGAGGTACTGTTGCCCGACCCCGAGCGGATCGTGGCGAGCTATCCGCATCAGTTGTCGGGCGGGCAACGCCAGCGGATCGTGATTGCCATGGCGCTGGTGCTGGACCCGGTGCTG
>DGIT01000021.1 GCA_002386465.1 Burkholderiales bacterium UBA4615 | reverse complement strand
TCGAAAAAGGACGGGCACATGATTGAATTGATGGAGGAGCAGTTCGGGAACTGGGTGGACATGAAGTCCGCTGTTGCAGAAGACACCACCCACAGGCACCGCAGGCGTGGTCAACAGCCGGGGCTTGGGTTTTGATTTCTGGTACCGCACCTGAATAGCAAGCCATGCAAGACAAACCAGAAATTCGCCCCGGCCAATCCATTGAGCTGCTAAAGGCACTGCATATCCTGACGCGCGACGGCCGGCTCAACCAGGACAGTCGGCGAAAACTGAAGCAGGTTTATCACCTGTATCAATTCATCGAGCCGTTGCTGCAGCAGATCAGGCAGGAGCACGGCCATATCAGACTCGTCGATTGCGGAGCGGGAAAGTCTTATCTCGGCTTCATTCTGTACGACCTGTTTTTCAAATCACTCGCGCCCGGCTCGCAGGTCGTGGGCATCGAATCCCGCAATGAACTGGTGCTCAAATCCCGGGAGCTCGCTGCACAGCTCGGCTTCGATGCCATGTCCTTCCTGAACCTGCGGGTCGATCAGGCCATTTCGAGCATGGCCAGCCCCGAGCTTTCCGCCGGGGCGGACATCGTCACCGCCCTGCATGCCTGCGACACCGCCACCGACGACGCCATCCGGTTCGCGCTGTCGGCCAAGGCGCGCTTCATCGTGCTGGCGCCCTGTTGCCAGGCGGAAGTCGCAGCCGTGCTGCGCAAGAACAAGACTGCGTCCCAGTCGGGCGAGCCGCTGGCGGCCATCTGGCGCCATCCCCTCCACACCCGCGAATTCGGCAGCCACGTCACCAATGTGCTGCGCTGCCTGCAACTGGAATCGCACGGCTATCAGGTGACTGTCACCGAACTGGTGGGCTGGGAGCATTCCATGAAGAACGAGCTCATCATCGCCAGCCTCAACAAGTCGGTGCCGCGCCGGCGGGCCGCAGAAAAACTGGATGCGCTTCTCGGCGAACTGGGGCTGAAGTCCCTGCAGGAGCGCTTTTTCACCGGCCTGGAGCGCAGCAGCAGCCCATCGGTGCCTGCGGCATGACTCAGGAAGAAACCCTAAGCAGCCAGGAATTCAGCAGTCTTTTCGCCAGTGCCTGATCGAGCGCGTGGCGCACCGCGCAACGTGGCAGGATCCGGGGTCTCGAGCAAACCATCGATTCGCATGACCCCTCTGCGCCGACGTGTCGTTCAGGCCATCCTCTACGAGCTCATTGCCATCGCGCTGGTCGGCCCCTTGCTCGGACTGCTCTTCGACAAGCCGGTCGCTGCGTCGCTGGGCCTGGCCGCGCTGCTGTCGACCATCGCACTCGTCTGGAACTACCTGTTCAACGGCCTCTTCGAGGCCTGGGAAGCGCGGCAGGCATCTCGCGTGCGTACACTGGGCCGGCGGATCCTTCACGGCCTGGGCTTCGAAGGCGGGCTGGTCTTTCTGCTCTTGCCGGTCATGGCGTGGGGGCTCGACATTTCGATGTGGGCGGCCTTCCTCGCCAACCTCGGCCTGCTGGTGTTCTTCTTCGTCTATGCGGTAGCCTTCACCTGGGCCTTCGACATTGTCTTCGGGCCGCCCGCGTCGGCCACCGAGCGCCGCTGAAGCAAACCCGCCACCGCAGCCATGCACTTGACCATTCTTGAGACAGGCCGTCCGCCAGAGCTGATCTGCGGGCAATTTCCTTCATACCCGGCGATGTTCGAGGCTCTGCTGCGTCCGCATATCCCCGGGCTCAGCTGTCATGTCGTCGCTGTGCTGGATGGTGAGGCGTTGCCGGAGCCACAGACGACCGATGCAGCGCTGATCACCGGTTCTCCGGCGGGTGTGTATGACGATCTGCCCTGGATTGCCCCGCTCAAAAACTGGATTCAACGCGCGGCAGACTCTGGCGTTCCGCAGGTTGGCATCTGCTTTGGGCACCAGCTCATGGCCGAAGCCTTTGGGGGGCGTGCACATCAGGCACCCCAAGGCTGGGGCTTAGGCCGTCATGCCTATCGGGTCAATGGCACAGAGCCTTGGATGGGAACAGCCCGGCAGACCCTTCACCTGGCGGTGAGTCATCAGGATCAGGTCCTCGAAGTGCCGAGTACCGCGCGCATCCTCGCGCATTCGGCGTTCACGCCCTACGCAGCCCTGGCGTACGATCACGCGCCAGCGATTTCGTTCCAGGGCCATCCTGAATTCAGCCCACGCTTTGCCGATGCCTTGATTCGATCGCGTCGTGGGACACGCGTTTCTGAGTCACTGGCCGATGAGGCGCTCGATAGCCTGCAAGCGCCTTTGGACAGTGACATCGTGGCCGCTTGGATTGCAGGGTTTTTGGCTCAGGCGCGACGGTCGCGCCAGGACAAGACCAAGAGGGCGGCGGCCTGAGTCGGCTCGTGTGCGTCAGCGCGTCTCTTTGAGCGCAGCGGCTTCGGCAACGCATTGACCGCTTGCGCGCAAACCTGAGGATCGCGCGCGCGCCACTTCGATGCGCGCGGCATCCATCTGCGCCCGAAAGGCCGGGTCGCTGTGCAACTTGGCCACGGTCGCAGAACCCATCAGGCGCCCGGCATCAACATCGCTTTGCCAGTGCACACCACACACCACACGGCTTTGCCCGAAGGCATGGCCGCGCGCAAGCAGGCGGTCTGCACGCTCCGGTGCCAGCTCCGAAAGAATCAGCGCCCAGGCCCACCCCAGTGCTGCATGCCCGGACGGATACGAGCCATCCTTGGCGAGCTTGGCTTCTTCGTTCGGCGCACACGTGCCCACGCGGTTGCGGGCAAACGGACGCATGCGCTGATAGTGATCCTTGGCCCGATACGTGGACAAACCGGCATCGGCCAGTGTGCGGCGCAACAGCATGTTCACGTGCGGGGTGGTGGTTTCGCCGATGGGCAGGTCGAGCGCGCAGGCGAAGGTCTCGCCAGCCTGCGGAAATTTGAGTTCGTTGTCGCGTGCAGCGATCTGCCAGCGTGCGGAATCCCGCAGTGCCTGCGTCGCCTGAAAAGCAGCCTGGTCAGCGGCGAGCGCCGCTGAGCCTTCGGCGGGCGGAGGCGGCAGCAGTGCGAGGCTGTCGGGCAATTCGCCACGCGGCAGATAGCCGATCAGGATGCCTGACCCGGGCCGAATTTCAGCGATCTTGGCGGGGGTGGTGGAAGGCAGCAGCGGCTTCGGGGG
>DGIT01000116.1:1514-5419 GCA_002386465.1 Burkholderiales bacterium UBA4615 | reverse complement strand
TAGTCGAGCAACGAGGTCTTGCCGTGGTCGACGTGACCCATCACAGTCACGACAGGCGGGCGCGACATACGCTCAACATCGTGATGCTCTGCGGTTTGCTCGAGCAGCGCCTCCGGATCGTCCAGTGCCGCCGCAATGGCTGTGTGCCCGAGTTCTTCGACCACGATCATCGCGGTCTCCTGGTCGAGCACCTGATTGATGGTCACCATCTGGCCCATCTTCATCATGAGCTTGATGACCTCGGCCGCCTTGACCGACATCTTGTGGGCGAGATCGGCTACCGAGATGGTTTCGGGCACATGCACTTCGCGAACAATGGCCTCAGCGCTCGCCTGTGCCTGCTGCGATGCGCTCCCGGAACCCCGGCTATCGCGACCGCCGCGCCCGCGCGGGCCGCGCCATCCGCCCACGCCGCCACCCGTGTCACCGCGGGTCTTGATGGCGCGCCGCTTGGCGGCATCGTCCTGCCAGGTGGACGACAGGTTTTCGGACTTGACATGCTTTTTAACGGTGCCGGGCGCAGCGGGAGCAGCCGTTGCACCGGGTGCACGCGGCGCGCCGGCCGCAGGCCGATGCAGCGTGCCGGACTTGCCGGCATCGGCAGCGGCAGCAGGCGCCGCCGAGGGTTTTGCAACCGCGGGCGCGGGCGGTGCAGGCGGCACTTCAGCCGGCTTGGCCGCGGGTCTGCGCGCAGACGTCAGCAAACGGTTGATGGCGGCGGCTTCGTCTTGCGCACGACGGCGCGCAGACGCTTGCGCAGCCGCTTCTTCATCGGCCTTGCGAACAGCCTCTGCGGCTGCCTGGGTAGCCAGTCGCGCAGCTTCGGCTGCTGCAGCCAGCTGCGCCTCGGCCACTTCGCGCTCGGCATCATGCGAGTCCGACGCCGCGAGCGCCGCCACGCGGGCCTGCTCACGACGCGCTTCCTCTTCGACGCGAGCCGCCTCGGCAGCCGCTTCTTCGGCACGCCGGCGTTCTTCGGCCAGCCGCTCTTCACGCTCGCGAGCCTCGGCCTCTTCGCGCTGACGTGCGAGTTCAAGCTGGGCCTGCGCCTGCGCTTGCACCTCGGCTTCACGCTGCTGCTGGGCAGCAATCTCGGCCTCGACCGGCGAGGGTGCGGGTTCAGCTGCCGGAGCTGCTATCTCAGGTTCGGCTTCACGCTGCACGAACACACGCTTTTTGCGGACCTCGACCTGAATCGTGCGGGCACGCCCGGTGGCGTCGGCCTGCTTGATTTCCGAGGTCTGCTTGCGCACGACCGTGATCTTCTTCTTGGGCGATTCGTCGGCGCCATGGGCGCGTCGTAACGCCGTCAGCAGCTGCGACTTGTCGGATTCGGTCAGCAGGTCATCTGCCGACTTCTTGTCGACACCGGCCGAGCGCAACTGCTCGAGGAGGACGTCCGCCGGCATTTTCAGCTCGGCGGCAAAGTTTGCTACGTTGGTGCTTGCCATTCAGGTCCTTCCGACTCAGGCCGACTCATTCTCGAACCAGTGCGCACGGGCTTTCATGATGAGCGCCTTGGCACGCTCCTCATCCAGTCCGGTTGCGTCCACCAGTTCGTCGACGGCCAGTTCGGCCAGATCATCGCGCGTGTGCACATTCGCATCGGCGAGCTTGACGGCCAGTTCACGGTCCATGCCTTCGAGGGACAACAGGTCTTCGGTGGTCGACCCGAGCTTTTCCTCATTGGCAATGGCTTCGGTGAGCAGCACGTTGCGGGCGCGGTCACGCAACTCATTGACCGTGTCCTCATCGAATGCTTCGATTTCCAGCATTTCGTTGAGCGGCACATAGGCCACTTCATCCAGGCTGCTGAAACCTTCGTCGATGAGGATGTCCGCCACTTCCTCGTCCACGTCGAGCTTGTTCATGAAAGTGGCACGCAGGTTGGCCCGTTCAGCCTCCTGTTTGCCGGCACTTTCTTCGGCCGTCATGATATTGATCTGCCAGCCAGTCAGCTCCGAGGCCAGACGCACATTGCGACCACCCGTGCCGATGGCCAGCGCGAGGTTGTCCTCGTCGACCACCACATCCATGCTGTGCTTTTCCTCGTCCACCACGATGGACGACACATTGGCCGGCGCCAGCGCGCCGATCACGAATTGCGCAGGATCCTCCGACCACAGCACGATGTCCACGCGCTCGCCGGCCAACTCACCCGTGACCGCCTGCACGCGCGAGCCGCGCACGCCCACGCAGGTGCCGATCGGGTCGATGCGACGGTCGGTGGTGAACACGGCGATCTTCGCCCGCACCCCGGCATCGCGCGCAGCCGCCTTGACTTGCAGCAGGCCCTGTTCGATCTCGGGCACTTCCAGGCGGAAGAGTTCCATGATGAATTCGGGTGCAGTACGGGACATGAACAGCTGCGGCCCGCGGCCTTCGCGGTTGACCTTCGAGACCCAGCCACGCACCCGGTCACCCACCCTCAGATTTTCCTTCGGGATCATCTGGTCACGCGACAGGCGGGCTTCGATCTTGCCCGATTCGATGACCGCACCCTCACGATCCAGACGCTTGATCGTCCCGGACAGCAGGTTGTCGCCGCGCTCAAGGAAGTCGTTGATGATCTGCTCGCGCTCGGCATCGCGAATTTTCTGCAGGATGACCTGCTTGGCCGCCTGCGCACCAATGCGTCCGAACTCGATCGGCTCGAGCTCTTCCTCGATGAAGTCGCCCACCTGGATATCGGCGATCTGCTTGCGCGCCTCGGTCAGGATGACCTGGATGTCATGGTCTTCAAGTTCGCCATCGGGTACGACCAGCCAACGACGGAACGACTCCGATTCGCCGGTCTCACGGTCGATCGATACGCGCACATCGACCTCGTCCTTGAATCGCTTTTTCGTGGCAGAGGCCAGCGCACTTTCGAGCGCGACGAACACCACGTCCCGGGCAACGCTTTTCTCGCGCGCCAGAGCATCGACCAACAACAGCACTTCGCGGCTCATCCTGAAGCCTCCTAAAACTTGACCTTGGGCACCAGGCGCGCCCGTTCAACATCTGCCAATTCAAACGACAAGCGTCTGACCGTCTCTTCGCCCGTCGCAGGCGGCTTGGCCGCCGCCTGAGCCTTCGCACCGCGAGGGCCCCGTGCGGCCGGCTTCGACCCCGGCTTGCGCTTGGCTGCCGCTTCCTGGGCGGCTGTGTCGATCAGATCGAGCACCCAGCCCTGTGACTTGCCTTCGTCGCGCCCCAACACACCCGAAAAATTGCGCCGCCCCGACAGCGGCACCCGCAAGCGCAGTGCCACTTCGTGTCCGATGAAGCGCTGGTAATCGGCCTCCCGGTTCAGGGGACGGTCCAAACCGGGAGAGGACACTTCCAGGCGCGCGTAATCGATGTTCTCGACGGTCAGCACATGGGTGAGCTGGTGACTCACCCGCTCACAGTCTTCCATCCGGATCAAAGACTCAGGCACATCACCCGGCAATGCCACCGACTGAGTGCCCACGGGCAGGTCGATGAACACTCGCAACAGACCACGCCCTGCGATCTCCAGATCAACCAGGTCGTACCCCATTGCCACCACTGTCCGCTCCACCGCGGCCTGAACCGGATTCACGCCGGACGAACCCTTCCTGAACACTTTGAACCGTGAAAAAAAAATGGGCTGTGCCAGCCCATTCCCCTAACCTTTTGGTCACTGCGCGTTAAAAACCCTTGCGCGTAACCCACAGAGTATAGCCGATTTCAGGGTGTCTTGAGGCGAACGAGCCTGCGCTCAAGGCCACCCGGCCAGCCCGGGACTCAGCCTGCAGGGCCGCGTCGCCGCCCCGCCCCGCCGGACCGGCCACCCGGCCGTGGGCCACCCTGGCCGTTACGTGGCCCGCCGGCACCGCCGCCGCCACGTTGACCGCCTTGCCCAGAGCCTTGGCCACCACCCTGATTGCCGCCCTGATTGC
>DGIT01000116.1:1118-1466 GCA_002386465.1 Burkholderiales bacterium UBA4615 | reverse complement strand
GCCGCCCTGGTTGCCGCCCTGGCGGGCGCGGTTGCCGCCGAACTTCTGGCCGAAACCACCCCCGCCACCAGGCACCCCTCCGGTTGCCGGCCCGCCCGCACCAAAGCCGAAGCCCCCCTGACCGCCCTTGCGGTTGCGCCGGCCCTGACCCCCAGGCTTGGGCTGCCCGGGCAGTCCGGGCTGTCCGGGCTGTCCGAAGCCGCTGCCCGCACCGAAGCGCTGTTCGCGCCCCTGCTTGCGCACAGCACGGGTGATGCCCGACAGGTGCGCGTCAGCCGAGGTGGGCTGCCATTCGTCATCGTCCAGGTTCACGCGCTGTGAACCCGCACGCGCGGGCACCGGCTCCCC
>DGIT01000116.1:0-1089 GCA_002386465.1 Burkholderiales bacterium UBA4615 | reverse complement strand
AGCTCCGGGCGGTCCGGAGCGCTGTCCGCCCTTGCGCCGGCCAGAGGCAGGCAACGGGAAGGGTGGCTGCGCGTCATCATCGTCGAGCTCATCCGAGTCACTCGCCGAAGGCTCCGGGCGCCGCGGCATCGCATCGGCCGCAGCCGCTGCGGCCGCATCGGCGGACAACTCGGCCGCTGCGTCCATCGCGTCACGGGCATCCAGTTCGGACATTGCAGGGGGCGCATCGTCGAAGCGCGCGTCCGATCCAACATCCTGTCCGTCGACCACGTCAAACTCGACGTCGAAGGGGCGGGCGGGCGGCTGACCTCGGCCTTTGCCGGATCTGCGCGGGCCACGCTCGGGCGCACCCGCAGCACCAGGCTGCTTGTCCGCCTCGGGCCCGGCCGCTGCGCGCTTGGCGGCAGCGGCATCTCGACCAGCCTGCTTGAGCATGGAAGACAGGGTGGTCACGTCCGACGCACCCAACTCCACCCAGCGACCCCGAGCCAGCCCGGGCGGCAGGCCGATCGGGCCGAAACGGATGCGTACCAGGCGCGAAACGATGAGGCCCACGGCCTCGAAAATCCGGCGCACTTCGCGGTTGCGACCTTCAGCGATGGTGACGCGGTACCAGTGGTTCGCCCCGTCGCCGCCGATGTCGTCGATCGCCGAAAATCCGGCCGGGCCATCTTCCAGCGGCACGCCCTCGAGCAGCTTCTGGCGCAGTTCGTCATCGATGCGCCCCAGGATACGCACCGCATATTCACGCTCCCAGCCAAAGCGCGGATGCATCAGAAGATTGGCCATCTCGCCCGAGGTTGTGAACACCATCAGGCCCTCGGTATTGAAGTCCAGCCGCCCGACCGCCACCCAGCGTTCGCCACGCAGTTTGGGCAGGCGCTCAAACACGGTGGAACGCTGACCCGGATCGTCGCGGCTGCAGATTTCGCCAGGCTGCTTGTGATAAAGCAGTACCTTCGGAGCAGGCTTCTGAACACGCCGGTTCAAAGGCCGACCATTGACACGCACCTGGTCACTCGGGCCGATGCGTTGACCCACATGCGCCGGCTGGCCGTTGACCGACACCCGGCCGGCCATGATCAGCTC
>DGIT01000036.1 GCA_002386465.1 Burkholderiales bacterium UBA4615 | reverse complement strand
ACCGCGCGCGCCCGGGCATCGCGCTGCGGTTGCCGCAGGCCGTGCCTGTCAGGCCACGAGCCGACGCAACTGCACCTCAAGGTCCTCGCCGGGCACCCGCTTGAAGCCGGTCTTGGCAAAGCGCACCCAGCGCCCGATCACATAAGACAGCGCCGCATCGGCGCGCCCGGCCGGCGCCTCGCTTGCCGGCATCAGGCCTCGATCCACCGCACCCCGGAAGCATTGGCGCAATGACGCCTCGATCCGGTCGAGCAGCTGATTGATACGCACCTGAAGCCGGTCGTGTTCGTTGACCAGCGCATCACCGATCAGCACCCGCGTCATGCCAGGGTTGCGTTCAGCAAACCCCAGCAGCATGAGGACGATCGCCCGCGCCTGACGCAGCGGATCGTCCTCCTGGGCGGTGATCTGGTTGATGAGTCCGAAGAGGCTGTGCTCGATGAATTCGATCAGCCCCTCGAACATCTGCGCTTTGCTTGCGAAATGGCGGTAGAGCGCCGCCTCCGACACCTCCAGGCGCGCAGCCAGTGCGGCGGTGGTGACCCGCTCGGCCTTGGGCTCCTGCAGCATGGTGGCCAGCATCTGCAGAATTTGCAGCCGGCGTTCGCCGGGCTTGGGGCGGGTGCGGCCGACAGGCCCGGGGGCAGCGGCCGAATCAGCGGTGGTAGAAGGATCGTCAGGGAGCATGGACAAGGCGCGCGAGCGGAGTACGTGCTAACTGTACAACCGAATTGATCTGATGGTCTATGCCCGCATGGCCGCGTCGGGGCCGCTGCCAGACCGGCCGATCCCGGCCAACGATCCCGCTCACCCACACGGTGCGCACCCCGCAATGACGTGCCGCCCGCAGGTTGTCCACCGAGTCTTCCACCAGGACACAGCGGCCGGCCGGCTGGCGGATCCGTGCCAGCAGCTTGCGCAGCATCGGGCGCGAGGGTTTCGGAAACACCCGCCCCGCAAAGCGCATGTCTTCGACGGCGATCACCCCGTCCAGCAAGGGTGCGATCCCAAGCGCCGCGATCACCCCTGCGGCATACGCGGCAGGCGCATTCGTCAGGACGATCTTGCGACCAGGCAGCCGGCGCAGCAGATGCGCCAGACGCGGATCGCGGCGCACCAGCCGGTGCAGATCGGGGAAGGGATGGGTCTCGCGCAGAAATTCGTGCAGATCGACCTCATGGTGTCGCACCATGCCCAGCAGGGTGGCGCCATAGCGGCGCCAGTAGTGAAGCCGCAGCGCATTGGCCTGCGGCTCGTCCAGATCCAGGCGACGCATGACAAACGAGGTCATGGCCTGATTGATGCGCGGAAAGATCTCGGGCAGCGCGTCGTGCAGGGTGTTATCGAGATCGAGCAGCCACACCGGCCGGCGTGCTGCCGGAGCACCTGCAGCGCCCGCGGCAGCGGCACGCGAGCGGCGTACCCGGCTCAATGGCTGCGAATCATGGTGCCCACACCGAGGTCGGTCATGATCTCGAGCAGCAGGGCGTGGTCCACCCGGCCGTCGATGATGTGCACGGCGTTCACGCCGCCCTTGGCCGCATCCAGCGCCGACGAAATCTTGGGCAGCATGCCACCCGAGATGGTGCCGTCCGCAAACAGCTCATCGATGCGCTTGGCCGTGAGGCCCGTGAGCAGGTTGCCGGCCTTGTCGAGCACGCCGGCGGTATTGGTCATCAGGACGAGCTTTTCAGCCTTCAAGACCTCGGCCACCTTGCCGGCCACGAGGTCGGCATTGATGTTGTAGGTCTCGCCGCTCTGGCCCGACCCGATCGGCGCAATCACGGGAATGAACCCGTTGGCAGTCAGGGTCTGGATCACCGACGGATCGATCGATTCGATCACGCCCACCTGCCCGATATCGAGTTGCGTGCCGGGCTGATCAGGGCTGTCGACCATCATCTTCTTGGCGCGCACCAGCCCGCCGTCCTGCCCGGTCAGGCCCACGGCCTTGCCTCCGGCACGATTGATCAGTTCGACGATTTCCTTGTTGACCTGGCCGGCCAGCACCATTTCGACGATGTCCATCGTCTCTTCGTCGGTCACGCGCATGCCTGCGACGAACTCGCCTTTCTTGCCCACGCGCTGCAGCAGCTGCTCAATCTGCGGCCCGCCACCATGGACGACGACCGGGTTGATGCCCACCAGCTTGAGCATGACGATATCGCGCGCAAAACTGTCCTTGAGCTTCGCATCGGTCATCGCATTGCCGCCGTACTTGATGACGATCGTGCGGCCGTGAAACCGGCGGATGTAGGGCAGGGCCTCGGCCAGGACAGCGGCTTTGGTGGTCGGCGACATCTCGGCGCTCATGGCACTGCACTCCAGCTCGAAAAAAGGACGCGAGATTCTAACCGAGCTACCATCGCCCCTCCCTTGCCCCGCTACATGTCCGAGCCCTCGCACCCCTTCCTGAGCGCCCTGCACCGATACAGCCGCATCGGCGCGGCACGTCGGCGCGCAGCCATTGAGGCGCCTGCGCAAGCGCAGACTGACTCTGTGCACAGCTTGCCGGCAGGTGCGGTCCTGCGCTATCTGCCCGTGGTCGGCCTGATCGTCGCCCTGTGTCAGGTGCTCGTCTATGGACTGACAAGCCTGCTGCTTCCCCATGCGGTCGCCGTGCTGCTCACACTCGCTGCAGGCCTGCTGCTGACGGCTGCCATCCATGAGCGAGGCGCAGCACGCTGGTGGGAGCGCGCATCGGACGCAGTGCAATCGCTGCAGCATCGGCTCGCAGCGGGCACGGTGGGGCTGATCGTGGTGTTGCTCGCCCGCTTCGAGACCCTCGCGAGCCTTGACGAAAGCTGGCTGGCGGCGACGCTGGTCTGTGCGGCGAGCGCCTCGCGTGGTCTGGCGGTGCTGGGCGTGGCCGGCCGAACCACGGACTCAACCGCGGCGCCGATCAGCCGCACGGACGGCATCGTAGCCCTGCTGCTGGGCATCGCCCCGGCGATCGCACTGGCAGCCTGGACCGGCGACGCCTCGGCGGTGCTGGCAGGCCTGGGCTGCGCGGTGCTGACGCTGGCTGTCATGCGCGGCATCTCGCGCCACTATCCGGGTGCCGGTTCGGAAACACTGAGCGTCATGCAGCAAGTCACCGAAGTGGCCTGGCTCATCGGCATGCTGGCCGTGCTCGGCATGACAGCGGCAGACCTTAATCTCGAAGATGGCGACTCCTGAGGCGCATGCAATGAAACTGTGGCTAGTGCGACACCCGCAGCCTGATGTGCCCACCGGGCTGTGTTACGGCATCACGGATGTGCCGGTGGTCGAATCGCATCTGGATGAGCTGATCGATCGGCTGCCCGACCAACTGCCGCGCGATGCGGCGCTCTGGAGCAGCCCGCTCAGCCGCTGCCTGCGCCTGGCGCAGGGCCTGCAGCAGCAAGGATTCGGGCCGCTGCAGACCGACGCAAGATTGCGCGAGATGAATTTCGGTCGCTGGGAAGGTACGGTCTGGTCAGAACTGCCCCGCCACGAGATTGATGCCTGGCGGGCCAATATTGCCCACCATGTCCCACCAGGCGGCGAAGCGCTCAGCACGCTGGCGCAGCGAGGGCTCGAATTCGTGGCCGATCTGCCGCGCGGGCGCGAGGCGATCCTGGTGACTCACGCCGGCGTCATCCTCACGCTCCTCAAGAGTCTGCGTGGATTGCCTCTGTCGGGATTCGGCGGACAGAAAGTCGACTATGGACAAGTCCTCGTGCTGCAGCACGAGGATGATGGCTGGCGGCTGCTCGACGAGTGAGCCTGAGGTCTCTCAACCCGACTGTTTACTCTGAGCCATCGAACAGGCTGGCGCGCAACGCGCCGCCCAGATGACGCAGGGAAATTGGCTTGGACAGAAAGTCATTCATCCCGGCACTGATGCAGGCCTCACGATCCTCGGCGAAGGCATTGGCGGTGACCCCAATTACATGCGGCTGACGGGGCAAACCCAGTTGCCGCAGCCGGCGCGTAGCTTCCAGCCCATCCATCCCGGGCATCTGCATGTCCATCAGGATCACGTCGAAACGCATGGATTCCAGAAGAGCGAGTGCCTGCGCGCCGCCATCGGCCAGCACCGGCGATGCCATGCCCAGCATGATGAGCTGCCGCTCGGTGACCAGTCGGTTCACTGGGTTGTCGTCGACCACCAGCACTCGCAAACCCATGAGATCGGCCGGCTCGGGCGGTGCCTCGGTCAGCACAGGGGCCTGTGTGCGATCGTCCAGCGCCAGGCTCACCTCGAAAGTGAACGTGGTCCCGACACCGACGCGGCTGTCCACCCGGATCGATCCGCCCATCTGCTCCACGAGTCCCTTGCAGATCGCCAGACCCAGCCCTGTGCCGCCATAGCGGCGCGCCGTGGAGCTGTCGCCTTGCGCAAAGGGTTCGAAGAGCTGGCTCAGTGCATCGGCTTCAATGCCGGCGCCGGTATCACTCACCTGCCCCCGCAGCGTGACGCTCGACCCATCGCATTGGGCAACTTCAAGCGACACCGACACACTACCGCGTTCGGTGAACTTGATCGCATTGCCGATCAGGTT
This sequence comes from Burkholderiales bacterium UBA4615, assembly GCA_002386465.1. Classification (GTDB taxonomy): domain Bacteria; phylum Pseudomonadota; class Gammaproteobacteria; order Burkholderiales; family Burkholderiaceae_E; genus UBA4615. Next base: position 13,767 of record DGIT01000036.1, on the reverse strand, counting down.
CATCCAGACTTGCCTCAGGCGCGTTGGGTCGGCGATGACCGCGCGGGGCAGATCTTCGGCACAGCGCATTTCGACGATCAGGCCGCGTTCCAGCGCAGTGCCGCGCATGAGCGTCACCACATCCTCGAGCAGGCGCGCCGGATCAATTGACACCGCTTCAAACTCCACCCGATTGGCTTCGATTTTCGAGAAATCCAGAATGCCGTTGAGCAAGGACAGCAGCGACTCACCGGTGCTCTGGATCGTGCTCACATAACGGGTCTGTTCGGCATCGAGGGGCGAGCGTGCGAGCAGTTCGCCCAGGCCCAGCACGCCATGCATCGGCGTGCGAATTTCATGGCTCATCATGGCCAGAAAACGACTCTTGGCCAGCGTAGCCGAGTGGGCTCTGTCCAGCGCCTGCTCGAGTTCGAGGGTGCGTGCCGACACTTTTTCTTCGAGTGACGCGGCCAGTGCCTTGAGCGCGTCATTGCGTTCGGCCAGATCGCGCGAGCGCTCCTCGAGCTGACGCTCGATTTCAAGCCGGGCCTGCCGCTCAGCCTGCAGACGATCCATATCCAGAGCCTGCTGGCGCACCAGCGCATCGGCATCGCGCAGCGCCTGCTCAGCCATGGCGCGCTGGGTCACTTCATGCGCGGTCCCGATGATGCCGAGCAGCCGCCTATTTTCGGTCACTTCAACCAGCAGGCTCAGCAGCGGCACCACACGGGCCAGCTGCATCGCGTCATCGCTCGTCCAGCCGTTTTCCTGAGCGGTCCACAGGGCCAGCACATGCACATCGCCGCGCGCGGTTTGCAGCGGCAGCGCAAGGTAGGACGTTGCGCCAGCCCGCACAAAGTCGCGCACGATCGGAAAGCGCGGATCGGTCGACAAGGCGTCCTGATCGAGGAACAGCGCCTCGCAGGCGCTCATCACCTCGTGCAAGGGGCTGACCAGATGCTCAGGGGTATCGAGAAATCCGGGCGGGCGCTCAAGAAAAGCAACCTTCCGCGAAGCGCGGTTCCAGACGAATCCCAGCCCCGAGAGCCCCGGATGACGCGTGAGAATCGAGATCGACACCCGCTCGGGGGCGAACCCGGCGGACACCATGCCTTCGGCCACTGCCTGCAGCGCCGGCTGCAAGTCCAGTCGCTGCGACTCGAGCCTGAGCACCCGCTCCTGCAAAGCGGCCAGCCACGTGCCCCGGACGCCGTCGGACACCGCCCCATCGGACTCGGTGTACGGCAGGTTGTGCAGGAACTGCGCAGGCTTCATCAGGAATCGGTCGGGCAAATCGGTTTGCAAGTCGACACGTTAGCGTACAGGCACACAATAGACACGCACTTCCGCACACTGGGAACCCCTCGGACGGGCACGGTCCGCAGATTAAGGCGACTAAGTGGTCTACTAAGTAGTCGACTAGGCGGTTGCCAAGGTGTCGGCTAAGTGGTCGATCAGAGCACGTAGCGCGCCAGGTCCTCGTCGCGCGCAACCGATTCGAGCCGACCGTCGACAAAGGCTGCGTCGATGCGCACCGTGTGCGGGCCTTCAGAGGCCGCAGCGAACGAGACCTCTTCCAGCAACTTCTCCATGACGGTGTGCAGGCGGCGCGCGCCGATGTTTTCAGTCGACTCATTGACCGAAAAAGCAATCTGCGCCAGGCGCTTCACACCCTCAGGCAAGAACTCGAGCGTGACCCCCTCGGTGGCCAGAAGCGCGGCGTACTGGCGCGTGAGGCTGGCATCGGTCTCGGTCAGGATGCGCTCGAAGTCAGAGACCGACAGCGACTCAAGCTCCACCCGGATCGGGAAACGGCCCTGCAACTCGGGAATCAGATCCGAAGGTCGCGACAGATGAAACGCACCCGACGCAATGAACAGGATATGGTCGGTGCGGACCATGCCGTGGCGTGTGCTCACCGTGGTGCCTTCCACCAGCGGGAGCAAGTCGCGCTGCACGCCCTGGCGGGATACATCGGCCCCGGACACTTCGCTGCGCACCGCGATCTTGTCGATCTCGTCCAGGAACACGATGCCGTTGTGCTCCACATTGGCAATGGCTCGCGTCTTCAGTTCGTCTTCATTGATGAGCTTGCCGGCCTCTTCTTCGCGCAGAGCCTCCATGGCCTCGCGAATTTTCAGCTTGCGGGTCTTGCGACGCCCGCCCAAGCCCTGGACCATGCCCTGCAGCTGGCGGGCAAGGTCTTCCATGCCGGGCTGCGCACCGATCCCGAGGTCCATGCCGCTCAGGGGCGTGGTGAGTTCGATTTCGATTTCTTTGTCATCGAGTTCGCCTTCACGCAGCTTCTTGCGGAATTTCTGCCGCGTCGCGGAATCTGCAGCCGGCTCGGTACTGGAGGCTTCCTGACTTGCACCAAAACCGAAGCCGCGCGGCGGCGGCAGCAGGACATCGAGGATGCGGTCTTCAGCCGCATCCATGGCGCGCGTTTCCAGCCGCCTGATCTCGATGTCGCGCGCCTGCTTGATGCCGATCTCGACCAGATCACGCACGATGGCATCGACATCCTTGCCCACATAGCCCACCTCGGTGAACTTGGTGGCCTCCACCTTGAGAAACGGCGCTTGCGCCAGCCGCGCCAATCGTCGGGCGATCTCGGTCTTGCCCACGCCTGTGGGACCGATCATCAGGATGTTCTTGGGCGTGATCTCCTGGCGCAAACGCTCCTCGACCTGTTGGCGGCGCCACCGATTGCGCAAGGCGATCGCTACCGCCCGCTTGGCGCGGTCCTGTCCGATGATGTGTTTGTCCAGCTCGGAAACGATCTCTTTGGGCGTCATCATGCTCATGGGTTCGAGCTTACCGTACCGGCAAAAAGGTTCGGCAGTCGCCGCACAGCGTGTCGCAGACCGGGTGATTGCAGACACGCATCAGGGTCGAGATCAGCGATCACAGTTCGGGCCTTAGGTTTTCGAGGGTTATTTGACGCGCAGTCAGGCGCACTGTTAGCCTTGCCCACCCTTTTTTCCGGGGCCCGGATTTGATGGCATCCGATCACATTATCGAGACACAAGGTCTGTCGATCGACTTCAACGGCTTTTACGCCGTGAAAGACGTATCGCTGAAGATCGAGCGCGGCTCTATTCATGCGCTGATCGGCCCCAATGGTGCAGGCAAAACGACCTGCTTCAACCTCATCACAAAATTTCTGCGTCCCACCGCGGGGCGCATCTTGTACAAGGGCCGCGATATCACGCAGGCCAAGCCCGCCGATGTGGCGCGCATGGGGATGGTTCGCAGCTTCCAGATCTCGGCCACCTTCCCGCACCTGACCGTGCTCGAGAATGTGCGCATCGCGCTGCAGCGCAAACTGGGCACCTCCTTTCAGTTCTGGCGCAGTCAGCATTCGCTGCACAGTCTGGACGATCAGGCGATGCGACTGCTCGAGGAAGTGGGCCTGGCTGAACAGGCTGGTCTGCAGGCGGTTGAACTGTCCTACGGGCGTAAGCGTGCACTGGAAATTGCCACCACGCTGGCACTGGACCCGGAAATGATGCTGCTCGATGAACCCACCTCCGGCATGGGCCACGAGGACATCGGCCGGGTGGCTGCGCTCATCAAGCGGGTCGCCGCGAAGCGCACCGTGCTGATGGTGGAGCACAACCTGTCGGTGGTATCTGACCTGTCGGATCGCATTACGGTGCTGGCACGCGGCGAAATCCTCACCGAGGGCAACTATGCCGAGGTGTCCGCCAACCCGCAGGTGATCGATGCCTACATGGGGACCGGCCATGACTGATGTCCTGCTCGAGGTCAAAGATCTCAACAGCTGGTACGGCGAAAGCCATGTGCTGCATGGCATGAATTTTTCGGTGCCGGCCGGTGAGGTCGTGACCTTGCTCGGTCGCAACGGCGCGGGCAAGACCACGACCATGCGTTCGGTCATGGGCATGCTGTCCAAGCGAACCGGCTCGGTCCGATTCGAAGGCACCGAGACGATCGGCATGGCATCGAACCTGATTGCGCGCGCCGGCATTGCCTACTGCCCTGAAGAGCGTGGCATCTTCGCCAGCCTGAACGTGCGTGAAAACCTCGAGTTGCCCCCGGTCGTCAAACCGGGCGGTCTCACGCTTGACGAGATCTACCAGCTCTTTCCACGCCTGCTCGAGCGCACCAACAGCCAGGGCACGAAGCTGTCGGGCGGTGAACAGCAGATGCTGGCCATTGCCCGCATCCTGCGCACGGGTGCCCGCTTCCTGCTTCTCGATGAGCCTACCGAAGGTCTTGCCCCGGTCATCGTGCAGCATATCGGCCAGATCATTCGCACCCTCAAGCAGAAAGGCTTCACGGTGCTGCTGGTCGAACAGAATTTCCGGTTCGCCTCCACGGTGGCTGACCGGCATTTTGTTGTCGAGCATGGTCAGGTGGTCGACATGTTCACCAATGACCAAATTGAATCGAACCGGGCCAAGCTTGAGGAATATCTTGGCGTCTGAGTTCCTGCATGCCGCAGCCCTGTGCTGCTCACCCCTGCGCCGCCGTCATCGACGTCGCTTTTCCTGAAGGAGACCCTCCATGAAAACCAGACCTCTGTTCGCCAAGGCAGCACTTGCCGCGGCCATCGCGCTATCGGCCACTACGGCCAGCGCCCAATTTTCCGATGGCGTCATCAAGCTGGGCGTCATCAACGACATGTCGGGCCTGTATGCCGACATCACCGGCGCCGGCTCGCTGTGGGCCGCCCGCAAGGCCGTCGAAGATTTCGGCGCCAAGGCTAAGGGCCTGAACGTCGAAGTGGTCGGTGCAGACCACCAGAACAAACCCGACATTGCCTCGAACATCGTGCGTCAGTGGTTTGACGTCGACAAGGTCGACGCCGTGGTCGACGTGCCCACCTCATCGGTGGCGCTGGCGGTCAATCAGATCGTGCGCGACAAGAACAAAGTGCATCTGAATTCAGGTGCAGCCACCTCTGACCTGACCAACAAGGCCTGCTCGCCCAACACGGTGCACTGGACCTACGACACGGTGGCCCTGGCCAACGGCACCGGCAAGGCGGCTGTGAGAGGCGGCGGTGACACCTGGTTCTTCCTGACGGCTGACTACGCCTTCGGCCATGCGCTGGAGCGTGACGTGGAAGCCGTCGTCACCGGCGCCGGCGGCAAGGTGCTGGGCAAAGTGCGCCACCCCTTCCCGGGCCAGGACTTCTCCTCGTTCCTGCTGCAGGCGCAGGCTTCGAAAGCGAAGGTGATCGGCCTGGCCAACGCCGGCGGCGACACCATCAACGCGATCAAGCAGGCATCGGAGTTCGGCATTAACAAGGGCGGCCAGAGCCTGGCCGGTCTGCTGGTGTTCGTGACTGACGTGCACTCGCTGGGTCTGCCCACCGCGCAGGGTCTGCTGCTGACCGAGTCCTTCTACTGGGACAAGGACGACAACACCCGGGCGTTCTCCAAGGATTTCGCAGCAGCCAACAAAGGCCGTATGCCCTCGATGGTGCAGGCGGGCGTCTATGGTGCCGTCATGCATTACCTGCGTGCCGTGCATGAGATGAAGTCTGATGCAGACGGCGTGAAGGTGGTCGAAAAGATGAAGTCCATGCCGACCGATGACAGGCTCTTCGGCAAGGGCACCATCCGTGCAGACGGTCGCAAGATGCACGACGTGTATCTGTTTGAAGTCAAGAAGCCTTCGGAATCGAAAGGCCCCTGGGACTATTACAAGCTGCGTGCCACCATTCCGGCGGCTGAAGCCTTCCGTCCCCTGTCCCAGTCTGATTGCCCGCTGGTCAAGAAGTAAGCATCGCTCGTGCAAAGCCCCGCATAGCCGGGTGCTTGCATGACAGCCCGGGGCACTGCCCCGGGCAACACACCCCCATCCCATCATGTTTGAACTTCTCGGCATTCCTCCCCAGGCCTTCTTCGGTCAACTGCTCCTGGGTCTGATCAACGGCGCTTTTTATGCGCTGTTGTCGCTCGGGTTGGCGGTGATCTTCGGTCTGCTGAACGTCATCAATTTCACCCACGGCGCGCAGTACATGATGGGAGCCTTCGGCGCCTGGATGCTGCTGAACTGGCTCGGGCTGCCGTTCTGGGCCTCACTGATCATCGTGCCGATCATCGTGGGTGCATTCGGCATGTTGCTTGAGCGGGTCTTCCTCAAGCGCCTCTACCACCTCGACCACCTCTACGGCCTGCTGCTCACGTTCGGCCTGGCCCTGATCATCGAAGGCCTGTACCGGCGCCAATTCGGCTCCTCGGGTCAGCCGTTCGAAAACCCGCTGCCCGGCGGCATCAATCTGGGCTTCATGTTCCTGCCCTACTACCGTGCCTTCATCATCGCGGCCTCGCTGCTGGTCTGCCTGGGCACCTGGTACATGATCGAACGCACCAAACTGGGCTCGTACCTGCGCGCGGCCACCGAGCGGCCCGACCTGGTGCAGGCCATGGGCATCAATGTGCCGCGCATGGTCACGCTCACCTATGGGTTTGGCGTGGGTCTGGCGGCGCTGGCCGGCGTGCTGGCAGCGCCCGCCTACCAGGTCAATCCGACCATGGGTTCCAACCTGATCATCGTGGTGTTCGCCGTGGTCGTCATCGGCGGCATGGGGTCCATTCTCGGCTCGATTCTCACCGGCTTCGGTCTGGGCATCATCGAAGGCCTCACCAAGGTCTTCTACCCTGAAGGCTCCAGCACCGTCATCTTCGTGATCATGGCCATCGTGCTGATGCTCAAGCCCGCCGGACTCTTCGGAAAGCAGAAATGAACGCATCCGCTTCCAGCCCTGCCACAACGACCACCGCGAAGCCTGCTGCAGACGCGCTGGCGGCTCCGGCCGTGAACTCCGGCCGCCGGACCCTGATGCTGACGCTCGCGTTCATCGCCTTCATGGCGATCGCCCCCTTCCTGGGCGCGTATCCGCTGTTCCTCATGAAGGTGCTGTGCTTCGCGCTGTTTGCCTGCGCCTTTAACCTGCTGATCGGCTATGTGGGTCTGCTGTCATTCGGCCACGCAATGTTCTTCGGACTGGCCGCCTATGTGAGCGGGCATGCGGTCAAGGTATGGGGCTGGGGCATGGAAGGCGGCCTGCTGGCGGGCACCTTCGTGGCAGCCGTGCTGGGTCTGATCACCGGTGCCATCGCCATCCGACGTCAGGGCATCTACTTTGCGATGGTCACACTGGCCCTGTCGCAAATGGTCTTCTTTTTCTGCCTGCAGGCACCGTTCACCGGCGGCGAGGACGGCATCCAGTCCATTCCCCGCAACCCCTTGTTCGGCGTGATCGACACGAAGAACGACCTCACGATGTACTACATCGTGCTGCTGATTTTCGTGCTGGGGTTTGCACTGGTCTACCGCACCATTCATTCGCCGTTCGGTCAGGTGCTCAAGGCAATTCGCGAAAACGAGCCGCGTGCCATATCGCTGGGCTATCAGGTCGATCGCTACAAGCTACTGGCTTTCGTGCTGTCGGCCACGCTCGCCGGCCTGGCAGGCGCCACGAAGTCACTGGTCTTCCAGTTGGCATCGCTCACTGACGTGACCTGGCAGATGTCGGGCGAAGTGGTGCTCATGACTCTGGTGGGCGGCATGGGCACGGTCTTCGGGCCGGTCGTCGGCTCGGCGGTCATCATCGGCATGCAGAACTACCTCGCCGGCCTGGGTGAGTGGGTGCTGGTGGTGCAGGGCATCATCTTCGTGATTGTGGTGATGCTGTTCCGCAAAGGGGTGGTCGGCGAAATCGCTGATCGGCTGGGACGCACGAAAGCGTCCTGACCCGTCAGACCACCCGTCGCAGCCAGCCCCGCCGGGCGCCTGCGCGCCCTGGAGACCTTCATGCGCGATCCGCTGGCCGGCTTGCCCCGGGTGACCTACGCCAATGCAGCAGCCGACTTCAGCGCGCTGCATGCCTGCATCGACACGCACTGGCCGGCCATCAGCGCCACCCTGGTGGGCGGTGAACAGGCGCACCTGATCGATGGGCGCGCTGATCATTCAGGCGCCCGGGTCCGCATTGCGTCTCCGATCGATGCCAGCCTGAACCTGGGCAGTCTGCCGATGGCCGATCCCGGCACCGTCGACCGCGCGGTCCAGGCGGCCCGTCGGGCGGCTGGCGGCTGGCGACAGACCCCGCCCCTGCACCGGGCGCAAGCGCTGCGCCGCGTCGCCGAAGCACTGCATGACGCCCGGCTGGAGCTGGCGGTGGCCGCGGTACTCGAGGTCGGCAAGTCGCGACTGGAGGCGCTGGGTGAAATCGAGGAGTCGATCGACCTGATCGGCTACTACTGCGACCAGCTCGAGGCGTCTGGCGGATGGGAGCAGGTGCTGCGTGCCGGCCCGGGAGGCGAGTCGGGTCACGACCGCCTGCGACCGTATGGCGTATTCGCGGTCATCGCACCGTTCAACTATCCGTTTGCGCTGGCCATCGGCATGTCTGCCGGCGCACTGCTGGGCGGCAATTGCGTGGTGCTCAAGCCCTCCCCGGCCGCCGTCCTCAGTGCCGCTGCGCTGGCGCGGGTCTTTACGCAGGCGGGTCTGCCGCCTGGCGTGTTCAACCTGGTATGCGGCGATGCACACACCGGACAGGCGCTGGCATCGCATCCGCAGGTCGATGGCGTGGCCTTCACCGGCTCGCACGAAGTGGGCATGAGTCTGCTGCGCCAGGCCGCTGCCGCAGCGTTCATGAAACCGGTGCTTGCCGAACTGGGCGGCAAGAACGCGGCCTTCGTCACCGCCAGTGCGGATCTGGACGTGGCAGCATCGGGCGTGGCGCGCTCGGCCTTCGGCCTGTCGGGGCAAAAATGCAGCTCATGCTCCAAGGTCTATGTGCACGCGTCGGTGCGCGCGGATTTCATCGAGCGCTTGACTCATGTGATGGCCGGTCTGCGGGTGGGCGATCCCCGCCAAGCGCCCACGTTCACCGGCCCGGTGATCGATACGCGCGCGGGCCAGCGCTTCGACGCTGCGGTCCAGTCAGCCCGCCTGGCCGGGCCGGCAACGCTCATTCTGGGCGGTGAGCGTCTGACGGGCGGCATCTTTGATGCGGGCATCTATCTGGCCCCCACCGTCGTGGCCGATCTGCCTGCCGACCACGATCTGAACCGACGCGAACTCTTCCTGCCACTGCTGTCACTGCAGACCTTCGATGCATTGCAAGAAGCCATTGGCGACTCGAACCGCTCGACGCTGGGACTGACAGCAGGGATCTATGCCCGCGATCAGGCCGAACTGGATCTGTTCGACGATCGGATCGAAGCAGGCGTGCTCTATGCCAACCGGGCCAGCGGCGCGACCACCGGAGCCTGGCCGGGGTTCCAGACTTTCTGCGGCTGGAAGGGCTCCGGGCTGACCGGCAAGGGCGGTCTGGGCGCGCATTACGTCCAGCAGTTCATGCGCGAGCAAAGCCGCACGGTGGCGAGACGCTGATCCGCGAAGCAGGCGTCGGCCGTCGCTCAGCCCGTGGGCTACCATTCGGTCGGTGCGGACGCGGTGTCCGCGTCCCCTGGAGATAGCGATGCAGGTCGTCTGCCTCGACATGGAAGGCGTGCTGGTGCCCGAGATCTGGATCGAGTTCTCGAAGCGCTCGGGCATTCCAGAACTGTCACGTACTACGCGCGATGAACCCGACTACGACAAGCTGATGCGCTTTCGCATCGACCTGCTGACACGTCACGGGCTGAAGCTGGCCGATATTCAGAAGGTGATCGACGGCATGGGGCCGATGGCCGGCGCCCGCGAATTTCTGGACGACTTGCGCAGCCGTTATCAGGTCCTGATCCTCTCGGACACCTTCTATGAATTTGCCGACCCGCTGATGCGCCAGCTCGGTCGGCCCACACTGCTGTGCCATCGGCTTGAGACCGATGCGCAAGGCTATGTGACGCGGCACGTTCTGCGGATGCCCGACCAGAAGCGTGCAGCAGTCAAAGCCTTGCACGGGCTGAATTTTCAGGTGATCGCGGCGGGCGATTCCTACAACGACACAGCCATGCTGGGTGAAGCCGATGCAGGATTCTTCATTCACCCGCCGGAAAACATCGTGGCGCAGTTTCCGCAGTTTCCGGTCACGCGCAGTTATCCGGAGTTACGCACGCTGATTGATGAGGCGGCGGCGCGGTTGCGGGGTGCTTGAGGGGCGGGGCTGGGTGGGGTGGGGTTGATGCGGTCGATGTTTGGATGCGGGGTGGCCTGTGTCCCACCGGCATCCCGGCTCCGCGGGATTGCCCGTGTGCCTCAGGCCCGCTTCGGATGGGGCCTGCTTCGGATGGGGGTCGGGTCGCGATATTGCGTCGTCGCGTCAGCCCAGCGTTTCGATCGAGTGGGTCTGATTGGTGTAGATACACAGATCGCCGGCGATTGACAGCGACTTGCGCACGACGTCTTCGGGGCCCAGCTCAGTGTTGTCGAGCAGCGCGCGCGCTGCCGCCTGGGCATACGGGCCGCCCGAGCCAATTGCAATCAGACCGAGCTCGGGCTCCAGCACATCCCCATTGCCAGTGATCACAAGTGAGTTGTGGATGTCTGCCACGGCGAGCATCGCCTCCAGGCGGCGCAGCATGCGATCGGTGCGCCAATCCTTGGCCAGCTCGACTGCTGCGCGCAGCAAATGCCCGGAGTGCTTGTCGAGCTTTGATTCAAAGCGCTCGAAGAGCGTGAACGCATCGGCCGTACCGCCGGCAAAACCGGCTAAGACCTTGTCACGATGCAGGCGCCGCACTTTGCGCGCACTGGCCTTGATGATGATGTTGCCCAGGGTCACCTGGCCATCGCCGCCCAGCGCCACGCGTTCGCCGCGTCGTGCCGACACGATGGTCGTGCCGTGAAACTGTTCCATAGGGTGTCGTGAGAAGGTGGCGCCCAGGCGCCCATGTGAGGGAGATGCGCTCAGAGACGGCGCATTCTGACTTCGGCGAGGTCGGGGATGCCCATCACAGCCATCAGCGCCGCGACCAGATGATTCACATCCTTGAAGCGAAGATACTTGCCGGCTGCCTGCAGCGCAACGACTTCGTTGAGCAGTTCGCCTGCTGCGCCGAAATCGATTCGCCTGAGCCTTGCGCAGTCGATCTGAACCAGCTGGTGATGCTGCGCATGCTCACGCAGCGCAGCCACCATGTCCTGAATGCGACCCTCAAGCTCGCCTGAAAGCGCCAGGCCATCGGCCCGCAAGGACACGATCGACTCACTGGCCTGCGGGTCGCCTGTGGCACGGGCTGCAGTCGCTGAAGCCAGCTGTACCGAGGGTGGCAAGGCCTCCCAGGACGGAGGCGAGACCTCATAAGTCACGCAATACTCGATCGAGAGGTCCTCAAACTCCTGCTGGCGCCCGAGCAATCGGAGCAGTTCCAACTGAAGCATCCAACAGGCATCGAACGGATCGCGCCGTCCGGCCTCAGTGGTACTGGCCACCACTTCGAGCAGCGATTGCGCCCCCATCACGACCAGCGCGCGTGCGCTCTTCATGAAACCCGCAAGCACCCGCAGCAGCAGATCGGCACCGATCGGATCGACCGCTGTGACCGTGGACAAATCGATGGCCAAGGGGCGATCTCGCTGCGCCAGGCGCCGCAACTGCTCGAACTGCTTGATCGCCTGTGCATCGAGCAGCGCCGGCAGCGCAACGACCGCGGGCGCAGAGGGCCCGGGCGCTGCGGTGCTCGGGGCTGCCAGCGTGTCGTCCCAGGTGGGTGGCGAGCTCTCGAAATGCGTGCTGAAGGCCAGGGCCAGCTCATCGAACGCCTCACGACGCCCACGGCACTGATACAGGTCGAACAACATGCCCCAGGCATGTCGGGCCTGCGCGCCCAAGGAGGGATCCTTGACCGCACCGCGCAAAATCAACTCAGCCTCGTCGGCCTGCCCGTTGGAGTACAGCACCGCCGCCTCTTCCAGCGCCGGTGCAAGGGCTGAGCCCAGCACATCCACCGCCAGCGCTTCAGCCGATGGCATAGCCTCGAGGGAAAGCTCAGACTCAGGCCCTGTGCCCGGTGCCACTGAGGCGGACGCGCCCGGGCCCGCCGAGAACTCCAGGTCTGGGCGTGGTGCATGCTCCGGGTGAACTTCAAGGGCGTCCCCACCGGGCGGCGCCTGGATCGTGATGACGGGCTGTGCTGTCCCCGGTGACGGTGCAGGAACGGGGACAGGGCTCGCCTGAGGCGCTCGCCCCGATGGCACGAACACGGTTCCCGCCAGGCCAGTGCGAGCGATGCGCGTGGCCGGTCCGGCGGAGGTGACCCGACCGTGGATCATTTCCGATTCGATGGCGTCGATCTTGGCGGCGGTCTGGCGCGCCAGTTCGCGGGCATCGATCGTCGCGGGCCCAATGGCCAATGTCGTGGCCACCACGGTGTCGGCCGCGCCCAGAGCACCGTCCGCAGGCTGCGATGCCCGTGCGAGGTCGCGCTTGCGCTGAGCCGATCGTGCCGCTTTGCGGCTGAAGATGGAAAATATCACTATTGAAAATCAGAGGGTTAGCGGCAGTCTAGCAGCCCTTCCTCCTGCCTGGCTGCGCGTTTGCGCCGCGAGTCGGTCGACAGCTTCCTGTGGTCGCCCAACCCGGGATTGGATCTTATGATACTGTGTTGCATATTCAACTGATGTGCGTCTGAAGGCCTGAGCACCCCGCCTGATGTCATCTCCCATGCAAGCCAACCAGCCTTTACGAACCACCCGCCTCGCGGGCGCGATCACGCTGCTCTGTGCCGCCTGGTTACCCACCACAGCACATGGGCAAAACCTGCAATCTGTCGTGATCACTGGCGCCCCGCCTGCCGACACGGCGCTGGACGCGTCGCAACCTGTTTCCGTCATCAGCGGACAGGAACTCGACCGGCGTCGGGCGATTTCCCTCGGCGACACGGTCGACCGGATGCCCGGGGTGAGCTCCACCGGCTTCGGCGTCGCGGCCGGTCGGCCGGTGATCCGCGGCCAGAGCGGCCCTCGGGTCAGTGTGCTCGAAAATGGCCTGGATACGCTCGACGCCTCCTCGCTGAGCCCGGACCATGCCGTGGCCTCCGATCCGCTGAGTCTGCGTCGGGTCGAAGTCCTGCGCGGTCCGGCCACCTTGCTTTACGGCAGCGGCGCGATCGGTGGGGTGGCCAACGCGGTGTCGGAATGGATTCCAACCCGCATCAACCGGCAGGTCAGCGGCGAAGCCCTGCTGGCGGGCGATTCAGCCTCGCGTGGCGCGCTGGGTTCGGTCCGATTGGGCGGATCGGCCGGCAGCGACAGTCGGCTGAACTGGAGTCTGGGCGGCTTCGCGCGCGATGCGGGCGATTACGCCATCCCCGGGTTTGCTGTGCGCAACGATCCGGCCAGTGCCAGCGGCCGTCTGCCCAACAGTTATGCGCGCGGCCAGGGCCTGTCGGGCGGGGTGTCCTGGATCGATCGCTGGGGCGTTGTGGGCATCTCGACCTCGGGGCTGAACACCCAGTACGGCATTCCCTCGGAAGAAGGGGTGTTCATCGACCTCAGGAACCGGCGCACCGAAGCCCTGGTGGAATTGAGCGAGCCATTCAACGGCATCGAATCCCTGCGGGTGCGCGGGGCGGATGTGCGCTATCGGCATCAGGAAATCGAAGCTGCGGACGGTGCCATCGGCACGTCATTCAGCAGCAAGGGACAGGATGTGCGCCTGGAAGCGCTCCATGCGCCGATGGGCCAGGTGCGCGGCGTGCTCGGCCTGCATTTGAAACAGCGCGAACTCACCGCCAGTGGTGAAGAGGCTTACATTCCAACGACTCAATCGCGCGAGCAGGCCCTCTTTTACACCGGGGAGATGCCGATCGGCCCTGCGGCGCGAGGCATGCGCCTGGAGTTTGGTGCGCGCGC
>DGIT01000070.1 GCA_002386465.1 Burkholderiales bacterium UBA4615 | reverse complement strand
TGGATCACCTCGCAGCCCATGCTCTGCAGGATGCGCCGCATGATGTTGATCGACGCATCGTGGCCGTCGAACAGCGACGCAGCGGTCACAAACCGCACTTTGTGCGTCATGCGGTATTCGGCAAGTTTCTTGGCGTCGGACAGATCGGTCATCGTGGACTCTGTGTGGGTGACATGCGGCTGGAGCCCATCGCGGGCTGGTCTGCGATTTTGGGTCAAGCGGGCGGGCGTGGCAAACCCAGGGGATGGCAAGGCCCGTCCATGCGGAGCAGGCCCGGCGCTTCTGGTGGCATCACCGACACGCTCAAACGTGCAAAACTGTTTCCTGGCGACCTATCTTACGAGGGATGAGACCATGAACGATCTTCGAGGCCTTGCAGTGTCCTCGGGCACGGCTGCCAGCCAGGACATTTTCGAGCGAGCGCTTGCAGCACTCAATGTCTATCGGGGCGACGCAGTCGCCATCATCGAAGAAGCCCTCGCAGTCGACCCGGACTTCGTCATGGGCCATGTGCTGCGCGCCGAGGTGCTTATCACGATGTGGGAGCGCAGCGTGGTGCCCAAGGTGCAGGAAAGCCTGGATCGACTGCAGGGGCTGCATTCACACAGCAACGACCGTGAACGCGCGCATGTGCAGGCCATCTCCAGATGGGTCGCCGGTGACTGGGACGGCATGCGTATCGCATTCGAACGTTTGCTGGCTGACCATCCTCGCGATCTGCTGGCGCTGCAGGTGAGCCATCTGGCCGACTTCTTCCACGGCGATCGCGACAATTTGCGTGCGCGCCCGGAGCGGGTCCTGCCTGCCTGGAGTGCCAATGATCCCGGGTACGGGTTGCTGCTGGGCATGCATGCCTTCGGACTCGAAGAGTGCGGCCAGTACGCCCAGGCTGAGGAAGCGGGCCGCCACGCACTGGACCTGCAGCCCGACGATTGCTGGGCCCATCATGCGGTGGCGCACGTGATGGAAATGCAGGCGAGACAAGCCGAAGGCATTGCCTTCATGCAGTCACGCGAGGCGCACTGGGCGCAGAGCGACAACGGGTTTTCGTTTCACAACTGGTGGCACACCGCGCTCTTTTATCTGGACCAGGGCCGCAACGCCGAAGCGCTTGCGCTCTTTGACCGCTGCATCCGACCAGAGCCGATCGGGGTGCAGTTGATGATGCTCGATGCCACGGCGCTGCTGTGGCGCATGCATCTGAACGGCGGCGATGCCAGCACGCGCTGGAACGAGCTGGCCGATACCTACGAGCAAAGCAACGAAGCTGGCTTTTATGCATTCAACGACATGCACGCCATGGCGGCCTATACCGCCACTGGACGCACTCGGGCCGCAGCCGAGCTACTGAAGGCCGTGCAGTCGTCGGCTGCAGGCCAGGACACCAACGCCCGCATGACCCGCGAAGTGGGTCTGCCGATCGTGCAGGCGATCGATGCATTCGGGAAGGGCCGCTTTGCCGAGACGGTGAGTCTGCTGCTGCCCGTGCGCTACAAGGCCCACGCCTTCGGCGGCAGCCATGCTCAGCGCGATATTGTTCACCGCACCTTGATCGAAGCGGCGCTGCGCGGAGGCGATCAGGCCATGGCGCGTGCGCTCACGCAGGAGCGCACGGCGCAAAAGGCCCACTGTGCCTTCAGCTGGGGGCTGAGGCAGCGGGCGGCTTAGGTTCGAAATGGATTTTCGACGCGCAATGCACCGAACATCTGCCCGTGCTGAAGGTCTTCACTGAGCAGGCGTGTGCAGCCCGCCTGCGATGCAGCTGCCACGATGAGTGCGTCGTAAAACCCGATTGCTGAACGGCCTTGCAGCTCAATCGCCTTCGAATACAACGCGGCGCTGGGCATCACCGTCCACAAGGGCATGAGGATGCGCTGCAAGAAGACCTCGGCATCTGTCGGCGTTAGCGGCCGCGCCAGCTTACGTGTGAGCACGTTGAGCGTTTCCTGAACAACCTGAAAACTGACGCAGGCGGTCTGCTCCTGCAGCGCTGCACGGATCAGCGCATCAGCACGTTGTTGCTTGACCGGCGCGGTTTCATCGAACAGGTATACAAAGAGATTGCTGTCGTAAAAGTCAGCGCTCATTCATTTCATCCCGCGTGAACCGCTGCCCCTGCGTGCGCACGTAGGTGCGCATGCGATTGACTTGCGACAGGGCGTCTTCGACTGCGGGAGGCTGCGCTGCGTAACTGGCCAGCCAGATCCGGAACTGCTCGTTGAGCGTGGTGTGACGAGCCCTGGCCTGACTGCGCGCTGCCTCGATCAGGGACGCGTCTGCGCTGAGCGTGATGTTCTTCATGACAGGGCACGAAAACGTGGTCTGTGGGTGTTGGCGGCCGACTGAAGCGGGACTGTGTCAGAGACGAATTAGTCATTACAGTGTACACGAGCCGTGCGCACTACTTGCCTGAAAAGTAAGCACCCGTACGATGCCGTGGCACGCTATCGCAACCCTGTAACCAAAAAAAACCGAGGCCTGGAGCCTCGGTCTTGGTCGTCCCGTAGGGGTGACACGCCCTCGTCAACGCATCAGCGTCCAGCCTGTCTGAACGCTGAAGGCGTGCGGGCCTCAGAGCCGCTCGACGATCGTCACGTTAGCCAGTCCGCCGCCTTCGCACATGGTCTGCAGGCCATAGCGCTTGTTCTGATTTTTCAGCGCGTAAAGCAAGGTGGTCATGAGCTTGGCGCCCGAACCGCCAAGCGGGTGACCCAGCGCGATCGCGCCGCCGTTCACGTTCAGGCGGTTGCGATCGGCGCCCGTAGCCTTGAGCCAGGCCAGCGGCACCGAGGCAAAGGCTTCGTTGACTTCGAAGAGGTCGATGTCGTCGATATTCATGCCGCACTTCTTGAGCGCACGCTCAGTGGCGGGCAGCGGGGCCTCGAGCATGATCACCGGGTCATGGCCGATGAGGGTCATGTGGTGCACGCGAGCCATGGGCTTCAAGCCCAGCATCTTCAGGCCTTTTTCGCTCACCACCATGACGGCTGCCGAGCCGTCGCAGATCTGGCTGGCATTGGCCGCCGTGATTGCGCCGCCTTCCTGGAGGATTTTCACAGCCGAAATGCCGGCCAGCGTGGCATCGAAGCGGATGCCTTCGTCAGCAGTGTGCAGGTCCGACGTGAGGGTGCCATCGGCCGTCTTGACGGCGATGGGAATGATCTCGTCCTTGAAGGCGCCGGATTGCGTGGCAGCAATGGCACGCTCATGGCTGGACAGCGCGTACGCGTCCAGGTCGGCCTTGGTCAGACCGTATTTCTTGACCATCATCTCGGCGCCCATGAACTGGCTGAAATCGGGACCGGGATACTTCGTGCGAATGGCTGGGCTCATGTAGTGGCCCATGCCGTTCTTGGCGGGCAGCGACGAAGGCATCCCCATCGGCACGCGCGTCATGCTCTCCACACCGGCTGCGATGACCACATCCATCGTGCCCGACATCACGGCTTGCGCCGCAAACTGAACCGCCTGCTGCGACGAGCCGCACTGGCGGTCGATCGAAGTGCCCGGAACGCTCTCGGGCAGGCTGGACGCCAGCACCGCATTGCGACCGATGTTGGCCGACTGCTCGCCCGCCTGGCCCACACAACCCATGATCACGTCCTCGACGAGGGCCGGGTCGATGCCGGTGCGCGCCACGAGGGCATCGAGTACCTGCGCGGCCAGATCGGCCGGGTGCCATCCGGACAGACGCCCGCCTTTTCTGCCGCCAGCGGTGCGGGCAGCGGCGACGATATACGCTTCAGCCATGGTGTGTTCTCCTGTGTGATGTGCGATGCGAAACCCGGAGGTTTTAGCACGAAACCGAAGCATCGAGCCACTGGCTGGGGGCGGCTGCCGGGGCCTGCGGCACAATCGGGCTCTTGCCCCCAGGACTCGCCGCCTTGACCACGCCCGCCTCAGATCGCGCCGCCGACACCGCCCCCTTGCTTCACGTGGATGGTCCCTGCGCGACCATTCGCCTGAACCGCCCGTCGCAGCACAATCGCATCGACCCGACCGACATTGCGGTCATCCAGGGGTATCTCGATACGATTCAAGCCACGCCCGCAATCCGGGTGGTGGTGTTTGCAGGCAATGGCCCAAAGACCTTCAGTTCGGGCTACACCCTGCAAGCCATCCGCGAAAAACTCGATGAGCGTACTTTCGAGGGGCTGCTCGATCGCATCGAGCGCCTGCTGCTGCCCACCATCGCAGCCATCCACGGCGGGGTCTATGGCGGAGCCACCGACCTCGCCCTGTGCTGCGACCTGCGACTGGGCGTGACCACCAGCCGCATGTTCATGCCGGCGGCCAAATTCGGGCTGCACTACTACCCGGGTGGCATGCGTCGCTATGTGGAACGCCTGGG
>DGIT01000047.1 GCA_002386465.1 Burkholderiales bacterium UBA4615 | reverse complement strand
CCGGTTTTAATCCGTCCAGATCACGCAAGGAACGGTGAAATGAACGCTCCCGAACCCGCCGTGCATCCGGCTGAGCCGGAGCAGCGCTGGTCGGACGTCACCGCGACGCTCGAGCCTCAGCGCCGCGACGCGCTGGTAGCCGCGCTGACCTCGATCCTGCCTATGGGCGCGCTGCTGTCGCGCACCGAGCAGACCCGTCCCTACGAATGCGATGGCCTGTCGGCGTTTCGCCAGCTCCCGGTGGCTGTGTGCCTGCCCGATACCGAGGCGCAGGTTCAGCAGGTGCTGCGCATCTGTCGCGAACACGATGTCCCGGTGGTGGCGCGCGGTGCCGGCACCAGTCTGTCGGGCGGATCCATGCCCCATGGTGCAGGCGTCGTGCTGTCGCTGGCACGTCTGAACAGCATCCTGTCGATCGATCCGGTCGGCCGCACGGCGCGGGTGCAGCCCGGAGTGCGCAACCTGGCTATTTCCGAGGCGGCGGCGCCCCACAACCTGTACTACGCCCCGGATCCTTCGTCGCAAATCGCATGCTCCATCGGCGGCAACATTGCCGAAAATTCCGGCGGGGTGCATTGCCTCAAATACGGCCTGACCGTGCATAACGTGCTGCGCATCAGGGGACTGACCATTGAAGGCGAGATCGTCGAATTCGGCAGTGCCGCCCTTGATGCCCCGGGCCTTGACCTGATGGCGCTGGTCATCGGCTCCGAAGGCATGCTGGTCGTGGTGACCGAAGCGCTGGTCAAGCTCGTGCCCAAGCCGCAACTGGCACGGGTGGTCATGGCCTCCTTCGACGATGTGGTGAAGGCCGGCGATGCGGTGGCTGCGATCATCGGCGCAGGCATCATCCCGGCAGGTCTGGAGATGATGGACCGCAAGGCGACGGCCGCGGTCGAGCCCTTTGTGAAGGCCGGCTACGACCTGCAGGCCGAAGCAATCCTGCTGGCCGAGTCGGATGGCACGCCCGAGGAAGTCGAAGAGGAAATCGCCCGCATGCAGCAGGTGCTGCGTGATGCCGGCGCCACGCAACTGGTGGTGTCGGGCTCGGAAGCCGAGCGGCTGCGCTTCTGGTCGGGGCGCAAGAACGCGTTTCCGGCGGCGGGCCGTGTATCGCCCGACTACTACTGCATGGACGGCACCATCCCGCGCAAGAATCTGGGCCGCATGCTCTCTGCCATTGCCGAGATGGAACGCACCTACAGCATGCGTTGCATGAATGTGTTCCACGCAGGTGACGGCAACCTGCATCCGCTGATCCTCTTTGATGCCAACCAGCCCGGTGAATGGGAGCGCGCCGACCGCTTCGGTGCCGACATTCTGGAGCTGTGTGTTGAATTGGGCGGCACGGTCACGGGCGAGCACGGTGTGGGGATCGAAAAGATCAACTCCATGTGCGTGCAGTTCTCGCCTGCCGAGCGCGCTGCCTTCTTTTCGGTCAAGCGGGCCTTTGATCCGCCAGGGCTGTTGAACCCCGGCAAGGCCATCCCGACGCTGGCCCGATGCGCCGAGTACGGCAAGATGCATGTGCATGGCGGGCGCATCGCGTTTCCCGAATTGCCGCGGTTCTGAGGCGCCTGTGTGATGTCGACACCTGATTCCTCTGTAGCCGCCATAGCCGCCTCACCCGACCAGGCTGCGTTGCATGCCTTGCGTGAGCAGGTGCGTGCGGCCCATGCCGACCGTGTGCGCCTGCGTCTGCGCGGTGGCGACACCAAGGCGTTTTATGGCGAGGCGTGTACGGGCGAGGTGCTCGACCTGCGGCCTTACGCGGGCATCGTGTCGTATGAGCCGACCGAGCTGGTGGTCACGGCACGCTGCGGGACGCCGCTGGTCGAACTCGAGCAGGCGCTTGCTGCGCAGAGCCAGTGTCTTGCCTTTGAACCGCCGCATTTCGGCCCCGGAGCGACCGTGGGCGGCATGGTGGCGGCCGGTTTGTCTGGCCCCGGGCGAGCCAGCGCAGGCGCGGTGCGCGATTTCGTGCTTGGTGCGGTACTCATGAGTGCTACGGGCGAACTCCTGCATTTCGGTGGTCAGGTCATGAAAAACGTGGCGGGCTACGATGTGTCGCGCCTGCTGGCCGGTTCGATGGGGGTGCTGGGCCCGGTCCTGCAGGTGTCGATCAAAGTCCTGCCTCTGCCGGCTGCGCAATCGACCCTGGTGATGCGAAGTGGCTTGCGCGAGGCGCTGGCCACCATGAACGCCTGGGCAGGCCAGCCGCTTCCAGTGTCGGCTACCTGCTGGGCTGATGGGCGCCTGATGGTGCGCTTGTCGGGCGCGCAAGCGGCCGTGCAGGCTGCTTCGCAGCGGTTTGTACAGGACCATGCCGCACAGCCGCTGGATCGTGATGAGGCGGACCAGACCTGGCGCGCGCTGCGTGAACAGACCGATGCGTTTTTCGATGGCGATGCGCCGCTGTGGCGTCTGTCTGTGCCATCGACTGCACCGATCTTCGAATTTCCGGGCCGACAACTGGTGGAATGGGGAGGCGCGTTGCGCTGGTTCCGGACCGATGCCGAAGCAGCCCTGGTGAGGCAGGCTGCGGCCACAGTGGGCGGCAGTGCCACGCTGTTTCGCGGCGCGCCCCAGGGTGTGGCGGTCTTCGAGCCGCTGGCGGCGCCGCTGCTGGCCCTGCATCGACGCATCAAGCGCGAATTCGACCCCCACGGCATCTTCAATCCCGGCCGGCTGGTGCCTGGCCTCTGACCCTTATTTTTGAGCGCACACGATGGAAACCCGGCTCGCCGACTGGTTGCGCGATACCCCGCTGGGTCGTGAAGCCGACGATATCCTGCGCAGCTGCGTGCACTGCGGCTTTTGCACGGCCACCTGCCCCACCTATCAACTGTTGGGCGATGAACTGGACGGCCCCCGCGGGCGGATCTATCTCATCAAGCAGGTCATGGAGGGCGTGGAGCCCACCCGTGAAACGCAGGTACACCTCGATCGCTGTCTGAGCTGCCGCAACTGCGAGAGCACCTGCCCGTCGGGCGTGCAGTACGGGCATCTGGTGGACATTGGGCGTGAACTGGTGGAGTCGCGTGTCGAGCGCCCGCGCAGCGAGCGGCTGATGCGTACGGCACTGCGAGAGGGCCTCACACGGCGCGCGCTCTTCGATCCGGCCATGCGCCTGGGTCAGGCCGTGCGGCCCATGCTGCCCGCGGTGCTCAAGGCCAAGGTGCCTGAACGGGTTGACCCTGGGCACACACCAACCCGTTCGCATGCCCGCAAAGTGCTGATGCTCGACGGCTGCGTGCAGCCCGCCATGGCACCGTCCATCGATGCAGCCACCACACGGGTGCTGGATGCACTGGGCATTCAGGCCGTGGTGGCGCCGCGTTCCGGCTGTTGCGGCGCAATTCGCCAACACTTGAGCGATCCGGAGGGCGCGCGGGCCGATGCCCGGCGCAACATCGACGCCTGGTGGCCGTATATCGCGCCCGGCGCGCCGGACGCAGCGACACCCCAGGGGCCTGTCGCTGGCGCAGCGACACAGTCCGGGTCGCCATCGGGTGTGGAGGCGATCGTCATGAACGCCTCGGGTTGCGGCGCCATGGTCAAGGACTATGCGCATCTGCTGCGCAACGATCCGGCGTATGCCAGCAAGGCCCAGCGGGTGGTGGCACTCACCCGCGATCTGTCCGAGTACCTCGCCACCGAACGTGATGCGCTGACAGCGCGCTGCGCGTCCGATGTGGGCGCAGCGGGTGTGCCCCAACGCATCAGTTTTCATCCGCCCTGCACACTGCAGCACGGCCAGCAGGTGCGCGGTATCGTTGAGGCGCTGCTCACCGCCTGCGGCGCCGAACTGTTGCCGGTAGCCGAATCACATTTGTGCTGCGGCTCGGCAGGCACGTATTCCGTGCTGCAGGCCGATCTCTCGAAGCAATTGCGCACCCGAAAACTGGGCCATCTGCAGGCACAGTCCCCGCAGATGATCGTCTCGGCCAATATCGGTTGCCTCACCCATCTGCAGGCAGGTACGGCCGTGCCGGTGCGCCACTGGGTGGAGTGGGTGGATCAGGTCTTGAGCCGAGGTCCAACGACTCACGCCAGCGCATGAGCCTGTCGGTCATTGTTATCACCAAAAACGAGGCGCACAACATTCAGGGGTGCCTTCAAAGCGTTGCCTGGTGCGATGAAATCGTTGTGGTGGATTCCGGCAGCACTGATGACACGGTGGCACTTGCCCGGTCTTGCGGCGCTCGGGTGGTTCAGACAACGGACTGGCCCGGGTATGGACCCCAGAAAAACGTGGCGTTGTCCCATGCGCGCAGTGACTGGGTGCTGTCGATTGATGCCGATGAGCGGGTGACGCCTGCGCTGCGTGACGAAATCCTTGCAGCAATGACCTCAGGCCGCCATGACGCTTATCGCTTGCCGCGGCTGTCGCGATTTTGCGGCCGATTCATTCGTCACGCGGGGTGGTACCCGGAGCCCGTCCTGCGTCTGTTTCGTCGCGGCGAGGCTCGCTTCAGCGACGACCTCGTCCATGAACGCGTCGTGGCGAGCGGTTCAGTAGGCATGCTGCGCGAACCGCTCATGCACTACACCTACGCCGACTACACCGAGGTGCTCACGAAGATCGATCGCTATTCCACGCTCGGTGCGCGGCAGGCTTTTGAGCGAGGCAAGCGCGCCACGCCATGGACGGCTGTGGTGCACGGCCTGTGGGCGTTCGTGCGTACGTATGTGTTTCGCGCCGGATTTCTGGATGGCGCGCAAGGTTTTGGCGTGGCACTGATGCTGGGTGAAGCGAGCTATTACAAGTACATCAAGCTGTGGTACTTGCAGCGGGATGCAGGCAGCAGGCGTGAAGGCTGAACCATTTCCGCCGGCGCCTGATCGTCAGGCAGCCTCATCTGCCTGGGAGGCATCAGCCCAGGCCGCCAGCGCGGATCAACGCGACGCCAACATCATGCGTTCCGGCGGGTGGCGCGGCGCGATTCACGACGCCGGGCGCTGGGCCGTGGTGGTGTCATTGTTCTGCGTCCCGCTCAACAAACCGGCCACGAGCATTGCACTGGCGTTCGCGCTGCTGTGCTCCCTGCTCGCTCCCGATCTGCCAGGACGCTTGCGTACGGGTCTGAGCCAGCCGGTGGTCAGGGGTGCGCTGATCTGGATGGGTGTCCTCGCGCTCAGTGCGCTGCACGCAAAACTGGCGCACGGCAGCCAATTTCCGAGTGGCTCCACGCTGTTCGCGCTGGCCTATCCGCTTCTGGTGGCCACATTGCTGGACAGCAATCGCTGGAGACGACGAGCCGTGCTGGCGTTTTGCATCGCTGTCACCGCAGTGCTGTTGATTTCATGGGGGCAGGCCATGGGTATCGTGCCTCAGCGTGACTTGGCATTGCTTGAGTCGGGCGCGCGGATGCGCAACACGGTGTTCAAGGAGTACAACCAGCAGGGGGTGGCCTTTCTGATCCTCGCCTCGTTTGCATTCTCGTGGTTCCTGCGTCGTGCTCCCTTGCGGATACGGCTGTCCCTGGCACTCATTGTTCTGCTGTCGTGTGCCAACGTACTGTTTCTGATCGACAGCCGAACGGCACTGGTGTCGCTGTTGCTGCTGATGGCCTATTTTTCGTGGAGATTGACTGGGGCACGCCAGTTACCGGACTCGCGGCGGCTTGTTTTCCTGGGTGCCTGCGTGGTGTTGATCGGCTCGATCCTCTGGAGCCTTCCAATGACCCGGGAGCGCGTGCTGGCCTTGCAGCGCGAGGCGCAGTTATATGACGCGCAAAGCGTCGCGACGCCAACGGGAGCACGGTTGGAGATGTGGCGACAAACCTTGCCGATGATTGCCTCGGCACCGGTATTCGGCCACGGATTGAACCAGTGGCGCCCCATGTACCACCGTGCAATGCAGGGCAAACCCAACCACGAGGCGTTTCTCTTTGATCATCCTCACCAGGAGTATCTGTGGATCCTGGCGGAAGAGGGCGCCGTCGGCCTGTTGATTTTTGCGGGACTGATCGTCTTGCTGCTTCGCCACGTTGCGCGTCTGGGCTCGCCGGAGCGTGATGCCTGGACAAGTCTGATCATTGTTTTTCTGTCAGCCGGGTTGTCGCACTGTCTCTGGTTCGACTTCGCGCACCGGCATACGTTCATTTTGCTGCTTGCCTGTATTCCCATCTTGGCTTCGCCTCGCGCGCAACCCTCTCACTGAGGGATCAGTCCATCAGAGCGTCCCGGCCTTCGGGCTTAATCAAAAGGGTCGCAATCGGGCGCAGCCACTATTGCGCATGCCTGTCAGGACCCGCGACTAAGCGGTCGGACTGCCCTGTGGTGCACGCTCATTTGCCCAGATTCGGCAGATTTCCGTGTGAATTTCCAATGTCGTCACGGGTTGGATGCACTTTGTCATAGGGTTGGCACAGGAAGAGAATAAAATTTTTTCGTTGCCTGTCGCCTTTGGTTGTCATCCCTTGTTGTCCGAAATCTGATGAATACGCGTGCGGTTGCTTTTGAAGAGGTTTCGCCTGGAACGGCTCAACGCCGTTCGATCTGGACGACCGTCTTTGCATGTCTGCTGATCGTACATGCGGCACTGGTGCTCGGTGAAGTGCTGGCAGGTCCTGCCTGGGTGGCTTGGCTCGAGTGCATCGTAGCTTCGCTCTTTGGCCTGGTGGGCCTGCGCGAGCGCGCATCCGAGGCCGAGACCCAAGCGGCGCAGCAGCCCGCCCAAGGCATTGCGGCGCTGGTGGCCACGCCTGCCCCGTTGCCCCGTCGCCCCTCCTGAAATCAGTCTCCGCGCCCCATGCAGCGAGCCTGTCGATTTAAAGACGGGCTCAAGGCAATCGGATCAACTCAGAGGGGCATGGGCTGACCGTCGTTCAGCCTCAGCAAGCCCTTGATCATCCGGTACAAGAACCACACGCCGGGTACCAGGAACAGGAAACTCAGCAACCCGAAACTCACCACGCTGAGCAGGCCTGCAGGGATGGCAATGGCGACCATCCAGAACACCGTCCACCAGAAGGTGCGGATCATCCAGGCCATGTGACTTTCATAGATCGTGCCGCGGGCATTGTCGCGCTTGACGTAATTCACGATCAGCGCAATCACGGACAACAGCCCGGCCGACAGCAGCGCGCCGGCAATGTGCAGCAGGTAGTCGAACAGGCAGATCTTGCGCAGCGCTTCCAGACGCTCGGGATCTTCCCCGGAGGGCCTGGGTGCGGAGAGTTGACTGAGATCGGTACTCATGAGAAGCCCCTGCGGGTCGCGTCAAGCCGACGCTTCCGGATGATGGGGGCACCCGCGCCGTCATTCAAGCCGTGCTCGACCTCTCGGGTACTCCCAGAGCCTTGACCGGTCAGTTACTCGACGGCCTTGACCATGTCCTCGACCACCTTCTTCGCGTCGCCGAAGACCATCATGGTCTTGTCCATGTAGAAGAGCTCGTTATCCAGGCCCGCATAACCCGAGGCCATGCTGCGCTTGTTCACGATCACGGTCTTGGCCTTGTAGGCCTCCAGGATGGGCATGCCTGCAATCGACGACTTGGGATCCTTGGCTGCCGGATTGACCACGTCGTTGGCGCCCAGGATCAGCGCTACATCGGCCTGACCAAACTCTGCGTTGATGTCTTCCATCTCGAAGACCTGGTCGTACGGCACTTCGGCTTCAGCCAGCAGGACGTTCATATGGCCAGGCATGCGGCCCGCAACCGGGTGAATGGCGTATTTGACGGTCACACCGCGCTCGATGAGCTTTTCGGTGAGTTCCTTGAGCGCATGCTGGGCGCGAGCCACCGCCAGACCATAGCCCGGCACGATGATGACCGAGTCGGCGTTGCTCATGAGGAAGGCGGCATCGTCGGACGAGCCGCTCTTCACCGGGCGCTGCTGCTGCGCACCGCCCGCGGTGGCCGCTGCGGCATCGCCGCCGAATCCGCCCAGGATCACGTTGAAGAACGAGCGGTTCATGGCCTTGCACATGATGTAGCTCAGGATGGCGCCCGAGCTGCCCACCAGCGAACCCGCGATGATCAGCATGCTGTTGTTCAGCGAAAACCCGATGCCTGCTGCCGCCCAGCCCGAATAGCTGTTGAGCATGGACACCACCACCGGCATGTCGGCACCGCCGATCGGGATGATGATCAGCACCCCGAGAATGAACGACAGGGCCAGCATGGCCAGAAAGGCCGGCCAGCTCTCGGTGAAGGTGAACACCAGGCCCAGCGCCACGGTGGCCAGGCCCAGCACCAGATTGAGCATGTGCTGGCCGGAGAAGACCACCGGCGCGCCCTGGAACAGGCGGAACTTGTATTTTCCGGACAGTTTGCCGAAGGCGATCACCGAGCCGCTGAAGGTGATGGCGCCGATGGCTGCGCCCAGGAACAGCTCGAGGCGGTTGCCCAGCGGAATGGGCGGTCGGGCGATGACGTCGGCTACGACGGTGCCAGCCGGCGTTTGCGCGCCGATCAGCAACTCCTTGGGATAGCTGGTGATGCCGAAGGCCCAAGGCTCGGCGACGGCTGCAATGGCGATGCACACCGCGGCCAGACCGATCATGCTGTGCATGAACGCGACCAGCTCGGGCATCTTGGTCATTTCGACCCGCTTGGCCATGATGGCCCCGGCCGAGCCGCCCAACAGCAGGCCAAGCAGTACCCAGGCCAGGCCACCTGGTGCAGCTTCAGCGCGCAACGTGAAGATCAGGCCGACCGTGGTCAGTGCGGCAATCGCCATGCCGACCATGCCGAAGACATTGCCTCGGATCGAGGTGGTTGGATGCGAAAGCCCTTTGAGTGCCTGGATGAAGCAGATCGAGGCGACGAGATACAGCAGGACGATGATGTTCATGTTCATGCCTGGCCTCCATTGCGAGGCGATTGGCCGGAGGGAGTTCGGCGTGCGCCGAGGTCGAGTCGCCCGGTGATCCACCCGATACGCCCGAGCAGCCAGGCAACCGGTGCGACCACAGCCGCGGAGATCACCAGCACGGTGAAGGTGCGTTCAAGCCCAGGGGCGGAAAAGCCCTGAGCGACGCGGTCGGCGAAAAAGATGGCCAGGACCGTGACGATCAGCAAAACGATGAAGGCACGCACGGTCATTTGGCATGCTCCTTGGCGCCGGCGCGGTCTTTCTTTTTGAACATGTCGAGCATGCGCCGTGTGACCAGAAAGCCACCGAACACATTGACCGCTGCAAGTGCGACAGCGGCCACCCCCATGAACTTGCCCAGCGGCGTTTGCGTGAGTGCGGCGGCCAGCATGGCACCGACGATGATGATCGCCGAGATGGCATTCGTGACCGCCATGAGTGGCGTGTGCAAAGCGGGCGTGACATTCCAGACCACGTGATAGCCGACATAGATGGCCAGCACGAAGATGATCAGGTTGATGACGGTGGGATTGATGGCATCCATGAGGTGTCTTTGCCTGAGTGAGCGTGGGGCAGTGCCTGAACCCGGTGGGTTCAGGCGCGCAGGACCTGGCCGTCGCGAGCGACGAGGCAGGCCTTCACGATGTCGTCTTCCAGATCGATCTTGAGCTTGCCGTCGGCATCGACCACCAGCTTGAGAAAGTCGAGCACGTTGCGCGCATACAGTGCGGAGGCATCGGCAGCAACCATGGAGGGCAGATTGGTTTCGCCCACGATATGCACGCCATGCTTAGTCACGGTCTTGCCGGGCTCCGAGAGCGGGCAGTTACCGCCCTGCTCAACAGCCATGTCGATGATGACCGAGCCGGGCTTCATGGACTGCACCATTTCTTCGGTGACCAGCACCGGTGCCTTGCGCCCGGGAATGAGTGCGGTGGTGATGACGATGTCGGCTTGCCGAATTCGCTCAGCCACCGCGGCAGCCTGCCGCTTCATCCAGCTCTCGGGCATGGGGCGCGCATAGCCGCCTACTCCCTTGGCAATTTCGCGCTCTTCGTCGGTTTCGTAGGGTACGTCGATGAACTTGGCGCCCAGCGACTCGACCTGCTCTTTCACGGGCGGTCGCACATCGGAGGCTTCAATGACGGCACCCAGACGCTTAGCCGTGGCGATGGCCTGCAGGCCCGCCACGCCCACGCCGAGGATGACCACGCGGGCGGCCTTGACCGTGCCGGCTGCCGTCATGAGCATGGGCATGAAGCGCTGATAGGTGTTGGTGGCCACCATCACGGCCTTGTAGCCGGCGATGTTGGCCTGCGAGGACAGCACGTCCATGCTCTGAGCGCGCGTGGTGCGTGGCGCTGCTTCCAGTGCGAAAGCAACGGCCCCAGCCTGCGCGAGCTGCTCCAGCCCTGCTCGATCGAAGGGTTCAAGCATGCCGACCACGGCGGTGCCGGGGCGCATCTGAGCCAGCTCTTCGGTAGAGGGGCGACGTACCTTGAGCACCATGTCGGCAGCGAATGCGTTCGCTGAATCCACGATGGTGGCGCCCGCCGCGACGAAGGCGGCATCCGGTACGCTGGCGCCCACACCTGCGCCTGACTGAACGAGGACCTCGTGCTTGCTGGCCACCAGTTTCTTGATGGTTTCAGGCGTTGCGGCGACGCGGGCCTCGCCGGGCCGCGTCTCGGCCGGCACTCCGATCTTCATGCTTGACGCTCCAAAGGTGAGGCTTGCAAACCGTCGAGCATAACCCGCACTGCGATGCGGCACCGCTTAATCCCACCTCGGGGCTCAGGTAGCCGAGGGCTAAAATGCGCCATGGATGACTGGAAGCCTCATGTCACAGTGGCCGCGCTGATCGAGCGCGAAGGTCTGCTGTTGATGATCGAAGAGCACACCCCTGAGGGCTTGAAGCTGAATCAGCCTGCGGGGCACCTGGATGCGGGCGAGAGCCTGCAGCAGGCGGTCGTGCGTGAGTCGCTTGAGGAAAGCGCGTGGCATGTCGAGCCGGTGGCACTGCTCGGGATGTACATGTCGCGTTACATGCATGCGGCATCCGGTACCGATGTGACGTATATGCGCCATGCATTCATCTGCCGTGCGCTGCAGGAGGTGCCTGGGCGGGCGCTTGATGACGGCATTGTCCGCGTGGTCTGGATGACGCCGCAGGCCGTGCTGGACTGCCCCGAGCGGCACCGCAGCCCCTTGGTCTCGCGCACCGTTGAAGACTATCTGGCCGGCCGACGCTATCCGCTGGAGGTGATCTGGACGCACCCCAGTGCGCTGTCGCGCGAGCGTGGGTCCACGACATGAGTCGGCCGCGCGTGGTGGTGGGCTTGTCGGGCGGGGTCGACTCTGCGGTCTCGGCATGGTTGCTGCGTGAACAGGGCTGGGAGGTGATTGGCCTGTTCATGAAGAACTGGGAGGACGATGACGACGATGCCTACTGCTCGACCCGCGAAGACTGGATCGATGCAGCAAGCGTGGCCGATCGCCTGGGCATTGAACTGGAAGCCGTCAATTTCGCAGCCGAGTACCGTGATCGCGTCTTTGCCGAATTTTTGCGTGAATACTCGGCGGGACGCACACCGAACCCCGATGTGCTGTGCAATGCGGAGATCAAATTCAAGGCGTTTCTGGACCATGCAATGCGCATGGGCGCTGAGCGCATCGCCACCGGACATTACGCGCGCGTGCGCAGCGTGAGCGATGCGCAGTGCCCCGGTGGCTTACGCCATGAGCTCTTACGCGGCACCGATGTGACCAAGGACCAGAGCTATTTTCTGCACCGCTTGAATCAGGCTCAGCTGGCCCGCACGCTCTTTCCGGTGGGCGAGCTGCCTAAGTCCGAGGTTCGCGACATTGCTCGGCGTATCGGCTTGCCGAATCACGCCAAGAAAGATTCAACCGGCATCTGCTTCATTGGCGAGCGGCCGTTTCGTGCGTTTCTGTCGCGCTATCTGCCTACGGCGCCGGGCCCGATCATCACCGATACCGGCAAGCATGTGGGCGAGCATGTCGGTCTATCGTTCTACACGCTGGGTCAGCGCAAGGGGATCGGTGTGGGGGGGCAGCGCGCAGGCTCGGGAGAGGCCTGGTATGTGGCCCGCAAGGACATGGCGGCCAACACCTTGTACATCGTGCAGGGTCATGACCATCCGTGGCTGCAGTCGAGCGCGCTGCAGGCGCAGGATGCGCACTGGATCGCCGGCGCACCGCCCCTCAGCCCTGCCGGGCAATCGGGGACCGGTGAGCAGTCGATCGCTTGCGTGGCCCCCATGTTGGGCGCCAAGACCCGTTATCGGCAAAGCGATGCATCGTGCATCCTGCATACCGACCCGGCTGACGGGACGCATTTTTCCGTAGCCTTCCCGGCGCCGCAGTGGGCCGTGACGCCAGGGCAGTCTGCGGTGCTCTACCAGGGTGATGTCTGTCTGGGCGGCGGGGTGATTGCATCAACCGCCGCGGCGCCTTTGCCCGCACTGGCGGTCATGCCGGTGCGCGAGCTCCAGGGCTAAACTGCGCCGTACCTTGCCTGGCAGGAATCGAGATGAGTGGATATGCACGTTATGCGGTGCTGGGCACCGCTGCTTTGGCCGCACTGGTTCTGGGGGGCGCCTGGCTCGTTGGTTACATCGCCTGGATCTGGCCGCTGGCTGCGCTGATCCTCATGGTCATTGGTGTGCATGACCTGACGCAGACCCGTCATTCGATTCTGCGCAACTACCCGATCGTCGGACATTTCAGGTTCTTCTTCGAGGAGATTCGACCCGAGATCCGTCAGTATCTGATCGAATCCGATACCGAGGCGGTCCCGTTTTCGCGCAACGATCGCGCCATCGTGTACCAGCGCTCCAAGCAGGAGCTCGACAAGCGGCCCTTCGGCACGCAACTCGATGTCTATGCCACCGGCTACGAATGGATCAGTCATTCGCTGGCCCCGGCGCCGGAGTCCTCGCATGATTTTCGTGTGGCGATTGGTGCAGCCGCCTGCACACTGCCGTATGACGCATCGATCTTCAATATTTCCGCGATGAGTTTCGGCGCGCTATCGGCCAATGCCATTCGTGCGCTCAATCAGGGTGCGAAACGTGGCGGCTTTGCACATGACACCGGCGAGGGCTCGATTTCGACGTATCACCGCGAAGCCGGTGGCGATCTGATCTGGGAGATCGGGTCGGGTTACTTCGGATGCCGGGATGCGCAGGGCGGGTTTGATGCGCAGCGCTTCGTCGACAACGCACTTGACCCACAGGTGCGCATGATTGAGATCAAGCTGTCGCAGGGCGCCAAGCCAGGCCATGGCGGTGTGCTGCCCGGCCCGAAGGTGTCGCCCGAGATTGCCCAGGCGCGTGGCGTACCCGCGTGGGAGGACTGCGTGTCGCCCGCCGCGCACTCGGCGTTCTCCACGCCAGTGGGGCTGCTCGAATTTGTGCAGCGTTTGCGTGAATTGTCAGGAGGCAAACCCACTGGTTTCAAACTGGCGATTGGCCATCCCTGGGAGTGGTTCGCCATTGCCAAGGCCATGCAACTGACCGGGATCACCCCGGACTTCATTGTCATTGATGGCAAGGAGGGCGGCACCGGTGCTGCGCCAGTCGAATTCATCGATCGCATGGGTGCGCCGATGCGCGAGTCACTCATGCTGGTACACGACACCCTGATGGGGCTGAACCTGCGCGATCGGGTCCGCCTGGGGGCTGCCGGCAAAGTGGTCAGCGCCTTCGATGTGGTGCGCACCATGGCGCTGGGGGCTGACTGGTGCAACAGTGCGCGCGGCTTCATGTTTGCGGTGGGCTGCATCCAGGCGATGAGTTGCCACACTGGGCGTTGCCCGACCGGTGTCACCACGCAGGACCCGGTGCGTCAGCGTGCGCTGGTGGTGCCTGATAAAGCCGAGCGCGTGTTCAATTTTCATCAGAACACGCTCAAGGCGGTGGCCGAGATGGTCGCTGCTTCTGGGCTGACCCATCCCTCACAGTTTCGGCGGGAACATATCGTGCGACGCGTGAACGGCAACGAAGTGCGGACGCTCGCAGCGCTATATCCGCCGATGCGTGCAGGCGCCTTGCTCGAAGGCGATCTGTCACGCTGGCCGATTCACGCAGGCTTCTGGGAAAGGGCACGCGCAGAGTCGTTTGCGCCGGCCTGACCGCGGCTCAGACCTTGGGCGGCGCAGTGTCCTGGAACGATTGTCGCGCCAGCATCTTGTCAGCGTGGCGAGCGAGGTTCTCGTGGCGGGTGCGCCAATCCATCTGGGGAAAGCGAAAGTCGAGATAGCCCAGCGCACAGCCAACGGCAATATCGGCGAGCGAATACTTGCCGCCACTGCAAAACGCCTTGTCTTCAAGTCCGTTGGCCATGGCAGCGAGCGCAGCATCGACCTTGCCCGTCTGACGCGCGACCCAGTCCGCACTGCGCAGCGACTCGGGTCGCTGTGTGGATTCGACGCGAATCAGGATGGCAGCATCAAGCAAGCCGTCAGCGAGGGCTTCCCAGCAGCGCACTTCCACGCGTTCACGCCCGGAGGGCGGGATGAGTCGGGCAATGGGCGTGACGGTGTCGAGGTATTCGACAATCACGCGTGAGTCGAAGACAGCGGCGCCGTCGTCGGTGACCAGCGTGGGCACTTTGCCTAAGGGATTGGCGTGCGGGACCACCGATTGCGGCGACCAGACGTCGTCGCGCACGTATTGATAATCGATTTTCTTTTCGGCCATTACCACCCGAACCTTGCGCACGTAGGGACTGCCGTCTGAGCCGATCAGCTTCATCTTTCGGGGCTGCGGGAGGGGTCGAAGAGGCCGCCAATATAGCGCAAAGGCTCCAGCGTGCTTGGGTGGCCCTATCCGGGCGCTATCATTTGCGCCCATGAACACACCTTCTGCCGCCATCGAAACCGCCCATGCGGTCCATGACTTTGCACTTGAGGCGCTCTCGCCGCTCGATGGTCGCTATGCTGCCAAAGTGCATGCACTGCGGCCGTTATTGTCCGAGTCGGCCTTCGTGCGACACCGCATTAGGGTCGAGATTGAATGGCTGGTGGCCCTCTCCGATCTGGGATTGCCGGAACTGCCGCCTTTCTCGGCGCAAGCGCGTGAGCGCTTGCGCGGCATCGTGCAGACGTTTGGTGCGGCACAAGCCACCCGGGTCAAGGCGATTGAAGCCGTCACGAACCATGACGTCAAAGCGGTCGAATATTTCCTGAAGGAATGTGTGCAGGGCGATGCCGAGCTCGAGGCCGCCTCCGAATTCATTCATTTCGCCTGTACGTCTGAAGACATCAACAACACCTCGCACGCGCTCATGTTCCGTGCAGCGCGTGACGAGGTCATGCTGCCCGCGCTCGATGCCATCGTGACGACCTTGCGCACGATGGCCCATGCGCACGCGCATCGGCCAATGCTCTCGCGCACCCACGGCCAGCCGGCCACGCCCTCGACACTGGGCAAGGAGGTCGCCAATGTGGTGGCGCGTCTGAAGCACGCCCGTGAGCGCCTGGCTGTGGTCAAGCCTCGCGCCAAGATGAACGGCGCGGTGGGCAATTTCAATGCGCATCTGTCGGCTTATCCTGAGGTTGACTGGGAAGGTTTTGCGCGCGGCGTGGTCGAGCGTGCGCTGGGTCTGGAGTTCAATCCGTGGACGATTCAGATCGAGCCGCATGACTGGATGGCCGAACTCTTCGATGCCATGGCCAGGGTCAACACGATCCTGCTCGATCTTGACCGCGATATCTGGGGCTATGTCTCGCTGGGCTACTTCAAGCAGCGGCTGAAGGCAGGCGAGATCGGTTCGTCGACCATGCCACACAAGGTCAACCCGATCGACTTCGAAAATTCCGAGGGCAATCTGGGTATTGCCAACGCGCTGCTGCGGCACTTGTCCGACAAACTGCCCGTGTCGCGCTGGCAACGGGATCTGACTGACTCCACCGTTCTGCGCAATGTCGGGGTGGCTTTCGGCCACACCTTGCTGGCCTGGGATGCCTGTCTGCGTGGTCTGGGCAAGCTGGAGGTCGATGAAATGCGGCTGGCTCAGGACCTGGATGCCTGCTGGGAAGTGCTGGCCGAGCCCATTCAGACCGTGATGCGCCGCTATGGGGTGCCCAATCCGTACGAACAGCTCAAGGAGCTGACACGGGGCAAGGGCATCAGCGCCGAAGCGCTGGCGACCTTTGTCGATGCACTACCCATTCCGCCAGCGGAGCGGGAGCGGCTGCGTGGCATGACCCCAGCCTCCTATATCGGCAAAGCCGCAGAACTCGCTCTGCGGGTCTGATTGTGGGGGGGCGGGCGCTTCTGCGCCTGCCCTTCGGGCTGCCCCTCAACTTAGGTCGGATGATCGACCGCCGGCCGGGCCGGCTGCTACAGTGCTGCCCGCAGTCGGCCGATTCTACGGTTGGCGCGCTCGCATGCCTGCGACGACGCTGCTCACCAGACGCTACATTTTCCGGAGTGCATCCTCATGAAAGTCCTGTTTGCCATGGTGGCGACCGCCGCCGCCCTGTCCCCGCTTGCCGCGCAGGCGCAGTTCGCCAAGCCCGAAGACGCGATCAAGTATCGTCAGTCGGCCTACACCGTCCTGGGTAACCACTTTGGGCGTTTGGGTGCCATGGCCAACAACCGGGTGCCCTTTGATGCCAAAGTCGCTACCGAGAATGCCAACCTGGTTGCCACACTGGCCAAGCTGCCCGGCGCAGCCTTTGGTGCTGGCACCGAGACGGGTCTGAACACCCGGGCCAAGCCTGAAATCTGGCGTGACAGCGCCAAGTTCCAGGCGGCTTACGAAAAGATGCTGGTCGAGACTGCCAAATTGCCGGCTGCTGCGGCTGACGCGGCCACGCTGAAGACCCAGTTTGCGGCTACGGGCGCAACCTGCAAAGGCTGCCACGACGACTTCCGTCGCGACTGAGCCCGCCGCTTCGTTTGAGGCCTGGCCTGGCTGGCGCGCAACTCAGTT